>JAIFMW010000074.1 GCA_020048105.1 Deltaproteobacteria bacterium | reverse complement strand
GGCCGCGGCGCTTACGTTCATTTCCAGCATCACGCGTTTGCGGGCATCCAGCACCGAGCGCATGAGGAGCAGAAATTCTTCAACGACTTCGCGGTTCGGGCCCTGCATGAGACTAGGATTGGCGATCAAACGGGTAGATGAGCGCATCAGCGTGGCAATCTCGGTTAGGCCGTTTTCAACCAGGGTGCGTCCCGTGGCGGTGTTATCCACGATCAAATCGGCATCCTCGGGGGGGAATACTTCCGTGGCGCCGTGGCTGCGCACGAAGACCGCATCAAAGCCCTCCTTGGTAAGCCACTGGGTGGTGATGCGCTCGTACTCGCTGGCCACCACGATGGGGCGGGTTCGCAATTCGCCGGAGGCCACATATTCATTGGGGGCAGCGGCCACGATGCGAACGGAATCCAACTCGGTATCCAGGAGTTCCTCCACCGAGGCACCGAGTTCAATCACCCAGTCGTAGCCCGCAAAGGCTAGATCGTGCCGACCCAGTTCCACCATGCGGACGATGTCTTGGGGTTTAAGGATTTTTAGCTCGAACCGGGGGTCGCGGCAGAGCGGGCGGTAATTGCGCCCGTTGGCCAGCACCTTCATGCCAGCTTCATCCATCAGTTTGAGCACCCCCTCGGCCATGCGGCCCTTGGGCAGTGCGAGTTTGATTGTGGGTGGGACGGTCATATCAGCTCCTAAATGGAAAAAAGAAAAAGCCCCGAGTTCGTGAGGAACCTCGGGGCTGGAATCGCGCAGTGCGCAGACGTTGGCCTACCCCGGAGGTGGGGGATGCGCATGGTGATGGTGGAAGGTGAAGGTGGTCATGGTTGTGTTCTCGCTAACTAAAAAAAGCCCCGGACCTTGTGGGTTCCGGGGGCTTCGTTCGAAGAATGGATTCGACTAGAAAGCAGCTCCCGTCACCCGATGGGCGACATGGTGGCTGGCATGATGGCGGGAAATGAGCATTGGGAATAATCCTTCGGATAGCCAGTCGACCATGCCGCCACGGAGATTGTCAACACGCCATCTTCCAGGCGGGATCTATACCAATGGGAAATTGGGGCTTTACCCTTTGGTGGCCCCGCGCGAATCTAAAATTGGAGAACCGCCTCCGGGAGCCCTCGCACGCTGAGGATAGGAAACAGGAGCTCGGATGCATCCACGCAATCGCTCGGCCATGGTTGGGCTGTTTTTGTGTCTCGCATCGGCAATGGCCTGATTTCCTGTGGTGCGGGAAGCCCACGCCTCCACCCTCGCCGGTGACTTCCACGGCCTACGGTACGAGTCGATTCGGTGTTTGGAGTGGCACGGTGAATTCAAACGCGGGTGCTTGGAGCCCTGGACAAACCATTTCCATTCAGGCCGATGTCAATCTGGATGCGGGATACCTGGATGCCCTCGCGGCCGCCGGTTATCCCGTGGATCAGCTGTTTACGATGGTCACGGCCGAACGGATTTTTGATGCGGATGGCTGGGGTCCCCTGCCTTCGCATGAAAACCTCTCGACACTTCTGACACCCACTGGATTGGCCATTGAGGGAGGCGTGCCGGGGCACCACGGTGATGAACACCCGCTGATGCCATGCGTTCGAGTCGGTGGTGGCCTCGCAAGAAGAGGTATAGACTGATCGTCCCGATCCGTGGATTTCCCGAAGGTCCACGCTCTCTACGCCATTCTTTCTCAAGGAGATCACGATGTCTCGCCCCTGGATTCAGGTTTCGCTCTGCCTCGCGCTAGGCTTGAGCATGACTGCTCAAGAAGTTAAGCCCATGCCTCCGAACGCCATGGAAGATCCCCATCTTTGGCTGGAGAATGTGACCGGCGAAAAGGCGCTGGACTGGGTGAAGGCGCGGAACGCGGACACTATGAAGGAGCTCGGCGGTGATCCGCGGTTCACTCGCGTTAAGGGTGAAATCCTGAAGGTGCTGGACTCGAACGCCCGTATCCCATACGTGGGCAAGATCGGTGATCACTTCTACAATTTCTGGAAGGATGCCGCCCATCCTCGAGGCCTCTGGCGGCGCACTTCGCTGGTTGAATACCGCAAAGCTGAACCTGTCTGGGATGTCATTCTCGACCTGGATGCCATCGGCAAGGCCGAGAAGGAAAACTGGGTCTGGGGCGGCGCCGAGGTGCTCAAGGAAGGTGGCTATCGCCATGTCCTCGTCACCCTTTCCAGGGGCGGGGCAGACGCAACCGTGGTTCGCGAATTCGATCTGCAGACCCGCACCTTTGTTAAGGGTGGTTTCGAACTCCCCGAAGCCAAGGGCAACCTCAGCTGGGTTGGCAAGGACGCGGTCTATGTCGCCACCGATTTCGGACCTGGCTCGATGACGGACTCGGGGTACGCTCGCATCGTCAAGCTGTGGAAGCGCGGGACACCTCTCGCTCAGGCGACAACGGTGTACGAGGGCAAGGCCACCGATATCAGCGTGGGCGCCTACCATGACGACACCACGGGCTACGAGCGCGATTATGTGACTCGGGGCATCTCCATGACCACCTCTCAGGTGTTTCTGCGGAAGGCGGATGGAAAGCTGCAGAAGCTCGAAGTGCCTGAAGACGCCAACCCGAATCCCTACCGGGAATGGCTGACCGTGAGCCTCCGTACTCCCTGGACCGTGGGTGGCAAAACCTACGGCGCCGGCAGCCTGTTGGTGATGCGCTTCGATGAATTCCTGGGCGGCAAGCGGGATTTCACCGTGCTCTTCGAACCCACGGCCACGCGCTCCCTGGCGGGCTACAGTTGGACCCGGAACCACCTGATCCTCAACGTGCTTCAGGATGTCATCAACCAGGTATCCATCTACACCCCGGGAGCCAAGGGGTGGACTCAGCAGGCCTTCCCGGGCGCACCGGCGTTTTCCACCCTGTCGGTGGGAGCCGTAGATCAGGAGCATTCCGACGAGGTCTTCTTCACCGTCAATGGGTTTACCACCCCCGCCAGTCTCCAATACGGCAAGGTGGGCAGCGCTACCTTCGAGACTCTTAAAAAGGCCCCAGCTTTCTTCGATGCCAGCACCATGGATGTCAGTCAGCACTTTGTGAAGTCCAAGGATGGCACGCGGGTGCCCTACTTCCAGATCGCGCCCAAGGGCCTGAAGCTGGATGGCACCAATCCCACCCTGCTTTACGGCTACGGTGGTTTTGAGGTTTCCCTGACCCCCAGTTATAGCGCTGCTACCGGATTGGCCTGGACCACTCAGGGTGGCGTATACATCCTGGCCAATATTCGCGGTGGCGGTGAGTACGGTCCCCAGTGGCACCAGGCCGCTCTCAAACAGAACCGTATGCGCTGCTACGAGGATTTTGCCGCAGTGGCCGAGGATCTCTTTGCGCGAAAAATCACATCGCCCAAGCATCTTGGCGCCCAGGGCGGCAGCAATGGTGGCCTGTTGATGGGCAATATGATCACGCTCTACCCCAAGCTCTTCCGCGCCATTGTTTGCCAAGTGCCCCTGCTGGACATGAAACGCTATAGCCAACTCCTGGCGGGTGCGTCCTGGATGGGCGAATACGGAGATCCTTCAAAGCCCGAGGAATGGGCCTATATCCAGGCCTTTAGCCCTTACCACAACCTGAAGGCTGGCGTGACCTATCCGGCGGTGCTCTTTACCACCAGCACGCGGGACGATCGGGTGCACCCCGGCCACGCCCGCAAAATGATGGCCAGCATGAAGGCGCTGGGTGCCGATGTCCGCTATTACGAGAACATCGAGGGTGGTCACGGCGGTGCCGCTGATAACACCCAGCGGGCCCATATGGCCGCATTGGACTACACGTTCCTGTGGCAGAAGCTGAAGTAGTTTTCAAGACGAAGCCCCACGGTTGTGGGGCTTCGTCTTGGAGGGTGAACAAAATCTACGTCGAGGGCATCTTAGGGTGCAACGGGCTGGTTAGACTGCTGGCCTACCCTACGGTTCACTTCCAAGGAGAATCCATGGCCTACGATGCGAAAAACTACGATCACCTGAAGGGTGGCAAGCTCAAGGGGCTTTCCGATAACCAGTTGGAGCAGCACTTCACCCTGTACAAGGGTTACGTCGCCAAGCTCAACGAGATCGAGGAAAAGCTGGTGGGCATGGATAACACCAAGCCCAACTATTCCTTCAATGAATACAGCGAGCTCAAACGTCGCGAGGCCGTGGCCTTCAATGGCTCCTTCCTGCATGAACTCTATTTCGAGAATCTGGGTGCCGATGGCGAGATCAGCCCCGAGCTGGGCAAGGCCCTGGAAGCTGCTGGCGGCAAGGATAAAGTGGTCGCTGACCTGAAGGCTGCGGCGCTCTGCGGTCCGGGTTGGGCGATTCTTACCCGCAATCGCCGGGATAACAAGCTGCACACCTACTTCTTCGCCGAACACCACCTGGGCGTGCCCATTGAGCAGGACATTCTAGTGGTGCTGGATAGTTGGGAACATGCCTTCATGGTCGATTACGGGATCAAGCGCCCCGACTACGTAAATGCCTTCCTCGAAAACATCAAGTGGAGCGAGGCTAGCAAGCGGTTCGCCGCTATCAAATAAGCACCCTTCGGGCACTTATTTGGTAATGGGTATTAAGCTGGGGGCCCTGACGGGCTCTCGGCTTGTACGATTCGAGTTGTTATGTCAGTTGGCTTTCCCCCCGCGCTACCTTGACTAGGGCATTCAAGGTGCTGTGATCGCCCATGGCCAGGAGCACATCGCCGGCTTGGAATTGTTCGTGGCCTTTGGGGTTGAAAATAAGTCCCGTCTCCGTGCGGTGGATACCCACGATGAGGGCGCCGGTGGTGTCACGCAGGCGGGCTTCTCGCATGGTGAGGCCGACCAATTGAGAGCTTGGATTCACGAGAATATGCTCGATGGCCATTTCCATTTGCTTGTGATCCAGGACTAGGTCCACATAGTTCATGAGCTCGGGATCCAGCAGCAGTGCGGCCATGCGTCGGCCACCAATTTCGTAGGGGCTCACGATATGGTTGGCGCCCGCAGCTTTCAGTTTGTTTTCCATGCCGAGCTGCGCGGCGCGGGCAACGATGGGAATATCCGGTGCGAGCTGTTTGGCGGTCAGGGTCACCAGCACGTTATCGGCATCGGTGGTGAGGGTGGTGATGAGACCCCGGGCATGGCGAATGCCGGCGCGTTCGAGGGTCAGTTCGTCCATGGCGTTGCCATAGAGGAAAATCTCGCCTTCGAAGCGGGGATTCTTCGAACCCTTGTTTACTTCCTTTTCGAGGATGAGGAAGGGCACGCCCACCTGTTTGAGTTCCCAGGCGGCCTGGAAGCCCATTTTTCCGAAACCGCAAACGATCACGTGATTTCGAAGATCCTGAAGTCGTTTTTCCATTCGGCGCTCCCGCAGGTAGCCCTGGAGGTCGCCCTCCACGATGAGGGCCGTGAGGTTGGAGAGGGCATAGGTGGCTACGCCCAGGCCCGTGATGAGGTAGGCGATGGTGAAGAGTTTGGTGGCGTTGTTGACTTGGCCCAATTCCCGGAAACCCACCGTGAACAGGGTCGTGATGGCCATGTAGAAACTATCGAGGAAGTTGAGCTTGGAAAGGAGGTGATAGCCGATGGCGCCGGCCACGACCACTAGTGTGAGCAGCATCAGCGTGTAGCGGAGGCGCTGGAGGGGCGGTGAGGTATGAGCTTTTGGCATTTCAGGCCTGGGGCTTGAGCTTGATGGCGAAATGGCTGGTGCAAAGGGCGACGATCTCACCCTGGGCGCGCAGTTCGCAGGAAATGATGGCGCTGCGATTAGATATTCGAATCACCGTGGCTTCAGCCTCCACAGGCCCTTGGGCAGGTTCGAGGTAGCGAATGCTCAGATCCGAAGTGGCAAAGGGCATGACGCCATCAAAGGCTGTGGAAAGGGCCAGGGCGCTGGCCATATCGGCCAAGGAGGCCAGAATGCCGCCGTTGGTGATGCCGTTCGGATTGGTGGTGCGCGGTGTGGCCTGAACGCTTACCGTGGCTTGGCCTGGAGTCATTGCCATGATTTCCAGGCCCCAGCCTTGGATCACCGGGAAATCACCAAACCGGGATCGAAGTCGATCCACCAGGTCGGGGGCGATTTCTTTAGGAATTTCAGGCTTCTGCATGGAGAAAGTCTACTGCCAGCCATCCTGGGCGAACCTGGATAATGTTGCGTCTCCTTGACGCAAGGCCAGGGTGCGGGCGACAAAGCGACCGATGGGGTCGGCTTCCAGATTCACCTGTGAGCCAGGGCGCATGGTTGCCAAGCGCGTATGGGAAACGGTTTCTGGGATAAGAGCGACGGAAAAATCTTCACGGCCACAATCGACCATCGTCAGTGAAATCCCATCGATAGTGATGGAGCCCTTTGCGGCGCACATCGGGGCCAGTTCTATGGGCATCGAGAAGCGCCAGATGCCCTCGCCTTCGGCACGCTCCACCAATCGACCCACGCCATCAACATGGCCCGAAACCAGGTGGCCATCTAAAGGATCGCCCACGCGCAGGGAGGGCTCCAGGTGCAGCATTTCACCAATCGAAAGTTGGCCGAACGTTGTCTTCAGCAGTGTTTCTTGGGAAAGATCGGCTTCGAAGGAACGCCCATCGCGCGCGACCGCGGTTAAACAGGCGCCGTTCACGCAGATGCTGGCGCCCCGTTCCGCCCGTTCCAGCAAATCAGGTAGCGCACTGATGCGCAGCCGAGCACCGCCCTGGCGAGGTGCGCGTGCTTCGAGGGTGCCGAGGTGTCGGATTAAGCCGGTAAACATGCTGTCAGCCTACGCTTTCTCGTGCTTTTCGCGGAGGGTGCTATTGCGGATTCCGTAGATGAAATACACCAGCAGGCCCAGGACGAGCCAGGCAAAGAAGCGTATCCAAGTCGAGGGTGGCAATCCCGCCGCTAGCCAGATGCAAGAGATGATGCCCGCACAGCCCACGAACCAGACCCAGGGCGCGCGGAAGCGGCGAATCGCTTCGGGTCGCTTTGCCCGAAGAATCATCACGGCGGCGCAGACGATGGCAAACGCGAAGAGGGTGCCGATGTTAGCCAGTTCGACGATGATATCGATGTTCATCAGGCCCGCGGGAATAGCGACCAGGAGCCCGGTGAGCAGCGTGGCATTACCGGGCGTGCCGTATTTCTTGCTGATCTTGCCGAACCACGGCCCCAGCAGGCCATCGCGGCTCATGGACATGAAGATGCGGGGCTGGCCCACTTGGTAAACCAATAGGGCGGCCGTGGTGGCGATCACCGCGCCGAAGCTAATGATCCCTGCCGCCATATACATTTTCTGCTGGCTGAAAATGTAAGCCAGAGGATCGGCTTTTCCCGCCAAGTCGGTGTATTTCATCATGCCGGTGACAACCAAGGCTACGGCCGCATAGATGACGGTGCAGATGGCCAGAGAGAAAAGAATGCCGCGCGGGAGGCTGCGCCCTGGATCCTTGCACTCTTCCGCCGTGGTGCTGACGGCATCGAAGCCGATGAATGCGAAGAAGATGATGGCGGCACCGGCCTGAATGCCCTTCCAGCCGTGGGGCGCAAAGGGAATCCAATTTTCGTGGCGGATGAACTTGATCCCGAGTCCGATCACGCCCAGGAGAATGACGACCTTGATGACCACCATGATCGCGTTGGCTCGGGCACTTTCCTTGATGCCGATATAGACCAGCCACGTAACAAGAACTGTGATGATCATGGCGAGCAGATTGAAGGTCACGGGAAAGCCAAGCACCATGGGCGCATCCTTGAGCGTGGCCCAATTGGCAAATGTTGCAGCACCGTTGATCAATCCAGCCTTGGCCTGAACGAGGGCCTGAAGTTTGGCGGAAATGGTCATGACCGGAATTCCATCGGTCAGTTGCAGAGCCGTACGGGGATCCATGGCCAGCCATCCCGGCACATGGATGTGCATCACGTTGGCTAGAAAGCTTCGGGTGTAATCGCCCCAGGAAATGGCCACGGCAACATTGCTGACGGCGTATTCCAACAGGAGATCCCAGCCAATGATCCAAGCCATCAGTTCGCCAAGAGTGGCGTAAGCATAGGTGTAGGCCGATCCCGATACTGGAATCATGGAGGCCAATTCGGCATAGGCCAAGGCCGTAAAGCCGCAAGCTATCGCCACCAGAATGATGCTGACAACCAGCGCTGGACCGGCGCCTAGGCGGCCATCCGTCAGGTTGCCGGCCGCCGCGGTGCCGATGGCGCTAAAGATCCCCGCGCCGATGATGGCCCCGATGCCGAACATGGTGAGATCAAAGGTGCCCAGGTTCTTCTTGAGCTGGTATTCCGGCTCTTCGGCCTTGGCCTTCAATTGCTCCAGACTCTTGGTGCGAAAAAGATTCTTCAGCATGGGCCATCCGAAAAGAGATTCTTTGGCCATTGTGGCAGTAACCTCTTCTGACCATGAAGCTCTGGAATGATCGTCGCCTCCGCCTTTCCATCACGCGATTGGGTTTGGAGTATCTGGCCGCTTTGCTGCTGGTGGGGATTTTTGCCGCAAACACCGGCAATAATCTTCTCTATCTAGTCTTTTCACTAATGACGGCGGTTTTCTTGGTGTCTGGATGGGTGAGTCGCCATGCCATTCAGGACTTGGCCTTTGTCCGCATCGAGGAAGGCAATTTGTTTGCCCGGGTACGGGGCCATCTACGCCTTCGCCTTCGAGATGGTGCGCCCAAACGGTTTCGGGCGCTGGAGTTGCGTTTAGAAATGGAGGGTGGTCGGACGGAGCCGGGCTTCTATTCCGGAGGGCCGGGGCAAGAGGATGGCAGGGTGGTGGTACACATTTTTCCCGAACGACGCGGGTGGACGCGGCTTTCGAGCCTCGAGATGCGAACCTCCTACCCATTTGGGTTTCTCGAAAAAGCTTGGCGAATAACGCTGGATGAAACCTTTCTGGTGTTGCCCCATCCGCGCTCTACGCTGCTAAAACAAGGACCCAAGGGTGAGGCCGTGCGCTCTATACCGAAACCCGGAAGTGCCAGTCCCGATGGTGCCCGCCCCTTTCGAGAGGGGGATTCCATCCACCGGGTGCATTGGAAGCGCACCGCCCAACGGGGGGAACCCTGGGTGCGCACGCTGGAGGATGAGGAGCCTGCGGGGCAGCATCTTGTATTGGATTTGGGCAAATGGAAGCCGGGTGTCGAATTCGAAAAGGAGCTTGAACGGCTCTCGGGGGCCGTCCTTCAAGCCCGAATTCAAAGGCGTATCGTGCATCTGGAAATTCGATCCAAGGCTGGAAATGCCAATGTGGAGGGCTTTAAGGCGAGTTGGCGAGCCTTGGCCGAAGCCCAAGCCGAGGGCGAATCGGACTCGGTGGGTAGCGCGCAGGGAGACCACCGATTACCCTAGATCCAGATCTCCAGGAGCCGAATGCGATTCTCAACCCCCAATGATCCAGGGTGGACCCCTCTTCTCCAGGCCGCTTGGCAGGGTTGGGAGCAGGCCTACGCCCCTTACAGTCATTTCCAGGTGGGTGCAGCGCTGCTTTGTCGGGACGGATCCGTGCATATCGGCTGCAATGTGGAGAATGCCAGTTATGGGGGCACCATTTGCGCCGAACGCACGGCCATTTGTGCTGCTGCCGCGAAGGGCATGCGTCCCAACGACATGATTGCGTTGGTGGTTGTGACCGAGGCGGAATCCCTGACTCCACCTTGCGGGCTTTGTCGTCAGGTCATTGCCGAATTCGCGGAAGATCTACCTATTTTGTTATCCAATCGCACAGAAAAATCCCTTCATAGCATTGCCAGCCTGCTTCCCCATGCCTTCACGGGCCGGAACCTGCTGAATTCCGATTAAGCTCTCGATTGTTCCTTTTTGTATTTCCGAGATAATCCGCCATGGCCATTGATCGAGTAAAAGTACAAAAGCAGGCCGAAGGGTACATGGCGAGTGGCAAGATCGATCGCGCCATCGATGAATTTCTGAAGCTGCTGGAAGACAAGGGCGATGATTTCAACCTTGTGAACCGCGTTGGCGACGCCTACCTGCAAGTGGGGAAGGTGCCCGATGCGTTAGCCATGTTCAAGCGCGCGGGGATTGGCTACGAGCGCAACGGCTTTACGAACAAGGCTGCCGCCGTGTTCAAGAAGGCTCACCGCACAGCCCCCGAAGATGTGGATGTAGCGCTTCGGCTCGCCGAAACCTACCGCGCCACCAACATGATCAAAGACGCCATCCAGGTTCATATCGAGATGGCGGAGCTTTACACCAAGAAGGGGTTGCTGAAGCGAGCCTTGGAGGAATTTGCCAAGGTCGTCGAACTGGACCCCAAGAACCTGAAGAACAAGGTCAAGTTGGCGGATCTCTACAACAAGGAAGGCATGAAGGAGCGCGCCTCCGACATTTACTTGGAAGTAGCTGAATCCCTTGCCTTCGAACAAATGCACGCGGAGGCCCTCCAGATTCTGGATCGAGCCAAGGTGATGACCACGTCGCCGAAGCTATTCCTGACGCAGTCGCGGCTCTGCATCATGCAGAAGGATCTGGTGGCCGCCACTCAGCATCTACGCGAGGGCCTTTCTGCCAATCCCCGCAGTATCGAACTTCTGGAAGCCCTGGCTGAAGTGGAATTGCAGGCCAAGGCCCCCGATCGGGCGCTGGAAGTCATCGCGCAGATCCCCCAGATTTCCGAAAAGACAGCCCAGCTCTGTGAGCGGGCCCTGCGGGATATGGCCAAGGCCAATACGATCGACGAAGGGCTAAGGCTCTTCAAGCCCATCGGACGGGATTTTGCCCGCCGGGGGCTGGGCGAACAGGCCAGTCGTGTGTTGCAGTCCGCCTTCCAGGGCCGGGCAATGTCGGTAGAGGGGTGGATCCAGCTCGCGGAAATTTCGCACCAGAGCGGCGATCAGGCTGGCCGGATCAGCAGTCTTACCCGTGCCCGCGCACTCGCCATCGAGAGTAACGACAGCGCCTTGATTCGCAGCCTGGAGACGGAGCTGCAAGGTCTGGGAGTGGCAACGGAGTTGATTCCAGCCCAATCCAGTCCTGCGCCGATACCTCACCCAGAGGTGCGGTTGAGTCCGGTGCCGGATTCCATGGCCAATCTGGAAACCACGGAAGTGGATCCCGTGCGGCGTTTGCAGATTCAACAACTGCAGCGTGAGGGCGAAAATTATCTGCGCAGTCGCTTTAATGATCGAGCCCAAGATTGCTACCAAAAGATCCTGGAATTAGACCCTGCCAATCTTGATGCCATCACTCGGATTGCCGAAATCCTCAAGGCTTCGGGCGTGATGACCAAGGTGCAACAGCACTACGTGAAGGTGGCCGAAAAGCTTGCCCCCAGCGGGCAGCGCCAATTGGCCGTGCAGATGTTGGACCGGGCCGAAGAAATATTCCCGGGCTCCACGCGGCTTCACCGACGGATGCTCGGACTGACGGATGTGGTTGCCTCTTCGGCTGCGGCCCCTCTTGCTCCAACGGCGCCAACGCCACCCCTACAGCCTGTTATCACCCCCGAATCCGACGCGCCCATTTCCATCGCCTTGGGAACAGGTTATGACCGTGTGGCTCCCCCGGTCGCACCCCGAATACCGGTTGAAGACGCCAACGATCTGGATGTGCTGATTGCCTTGGATGAAGGTGGCTACGGCGGTTCGGTTCCGGCGGAACCCGAAGCTGCTCCTGCGATGCCAGCGCCGATCTTTGCCTTGCCGGAACTTCCCGTGGAGCCTGTCCCGGCTCCCGTGCCAGAACCTGAAGCCCCTTTGGTTGATGCCAGTGATCTTCAGTGGATGGTTCCAGACGTGCCCACGGAGGAGCTCCCCGTCGAGGAAGAGCCCTTAGAGGAGATCGAACCTCTCGAGTTGGAGCCACTTTCCTTCGTTCCCAAACTGCCGACTGTTCCCACCATTCCAACTCTGCCTGTCGACCCAACCTTGAACATGCGGGCCGAAGTTGGGATCAGTGAAGACCTAGCTTCAAATCTCTCGGATATCGATTTCCAGCTGGATTACGGTAGTCCAGATGAAGCCAAGATCGAGATCCAGAATGCGCTGAAAAATTGGCCGGAACATCCGGAACTCCTGGCACGTCTGGAGCTGGCGGATGAAGCGCTGCAAAGATTGGGACACGAAATTGCTCCTAAGAGCTTGGCCGAGGATTCCGAGTTCACACATTCCTTCTTCGATCTCACGGATATTCTTGGCGATTCGATTATGGAGCCCGGTGAGGGCGAGGAAATGCATGACGCCACCAACGTGGTGGAGAAGATCCATAGCGTGGACGAATTGTTCAATGCCTTCCGCGAAGGCGTGGAGCAGCAGGTCAAGGTGGATGACTACGACACGCACTACAACTTGGGCATCGCGTACAAGGAAATGATGCTCATCGAACCGGCCCTCGAAGAATTCAAGAAGGCCATGCGGGATCCCGAGCGCACCTTGGAATGCTGCTCCATGCTGGCCATTTGCGAAGAGGCCCAGGGCAATCTGGAGGGGGCCATCAATTGGCTGCGCCAGGGGATCGAAGCACCGGGCTTCCCACCGGAAGATTCCATCGGTCTCCAATATGATCTGGGCGGGATGCTACTACAGCTTGGGCGTGTGGATGAGGCACGGGAGCACTTCCTGGCGGTTTCCGAGATCGATCCGGATTATCGCGAGGTCGCTAAGCGACTGTAGCTCCTACTCCGTTGCTAGGAGTCTTCGGCCCTGGATACCCCAGGGCTGAAGGGCCTGGAGTGCGAGTTGCACGGGTTTCCCAGGACGCTGCAGTCGCAGCACTTCGAGGGCATGCCCATCCCCCAGGGTGAGCCAAGCACCTCCGCGATCCCAAGCCAAGGTTCCGGGCGGTTCTGGGTCGGGACGAAGTGCTCCCACGGTGGCGATCTTGAGTAGGCTTTCGCCGGCCCCACATTCAACTCCAGGCCAAGGCTGTAGGGCCCGCACCTGGCGATGCACCTCGAGCGCAGGTTGAGAAAAATCGATCCGGGCCATGCCGCGATCGAGTTTGGGAGCGAAGGTGGCGAGGGCATCCTCCTGGGGCTTGGGTTGGGCCGACCCGGCGATCAGTGCGGGGAGCCATTCGGCGAGTAGCTCTGCAGCGTCCAGAGCTAAGCGATTCAACAGACCTTCGGTGGTGTCGGTTTCTTGGATGGGGCAGTGGGTGGCAGCCAGCACCGGCCCGGCATCCAGGCCTGGGGTGATGCGCATCAGGCTCACGCCGGTTTCGGAATCGCCGGCCAGGATGGCATGGTTCACGGGCGAGGCACCGCGCCAGCGGGGCAGCAGGGAGAAATGCAGATTCCAAACACCCAAAGGGCAACCGTCCAACATCCAACGTGGCAGGATATGGCCGTACGCCACCACGATCGCCAAATCGATATCAAGGGCGGTCCACGCTTCCCGAGTTTCTGGCAATTTCCAGCTTTCAGGCTGGTGCACTTGGAGGCCGAGTGTTTGGGCGGAATGCTTTATAGGTGGGGCTTCCAGGTGCCGTCCTCGGCCCTGAGGGCGGTCAGGGTTGCAAAACACGGCGTGAATCGGCTGAAGGCTCGCCAAACGCTCCAAGACTGGCACGGCCACGGAGGGAGTGCCCAGGAAAGCAACGCGGGTCACTTGTGGAGCTTCTGATACTTGCGCTGGATGATCTGACGTTTCACGGGCCCGAAGTATTCCACAAAGAGCTTGCCGCGAAGGTGGTCAATCTCATGGCATAGGGCTCGGGCCAATAGATCCTGGCCTTCCACCTCGCTCCAACTGCCATCCCGAAGTTGATTTTTTACCCAGACATGCTGGGGGCGTTCCAAAATCTCGTGGACTCCTGGTACCGAGAGGCAGCCTTCGCTGCCCACTTGGGAACCTTCCTCGCGCGTGATGACGGGATTAATCAGCACGATTTGCTGGGCGGGATCCTGGCCGCAGGAAATATCGATTACGGCGAGATTTAGGTTAATCCCTACCTGGGGGGCCGCAATGCCCAGCCCCTCTTCGGCAATGGCTGTTTCGAAAAGATCCAGAACCAGGGTCTCTAATTCAGGCGTCCAGGGGCCTACATCGGCGCTGTTGATCTTAAGTCGGGGGTCTCCCCAGGTGATGACGGGTCGTACGGCCATGCGTTCTCCTGGCTTCTAGTTTATTCGAGAGGCCATTCCTTTGATACGCTAGGAGGTTCGGGTTTCCACCCCAGGGCCCCGCACCTTTCCGCGTTCGAGTTTTTGGAGTATTCATGCTTCGCAATTTCCGCCAAGTATTCAAGGGCAACCAGATGCCCATGACCGTTGTCATGGGTGTGGTGCTAGTGGGGCTCGTGGCCTACTTGGCCCCCACTTCGGGCAATTCCGAGGCGCCCGATAACGTCATGGCCCGCGTCTATGGCAGAGACATTCTTAAGCGCGACACCGACCGCGTAATCTCCGATGCGCTTCAGCGCATGGGGAAGCAGCCCAATATCCAGGCCATGCTGCCCTACCTGCAGAACCAGGCTGTGGGCCAGCTTGTGGGTGAAAAGTTGCGGGCCGAACTCGCCGAACGTCACGGCATTGTGGTCACCGACCAGGAAGTGGCCGGTGCTCTGCAAGCCCAGATGAAGCAGAACCCCTACTTTGTGAATCCCGATGGTTCCTTCCGCCCCACCAGTGAAATCAATATGTATTTACTGGAGACCCAAGGCATCAGCCTGAAGACCATCGAAGACTCCACTCGCCAGATGCTGACGATCCGCAAATTGGTGGATCAGGAGGCCAGCAAAATTCCGGTGGACGAGGCTCTCGTCAATCTTGAGAACCGAGTCCGTAACGAAAAACTGAACCTCGAATCCTTTGTGGTGACTCCTGACCTTGCTGCGGTCGCGGATCCTGGCGACGGCAAGCTGGCGGAACTGCTCAAAGTTGGTGGGGCTCGCTTTCAGGTTTCTGCTCGCCGCGTGATTCAATTTGTAGCGGTGGAACCGGGCTTTTTCGGTACAGCCTTGGCGGTGGATGATGCCGCGCTGCAGGCCGCCTATGACTCCAAGAAGGCGCAGTACACCGAAATGAAAGTCAGCCATATTCTCTTCAAAGCCAAAACCGATGAAGAGTTTGCCGTGGCCATGAAGAAGGCCCAGGATCTTCGCCCCAAGTTGGTGGCGGGCCAGGATTTTGGCAAGACTGCCGAAGAGCTGAGTGATGATCCACCAGCCAAGCAGAATCGGGGTTTCTACGACTGGTTTAAATCCGGTGCCATGGAAAAACCCTTTGAAGATGGTGCGGCGGCGCTCAAGGTTGGTGAAATCAGTCAGCCCGTGCGCACCCCCTACGGAATTCACCTCATTCGCCTCGAAGGCAAGCGCACTAAGAGCTTCGAGGATACGCGTGAGGAATTGCGGGCGCAGTTGACCGAAGATCGTTTCGCCACCAAGGCTAAGGAGCGCCTTGAGCAGCTCCGTAAGCGCACCGGCGAGCGCGGTGATTTGACCGCCGCCGCCCGGAATTTGGGCCTCAAGGTACAGACCAGCCAACCCTTCCTTGAGGAAGGTCCTGTCACCATTCCTGGTTTGGTCGAAGCCTCCATGATTGCCAGCGAAGCTTTCCGCATGAAGGTGGGCCAGGTCTCCAAGCTTCAGCAATCCGGCAGCAATTATGTGGTGTTCCGTGTGCAGGAAGAACGTCCTAGCGCCGTGCCGCCCCTGGCCGAAATCCGGGATCGGGTGCTGGCGGCCTGGAAGCTGGAAGAAGCCCGCAAGGCCGCGGTGGCCAAGGTTCAGACGGCCCTGCAAACCGGCGATTTCAAGGTCCTGGGCGAAGCGAAACCCCAAGAAAATATCACCATCACTGGGCTGGGCGAGCTGGGTAAGCATCCTGGTATCCGCAAGGCCCTGCTGGAAACCCCCGAGGGCAAGTTCACGCCGATCCTCTGGAACGGCGAGGGACAGCTTTGGATCGCCCGCCTGAAATCGCGCACTGCCGCCGAACCTCTTAACTTCGAGAAACGCCAAGCCCTTGTGCAGGAGCTTCAGCGTGCGGGCAGTGAAAAGCTGCTGGTCTCTGAACTTCAGGATCTGGATGCCAAGGGTCGCATGCGGCCCGGTTTCAGCTCCCTCTGGGGCCGCTACAGCGGCATCTGGATCAACACCGATGTTCCTGTAGGACGCGAGGATCTTGGAGAGTAATTTTCCAAGACCCACCACCTATAGAAATGGCCGCCCGGAGCGGCCATTTCTATAGGTGGATTTCCCGATCACAGAGGCGGGCACTGGCCTTGGGATCATGGCTCACAAAGAGCAGAGACAGCCCTTCGGTCTTCAATTCCAGGAGTAGCGCAAGCAGATGGCTGGCCAGGGTCGGATCCAAGGCGGAAAGGGGTTCGTCGAGGGCCAGCAATCTTGGGCCCAGCATCAGGGAACGTGCCAGAGAGAGCCGCTGGGCGAGACCGCCGGACCACTGGGCAGGGAGCTGATCCAGGCAAGCCTCGGGAAACTTCACGCGGGCTGCCATGGCTCGAGCGGCCTCGCGCCGTGTTTTGGAGTCGCCTTGCCGGTGGATGACCAGGGGTTCTTCCAGGATTTCCCAGCCGGTACGGTGAGGCGGCAGCGAGGCCAAGGGTTCTTGAAAAACGGCTTGAAAGAGGCTTCGGCGCGGCCGGCGCTGGGCCTCCGGCAGGGGTGACCAGGGTTTGTTTTGGAGATGGATCTGACCTTCGCTGGGGTCCAGCAACCCCAGCAAGGTTCGAATTAGCGTGGTCTTTCCCGAACCGCTGGCTCCACGAATGGCCAGGGCCTCGCCCTGATCGAGTGCGAAGGATAAGTTGCGGAAAACCCAGCCTTCATCGAACCGGAGTCCGAGATTCTCGACCTGGAGCAGGGTCACCGGATGATGTCGCACCCAAGATAGGGCTGAAGGGCCTTGGGCACCTTGATACTGCCATCGGGCTGCTGGTAATTCTCAAGGATGGCAACCCAGGTGCGGCCCACGGCCAGACCGCTGCCGTTGAGCGTGTGCACCAGCTGTGGCTTGGCCTTGGCCTCGGTGCCTTTGTAGCGGATGCTGCCGCGTCGGGCCTGGAAGTCGCCAAACCAACTGCAGGAACTGATCTCCCGGTAGGTGTTTTGGCTCGGCAACCACACTTCCAGGTCGTAGGTCTTGCGGCTGGAGAAGCCCATATCCCCGGAGCACAGCAGCATGCGGCGGTAGGGTAGCTCCAGGGCTTCGAGGATGGCTTCGGCACATTCGGTCAGGTGCTCCAGTTCGGCCTCGGCCTGTTCGGGCGTGGCGAAGGCCACGAGTTCCACCTTATGGAACTGATGCTGACGAATAACGCCCTTGGTGTCTTTGCCATGGCTGCCTGCTTCGCTGCGGAAGCAGGGCGTGAAGGCGCAGTGGCGCAAGGGCAGTTGCTCGCTGGGCAGAATTTCATCCCGGTAGAGATTGGTCACGGGAACTTCGGCGGTCGGGATGAGATACAGCGCATCCTCACCGCGATGGGTCTTGAAGAGATCCGCTTCGAACTTGGGCAATTGGCCCGTGGCATACATGCTTTCGGCCAAGACCAGATAGGGCGGCAGCACTTCGCCCCAGCCTGCAGCCGTTTGCTGATCGAGCATGAACGACACCAGAGAGCGTTCCAGCTTGGCACCCAAGCCTTTTAAGACCGCAAAGCGAGCACCGCTGATTTTGGCAGCGCGATCCAGGTCCAGGATGCCCAGGCGAGTGCCCAGATCAACGTGATCCTTGGGGTTCTCAATGGCCACGGGTTGGCCCCAGCGCTTGGTTTCCCGATTGCCATGCTCATCCTTACCCACGGGAACGCTTTGATCGGGCACATTGGGAAGGGTGGAGAGAAAGGCGCGGAAGGCGATTTCCGCCTCGCGCTCGGTCGCTTCCAGCGCGGAGAGTTTTTGCCCCACCTCGCGCTGAGCCACGATGAGGTGCTCCGCGTCTTTTTTCTCCCGCTTCAGCTTGGCGACTTCTTCGGAAACCTGATTGCGCTCGGCCTTGAGCACTTCCGCTTCCTGAATGACCAAGCGCCGTTCGGATTCGAGCTTTGTGTAGGTCTCGCGGTCAAAGGCATAGCCACGCGTAGAAAGGCCCTGGATGACGGCATCGAGATCTTGGCGGAGCAGGGCGGGATCAAGCATGGAAACCTCGGAAAACTTCAGTTTAGGGCCTCTCCCTCGATCCGGCGATAGCTTGGGATTGTGGTGCGCTGGGCGCTGCTTCTCGCCTCCGTCGTGAGCCAGCCGAATTTGTTCTAAACTCTCTCCACCCTGGAGGACTGCATGGCTCGTTTTACCCGGTTCTTTCTAAGCATCGCCATGGTGGGTGCCGCTCTCCTGGGCACGTTGGCGCTTCCTGGTTATTCCCAGTGCATTCCCAAGCATGTAGCGGTTCGCGATATCCCAAAGGCCGCCCTGGAAACCCTGGCTTTTGTTCGGTCACGGGGCCAAGCGCCTCCCGGCCATGTGGGGGGGCGGCGCTTCGGCAATTACGGCAGTGGTGGTGAACGCAAGCTTCCCGAAAGGGACGCCCGGGGTAATCGCGTGGAATACCAGGAATGGGATATCTACCCGAAGCAGCCCAGGCGCAATCGCGGAGCCGAGCGTCTCGTGACGGGAAACGACGGTCGGGCTTGGTATACGGCGGATCACTATTGCAGCTTTACGGAGATGCCATGAACCTCCAACCCCTGATGAAACCAGCTGGGCAATGTTTTCATGGGATCCAAGCAGACGCCGATGCCGCACTGGATGCCCTTGCACCGCTGGGGAGGGAAGAGGGCGCGGTGCTGCGCCACCTCCGGGGCACCCGGATGGGCTCGCCTCGGCAATTGTTTGATGAGTGGGCGGCCGTGCTGCAGTTCCCCGCGTATTTTGGGGAGAATTGGAACGCGCTGGACGAGTGTCTGAATGATCTGGACTGGCTGCCTGTGGGGCCATGCACCTTGGTGATCCTGGATGCGGATTGCGTGCTGGATCGCTCCACCGACGATGATCTGGAATGCCTAGCCCGGATCCTCAAGGAAGCTGCCATCGCCTGGAACGGTAGCCGAGCCTTCCACGTGGTTTTTCACTGGGGTCCCGAGGCCTGTGAGCCTGGCTTGGCTCTGCAACTCCGCAAGTTGGGGGTGAGTGTTCTCCCCCTTGTTATTGCGTGACCGTTCCTTCGCCCTTGCGGTGGTGCGCCACGATCCAGGAAACGACCTGATCCAGGTTCATCGCGCTGGAGTCCAACTCGATGGCATCCTCCGCTTTTTTAAGGGGTGCCACGGCTCGGGTGGTATCGGCGTGATCGCGGCGCTGCTGATCGGCCAGGATTTCCTCGAAGGACGTGGCAAAACCCTTGGCTTGCAGTTCCAGGAAACGGCGCTGGGCGCGGGCTTCGGCACTGGCCGTGAGGAAGATCTTGCAGCAGGCGTTGGGAAACACCACCGTGCCGATATCCCGGCCATCCACCACCCAGCCACCGCTGGCGCCGATGGCGCGTTGCTGGTCCACCAGCACCTCCCGCACTCGTGCATCGGCGCTGACTGGGGTGACCAATTTGGTCACCTCGGGGGTGCGGATGGCCTCGCTGACATCCTCGCCGTTCAGCAAGGACCGAGTGCCGCGCTGTTCGATGCGGAGGGACGCGAGCAAAGTCTCCAGGGCCGGGCGATTGGTAAGATCGATCCCGGCGCGATGGAGTGCCAGCGCGGTGACTCGGTACATGGCACCCGTGTCTAAGTAATGCCATCCCAGTAGCTGGGCAACGCGTTTCGCTGCTGTGGATTTTCCAACGCCACTGGGGCCGTCGAGGGCGATTAGGGAGAGTTTTGGCATGGGAAAATCCTATAAGGTTCCAATCTTCCCACGATCTGGAGGGGAAGGATGTCATCTCTCAACCTCCCCGAAGAACTGGACGATGAGGTGTCCGTGACGAATTCGGTCTGGAGCTGGGGTGGAACCAGTAAGTGAAATGCGACGTTTTGCCCGGCTCAGTGTTGGCCCTGATTACGAAATAAGCCTTGAATTTAAAGGTCGGGAAATGGCCGGTGTCGTGCTTCAGAACATCAGTGCCTGCGGCTGTGGCGTGAAGGTTCCCCGAGCCGAATCCGCGGGCCTGGAGAATGGCCTTCGGCTCACCCAGATCTACCTTATTCACCCAGCACTCCCTTATGTACCGCTGGAGGCCACGATTGTTCGCCTATTGGGCCGTGCCGATGGCAGACAGGAAGGCTACGTGCTTCTGGGGCTTGATTTCGTCTTCGTGTCACCCACGGTTGAACAACTTCTTTTGCGCCATATCGAAAACAAGCTGAACCATAGAGAAGACTGATGTTCGACTGGGAGTCTTTTTGACGACGGATCTTTTTACTCAATTTCGATTGATGCTCGATCATTTGGACCCCTCCGATCCCGATGACCAGCTTCGCTTTTTTCGAGTATTGGATTTGGTCAAGGATGATGCCGTTCAGGAACTCGCGCCGCGCATGCTTCTGGCCAGTTCACCGATCCCCATGCGATTGCTGGTGGCCGAGGCTGCCTACTACTACCCTGGTCCGGAATGGCTTGGGCCCCTTGGCCGTGTTTTGCGTCGGGAATCGGATATCGGGGTCTATGCGGTCTGTGTGCGGGCGCTGGCTCGGATCGGGACTGCCGCTTCGAACGAAGAGCTGCGGACCCTATCCTCGCTGACCCACGAGCCCGTAAAGCGGGAATTGCTTTCCGTGGCACTAAATGCCAGCGATCCCGACAGTGCCTTTGCGCACCATATCGCCCGTCTATTCGTGGGCAGTTCCAACCCGACCGTTGCGAATCAAGCCGCTGCGGATCTTCGCCTGATTGTTGGCCCCAATCATCTGGAGTCACTCCTGGTGGCGGTGTACCACCAAGACATGCTCATTGCTCGGCATGTTCTGAAGCTGATCACCTGTGTGTCAACCTGGGAAGCGGCGCAGTTTCTTTGCGCGTATTTCCTGGAATGTCACCAGGACATCCTGGATGATCGGGTGCTCAAAGAACTCTTGGGTTCTTTGCGCCCGCTATCGACTGAAGACCTTTGGCCAGCCCTGTTGTCGCATTTGGAAGAACGCTTCGCAGACCGTGTTCCGAGTTCCTTGGCGAAGCTAGACGCCGCCGGTCCAGGAGGTGGCGCCGAATCGCTTAAGGAAGTGGAAACCCTGCGGAACTGGGCTCGGGGTGCTGTAGAGCCATTTCTCCTCGATATCATGACCATTCTGTTGGAGGGGCGGGCTTCGCGACTTCCAGCAGCCTTCGCCGAGGGCGCTGCTGGCATGCAGGCCAGGGCTCGGCAGGTGCCCTATGCCTTGGATACTTGTGCGGCGGGTTTGGAATCCATGGTGGCCAAAGGCTTTTTTGTTCCCGAGGATGTAATAGATCTATTGTTCCAATCCTTTGTGGCCCAAACGGGTCGTGACGCGACGGCACGGGTTTTGGGTGCGTTCGTCAAGCCCACAGATGACGCCTATCTGGAGGGTATCCTTGCCACCCACGATGCGACGCTTCGGGCGGCGGCACTGGATGGCATTGCGGCGCGGCACGATGTGGCCTTCCTCGCCTTCCTCTTGCGAGCCTGCCGCGACCCCATCGAAGACGTGGCCGGAAGGATGATTCTGGCGCTGGGAAGTCTCGATGGCGCAATGGAGCAGGCTTCGGCCCTGATCGCTTCCCGGGCACCCGAAGATGTTGCACTCGGGCTTCGTATTGCCCGAATGAACCGGATGACGACCTTGGCCGACCAAATACTGGCCTTTCTGGAGACCAATGGCCGCGAGGATTTCTCCCTCGAAGCCGTGGCTTTGCTTGGAGAATTTGGCACCGTGGACGATGCCCTGCTTAAACATTTGCACTCGGGTCAATCGACTCGAATGCAATCGGCCGTGGCCGTGGCCTTGGCCGGTCGAGCTTCTTCCACAACGGCATTGGAATTAGCTCGGGTCGCCTTGAGTCTTCGTCAACCCGAGGTTTGGTTGGCGGCCGCCGAGGGGTTGATTCAGTCCTGGGGAACGCTGGGGCCGATGTCCACCGAGGTGTCGGCATTGTTGGTGAATCTTGTGCAAGCCTGTTGGGACGAACGCTCCCAAGGGCCTTGGCGGGTTCGACTCATTCAGGCCCTGCAGGGCTATCAGGGCACGGACACCGCACACTCCGAGAGTCTCTTTGGGCTAGTGGCGGCGTGTGCCGAGGATAAGCGGGCCCAAAACGGATGGAGCCCCGAGCAGCAAAATCAGTTAACCGTCACCCTTCGCCATCTGCGGCGAAGCATGGATAGCGCCAAGGCCTGAACCCGTGAGTTAGCGAATCTGCTCTCACTCTTTGTGGATACCGAACATGTGGAAAATCCTTCGACTCTACCTCCTTGCCTTCGCGTCATTTCTCGCCTTGGACAGCGTGTGGCTTGGGGTCATTGCACCCAAATTCTACAAAACCCATATCGGACATTTGATGGCAGAAACGCCGAATTGGGGTGCTGCAGCCTTGTTCTACCTGATTTTCATAGGTGGTCTCGTCTACTTCGCCGTGGGGCCAGGTACCGAGCACAAAAGTCTTCGAGTGGGCGCATTTCGGGGTGCTGCCTATGGTTTGGTGACCTACGCCACCTTTGATCTCACCAGCCAAGCCTTGATGCGGAACTGGCCCACCATCGTGACGGTCGTGGATCTGCTGTGGGGAACCCTACTCTCGTCACTCGCCACAGTCACAGCGATTTCCCTTCATCGAAAACTGAACAAAGCGTGATTTTTAACCACCCGTCGAGGTTCGATTTCGGGAAGCCACTCTCGGCATCGCCGTTTATGTGCGATTTTCGACAAGGGCTCAAAAGGCACAGGGGCTCTGGAAATGGCATCCTACGTTCTAGGCTGCGTTGCTCTTTCCTCGGAGGTTGCGTGATCCGCCCCCTGTTTTGCGTGTTGACTATGTCGCTGACGGCCCAGGTTTCACCTGCCCCGAAGGCTATTGTGGAAACCCCCCAGCTGCCTCCTCGCAGTTCAAGTCTGATTAAGGAGTTGGTTCGAGCTGACCTTGGTCCCACCGAGGTCGGCACCCCCGAGGCCCTTGCGGCATCGCTCTACGCCTTCATTTCAGGCCCCAAGGATCAAAAGCGAGACATCGAAAAAATCCGTGCTCTATTCCATCTTTCGGCTCGCATGCTGTGGGTTGGTAACCATCCCAAGGAAGGCGCCTTTTTTTTCGAATGATCGAAATCGAAGCCTTTCTTAAATTCGCACTACCGCAGTGGGAGCAAGGCTTCTTCGAGCAGAGCACAGGGGTCACAGTCCAGAAATGGGAAGGCATGGCCCAGGTGTGGACGCCCTTCACAATTCGAAAAACTACCGACGGTCCCGTGGCATTCACAGGTGTAAACGCGCTTCATTGCGCCTGGGACGGCAAGCGCTGGTGGATCACCCACCTCGAATTCCAAAATCTTGCAACTCCAGCCGCGGTCTCCGACGTCCCAATCAAACCCAAGTCTTAAAAAGCGTTGTTACGATTCCGCTCAAATTGGCCCAAAAGGCCCCCACTTTAGCGCAGCTGGCGATCATGCCATGCTGTCACTCCTGGAGGAAAACATGTCCATAAAAGACGAGTTCAAGGCCTTCATCATGAAGGGCAACGTGATCGACCTCGCGGTGGCTGTGGTGGTGGGCGGCGCCTTTGGCAAGATCATTACCGCCTTCGTGGATGGCATTGTCATGCCCTTGGTCACCTATGTGCTGCCCGCCAATATCAAATGGGAAGAGTGGGTGCTTGGTAAGTTCCGGGTTGGCGCCGTGTTGGGTGCCACGGTGAACTTCTTGATCATCGCGCTGGTGATCTTCCTGGTGCTAATTAAGCTGCTGGGAAAATTCATGAAGAAAAACGAAGTCCCCTTGGTGGCTTCCAACACCAAGGAATGCCCAGCTTGCCTAGAACAGGTGCCGCTGAAGGCCACACGCTGCAAGCACTGCACGAGCCAGGTCTAATCTCGTTTTTGACCTTCGTGAACTTCGCGGCTTCGCGTGAAAACCCTT
>JAIFMW010000245.1 GCA_020048105.1 Deltaproteobacteria bacterium | reverse complement strand
AAGGCCTCCAGCACGCGTTGCGTGAAGGGTGTTAGTCCCGACAGGTCCAAAGGAATGTTCTGAAGGGCAGCGGATTCACCCGCCAGGAACCGCGACAGGGCCGCGATGGCTTCCATCACCCAGTCGGGCGGCTGGCTTGCCTCCACCTGGGGGCGTTCAGGCCCTGTGAACCGAAGCATTCGCAAACCATGCGGGCTCCAGGCCAGGGCAATCCAGCCCAGTTCGGTTTCGAAGGCGGTCCATTGGTCCATGACGCTAGGATGTCAGCATGCGTTGGCTTTCCATCGACCACGGCACCAAAAAAATCGGCCTCGCCTTTTGCGACGAGTTGGAAATGCTTGCCTCCCCCTACGAGGTCTGGCCCATGGAGGGGGAAACCACCCTGCATAAGCTGGTCAAGCTCACCAAGACGGAGTGCGTGCAAGGCCTCCTGGTGGGCTTGCCCCGCCATAAAGACGGCGTTGAAAGCGCCACCGCGCCTTTGGCCAGGCTCTTTGGGGAAGACCTAGCCGCCCGCACGGGCCTGCCCCTGCGCTTTCTGGACGAGCACCTCACTAGCATGGAGGCCGAACGCTTGCTGGCCCAACGCGGCGTAAAAGCCAAGGACCGCAAGGCAAAGTTGGATGCCGCCGCCGCCGCCGTGCTACTGCAAGAGTGGCTGGAAGTGCGACAAAACAAACGAATCCCCGCTGATCGCCTGGAACTTTGATTGCAATCTAGAGGCAGGGTTCAGTGCGAGCAATTTTGCTGATATCAAAGCCTTGCGTTGCAGCAATTGTTGTAAGCGATTCGTAGGCCGCCTTCTCCATCGAGGACTCCCGAGCGAGAATCCAGAGGTATTTGCGATCCGGTGTACCCACTAGAACATGCCGGTATTCAGGATCCAGCGCCAAAATCCAATAGTCCCCAAAGAAGGGCCAGAAAAAGGTGACCTTCAGTTTGGCCCGCGTGGTCGGATCCACGACTTTTGCCCATCCTTTGACAGACTTAAACTTCCCTTCGCCCGTGCCACAGCGATTCACCACCGAAACTTTGCCATCGGATCGCAGCGCATAGGTGGCCGTGGTGCAGCCACAGCCGCGCTGAAAGCGGTTCGGGAATTTGGCAATTTCATGCCAGGTGCCCATATAGCGTGACAAATCAACCTGAGCAACAACCTCGGGTGGGGCGGCCTGGAGCGTGGCAAAAAGGAGCAAAAAAGCAAAAAGGCGCATGAGGCCTCCAATGACCAGCGAACGACTATTGGGATGCTATCCGAGATGGATCAATGCCGGTTTTTTGCGATATGCCAATTTTTCGCACAGGAGAATTCAAAGCCATCCCGAATCGCCGTATCCTGATCCCCCAGATGGAATCTGGTATTCGATTCTGTGAGTGAGTTCACGCCGCACTTTTTGGGAGCCTCCATGTTCACGTTCCTACCGGCCCTGCTTCTCCTCCAAGCACCTGCCCCCGAGCTTCCTCGAATCGAGGCCTCCAAGCTGCCCACCGTGCCTGGTCCCATGGCCCCCAAGGGACCCGATGCCGGGCTCGAACCGGCGGACCCGATCCAATCTCAGATCCGTAGCCAATCCCGGCGTTCGGGATTGGTCCCCGCAGTGGCCGTGCCCGCACATTCCATACGAGTGGAAAATTGCTCAGAGAATTCTGTTCCTGGCTGGAAGGCTTACCGCGTTGAGGCCGCGGCCGGAACCAAGGTGCATGTTCGCTTGCGGGGCCTTCACGAGGCTTGGTTCAAGGTCTCCTGCGTGGATCGCTGGGGCCAGCAATCGGCGGGCATGCTGCAGAACCGGATTCCCACAGGTAATCCCGAAGCCTCCTTCAAGAACCCTAAAGCCGAGGCTCAAATGGTGTGGTTCGTGGTTGATCTTCAGATGCTCGGCGCCGCTTCGGAAAGCTACACCCTCGAGTTCACACACCATCCGCCTAAGCCTTGATTCATCTAGGGCAGAAAACCTTCCCGCGCACCATCGGCCTTAGCTCGCCAGACGCGCCCCTTGACAAAAAGCATGGCCTCGCCGGGTTCTCCATCCTTGATGCCCGCGTCGATGCCAAAGACTTTCCCGCCATGGAAGCTCGCCAGCGAACGCAGGGTGGTATGCCCCACCATCAAGGTTTGAACCTTGAAGTGCTTTAAGACCTGGGCGATGTGGTCTTCGGTTGCCTGCGGGTTGCCACCCTCCGGCAACAATCCCCGGTACCAAAAAGGCCCTCTTGATCCCAATAGCGTAGCTACCACACCGGAGGTGTCCTTGGCCCGAAGGCCCAGCGATTGTTGGACGGTGTCATTGATCTGGTCCAAGTTCAGGTTCAGGCTCAAGGTCTCGGGAGAAATACCACCGTGCACGAAAAGAATATCGCCCAGTCGGAGCAGGGCCGGGCGGCTTCGCAGCCAGCGACCCAATTCCGAATTCGCCCCGTATTGCAGCGCAAGCGAGGGAAATTCCGAAGGGGCATGTTGATACTTCGAATGCACGTATCGGTAATCCCCCGCCATTAGCATGGCTTCGTGATTTCCCAAAAGCATGTGCACGGCGCCCCCGGCGGAGCGAGCACTCTGCTCCAGCGCGTAAAGGAACCAATAGGCCTCCGTCACCTGAGGGCCACGATCCATCACGTCGCCCACCACCACCAGATGTCCCTTGCCGAACCGCCAGCGAAGGTTGGCATCCACCACCTTTTGTGCTTGCAGCAATCGGGACAGCGTATCAAAACGACCATGAATATCGCTGATTGCCAGAATCTTCTCGGGACGATTCGAGGTTCCAGAATCCGCCGCCGGAGGTTCAGGCGATAGCCGAATCGGCTGGGCAGCAATACCGGGAAGCAGGAGATCAAAAGTGCCTTCCACCTCTTGCTGGGTTACCCGGCCCTCCCGCATGTAGGCGAGTGTCGCCTCGGTGCCATTCCAGAGCACGTGAGGACCATCGCTGGTCTCAATCTGGGTGATGGGAGGAACGGCGATTTTCGGCGGGCGGCACCACACCAAATTCGGCGTTAACCCTGCAACAACAAGAAGGAGTCGTAGCAAATTTTTCATTCAAAATTCCTAGGCATGGACCGAAGCTGGCCCCAGTCGCACCGTGCGCTCACAACGATCCGCCAGACTCAGGTTGTGCGTAACCATCAGAGTCGTCGGCCTAAATTCAGCGTGGAGCTTCAGCAATACATCGAAGACTTCCATGGCTGTTTCAGGGTCCAGATTGCCGGTGGGTTCATCCAAGAGCCACAAGCTGGGCTTACGAATGAGAGCCCGCACCAGACCCACGCGAGCAGCCTGACCGCCGCTCAGGGTATTGGGTAGGCGGTGGGCGAGTTCCGTTATTCCAACGTGGGCTAGTAGATCCTTGGCCCAGATCTCGCCTTCCGTCGACAAGCTGCCATCGATGTGCAAGGGCATCAGGAGATTTTCCAGCACCGTGAATTCAGGAAGCAGGTGCGGCTGCTGAAAGGCCAGACCCACGTGCTTTCGGCGAAAAAGGGCCAAGGCCTCAAGATTACCCTTCGGCACCGCTTCTCCGTTGACCTGAATGGAACCTACCTCCCAGGTATCCAGGCCGGCGATGCAATTGAGCAGCGTGGTCTTCCCCACACCGGAAACACCGACAACCGAGCAAAGGCCACCGGCCTCAACCTCCAAGCTGTACCCGCAAAACACAGGATGCTCAGCGCCAGGGTAAGTCTTGTGCAGATCGGTGATTGAAAGGGGTTGCCCGATCATCATCGAGCCAACTCCACCAATTTCCAATACAGCTCGAAAGTGGCCAGGGCATCACCCAAGGCGGTGTGGCGCTTTTCTTCGGGCACGACAATGCCGAAATGCGCAAAGAGGGCCGTGGAACTCAGGCTTTCCAACGGCAGCTTGCCCGCATCGCGCAGCCCGACCGCCAAGCTATGGGTATCGATGAGGCGGTGACTGAAGCGAGGCTCAAAGGCCCGCCCCATCTGCTTCCAGAAGGCCTGGAGGAAATCTCGATCCATGGCGACATTGTGGCCCACTAAAAATATCGGCTCGTTCTTGCAGGGGAAGAACTGATCCAGAAACACATCCAGCACCGCCATCATGGTGGTGGCATCCATGGCCGCCGCGTGATGCTTGGCCAGATCAATGCGATTCACCTTCATGGCAGGGCCATCCACCACATAGGTGTCGTGCTTTAGAAATAGCTCCAGGCTGTGGCGCACCTCGCCATCATCGCCGAGCACTAGGCCGATGGACAGCAGGCTGTGGCGGGCCGGATCAAGGCCACCCATTTCGGCATCCACAAAAAGGTAGGGGCGCTTCAGGGGTTCAATGGGAAGGGCCATGGGAATTCCTTTCATGCGTGGACGTTGCAATCACTGGTTTAAAAACGTCCGCGGATAACTGCAACAGAGCTATACACAACCAAAAAAAGATTTCACCACGGAGACACGGAGAGCACGGAGAAATACCAGAAGCATTGTCGCAAGTAGGCTCCAAGGCCCGCCAGGGGCGGGGCCGCTGCTTAGCAGCGGCCGGTGTGCAGATCCACTTAGCATGCTCACCAATAGGCACGCCAAGAGGATCTGCACACCTCGCCTTGGAGCCTACGATGAGTGGATCGAAACCTCTCCGTAGCATCTCTGTGTGCTCCGTGTCTCCGTGGTAAAAGCCTTTTTCCCAATAGTTGAATTCTAAATTTTCAGCCATGATTCATTCCGCCCTGAGCGCGTCCACGGGATTAACTTCCGCAGCTCGACGAGCCGGGTACCGGGAGGCCGCCCAGGCCACGAGCAGAGGGAAGACTGCCGCCAGGGCTAGATCGAAGATCGAGAGCTTGAAGGGAACGTAGGTGATGAAGTCATAGAGCGCCGGTGGCAGTTTTACGATCTTCCAGCGATCCAAAATCCAGCAGGTGGGCACGGCGAGGCCCATGCCCCAGGCCGTGCCCACGGCGCAGATGCGCACGCCTTGAATTTCAAAGATGCGCTGAATCTGGCGCGGCGTAGCGCCCAGGGCCAACATCACACCCAGATCGCGGCGTTTCTCCGTAATGAAGAGCACCAGAATGGCCACGATATTGAAGGCCGCCAGCAATACGATGAAGGCCAGGATGAGAATAAAAAGCAGTTTTTGGAATTTCAGCGCCGAGAACAGGCCGCGATTGGCATCCCGCAAATCGGTGGAAAGGTAGGGTCCCTTTTTTCCTCCGTCATTGAGCTTCCCCATGGCAGCGGATTTCGTCGCATCGATGGCGTCGATATTGGCGGCACGGACTTCGATGAATTCCGCCTGATCCGTTTGCGCCAAACGCTTGGCGTCCTCTAAGTGGATGAAGACCCAGTGCTGGTCGTAATCGCTGATGTGGCTTTCAAAAATTCCAGCAACTTTGTAGCCCGCCGTGCGGGGCTGAAGGCCGGAAAGCCCAAGATCCAGCCGCATGTAGGTAATGCCCACATCGTCGCCCAACCGCAGGCCAATATTCTTGGCCAATTCCCGACCCACCAACAATTCGCCTTCCTTCATCTGCTCCACGGGAAGGGGCTGAACACTATCGAAGATGCTAGAGGTGCCGTGGGCCGTGGCGGGATCGATGGCCTTCACGGCCACAGCCTCCACCGGGGCCGAGCCATTGGGAGATTTCAGCAGGCCCCGCTCGAAGCGCATGGGACTTGCAGCCACCACGCCCGGTGTTGCCCGGATCACCGATAAGGCCTTGGGCGTGTCGGGTAGATCCCCGGTGAAATACGCCACATTGAAATGTCCGGTGGCCGTGAAGAGATTGGCCTGAATTTCATCCTTGAAGCCATTCATCAAAGCCGGAACCACCACTAGCACAAAGACGCCCAGGCCAATTCCCCAGCGCGCATAGCGGGTGAGGGTGCGCACAAAGGCGCCCTTCTTGCGGGTCTTCAGATACCGCTCAGCCACGAAGGATTCAAAGGCTTTCATCGGCGGTCTCGCTCATGCTCGTTCAGAAAGCGAACCAGAAGGCGATCCACCAATTCCCAGATTTCCAGAAGGGCGGCTAAGGCCATTACCACCGCGATGCCCAGCAGTAATCCACGCCCCCAAGGAGTCGTAATAAATTGGGCAACTTTGGGCCATTGCCATAAAAAGGCCGGGGGGCGAACCCGATTCGTGGCAGCCATGGACACAAAGAGCATTCCACCCCAAAGCAGGTAGAAAAATCGCGTCGTCCGGAGGAGGACGTCCCAGGCGAAGGATCGGGTTGTGCGCACTGCCATGGAACAAGCCTACCTCAGCTGCACCATGCGGGTAGGATCAAGGCGAGAGGATCATCATGGGCCGTGATTTCCAGACCTTTTTGAACCAGCTCGAAGCTGCGGGCGAATTGAAACGCGTATCAGTGGAGGTGGATCCATTCTTGGAGATGGGCGCCATTGCTGATCGGGTTTCCAAGCGCGCCGACGGTGGACCGGGCTTACTCTTCGAGAAACCCAAGACCCAAGCCATGCCCGTGGCCATGAACGTCTTCGGTAACCTGAAGCGCATGGAAATGGCCTTGAAGGTCGACCAAGAGCCCCGCGGACTCGATGCCATTGCGGACCGCATCGAAAAACTCATAGCCGAGGCCATGCCCAAACCCGGCAGCAGTTTTTTCGATAAGTTAGCCAAGCTGCCCGTACTGGCCGAGGTTTCGGCCTGGATGCCCAAGACCGTGCGCAAGGGCATCTGCCAAGAGATCGTGCTGAAGGGCGATGACATCAAGCTCTCGCAATTGCCTGTGCTCACCACGTGGCCCGAGGACGGCGGACCCTTCATCACCCTCGGAATGAGCCACGTGCGCTACAAGGATGGCCGCCGCAACATGGGGCTCTACCGCTTGCAGGTCTTCGACGACCGCACGCTGGGCTTTCACACCCAGTTGCATCATGACGGTGCGAAGGCGCGGCACGGCTACGCTCCCGGCGAAAAGATGCCCGTCGCGGTGAGTTTCGGTGGGGATCCTGCGCTCACCTACGCGGCCACCGCCCCCCTACCGCCCTTCATTTCCGAAGTGATGTTCGCCGGTTTCCTGCGGGGTGAAGGCATCGAGATGGTGCGCTGCGTGACCAATGACCTCGAAGTGCCCGCAGATTCCGAAATCGTTATCGAAGGCTGGGTGGACCCCGCCGAACTGCGCCGGGAAGGCCCCTTTGGCGATCACACAGGCTATTACTCTCTGGCCGACGACTATCCTGTGCTGCACGTGGAAGCCATCACCATGCGCAAAAACCCTGTGTTCCCAGCCACCATCGTGGGGCGCCCTCCCCAGGAAGACGCCTATCTGGGGCTAGCCACGGAACGCATTTTCCTTCCCCTGCTCCGCATGGTGCTGCCCGAAATTATCGATATGCATTTGCCTGCCGCAGGCGCCTTCCACAACCTGGTGATCCTTGCCATGCGCAAGGAATACCCCGGACACCCACAGAAGGTAATGAACGCCATCTGGGGCACCGGCCAGATCATGTTCAGCAAGGGTGTGGTGATCGTGGACGAAGACATCGATCCCCACGACCTCACCGAAGTGCTCTTCCGCGTGACGAGCAATGTCGATCCCAAACGCGATCTGCTCTTCAGCGAAGGCCCCCTCGACGCCCTGGATCATTCCAGCGACCGCTTCGCCTTTGGCAGCAAAGTGGGTATCGATGCCACCCGCAAGAACAAACCCTTCGACGATTTTAAGCGCGAATGGCCCCGAGATCTGGTGTTCCCCGAGGAAATCCTTTCGCGAATCGCAACGCGATGGAAGGATTACGGGCTGTAGAGTCGGGATCAAAAAAAAGCTGAACCACAGAGACACGGAGCGCACAGAGAGATGCAATTTCGTGTGATCGTTTTTGCAGTTCTCTGTGCGCTCCGTTTCTTCGTGGTGAATCATTTTTAGGATCGAAACAGAGGCACGCGGTGACTATTCCGCGCCCTAGAACCGCCAGCCCAGGCTGGTTTGCAGCGTATTGGCGTCAAAGGTCTTGTTGATGCTGCTGGCCACATAGCGCGCTTCCAGGTTCACGCGCTGGGCGATCTGCACACCGATGCCCGCTGTAATGGCAGGTTTTGTAGTCCAGTGCGAGTAGCGAAGGCCGCCCGTGTTCTGCTCTTGATACCAGCGAGCGCCACCGACGCCCGCCACCAGATAGGCTTGCGTTTCGCCCTTGTTCAGCTTGAACAAGTGATCCCAGCTGACCGTAAAATTCTTGGCGTAAGTGCGGGTGCCCGCAACGGCGCTGCCTTCCGGGAAGGTGTTCCACTCCATGCGCGTGCGGCTGGCGTGCCAATCGCCATAATCTGAGGTCCACTGAACACCAAGGCCATAGCCCGTGCGCCGATCGAGGGCGTCCTTGAGGTCGCGCAACGGGAGAACGCCCTGAACATAGGCCCCAAAGGTGGAGCTGCGGCCAAAATGGAAATGTCTGTAGGAAGCCCGACGGCGGGAACGGCTCTCGCATCGATTGCAGGAGTCTTCAACCTTGGTTGCCTCAACCTTAACTTCAGCGGTCTTTTCCGTGGTTTTGGGGGCAGGATCCTGAGCCGAAAGGGTCGCGCAGATTAGACCCAGGGACAAAAAGGACAAAGATCGGGCAAGGGGCATGATGGCTCCTGGAAAGGGTGGCTCGGAAGCGAGCGATCCAAGTCCTACGCAGGAGTTGTGCCATCGGTTGAGTCCACAAAAATTAGGGTATTTGAACCAAATCCGAGGCGCCGTTGTGGCAGCCTGCCTCGTAGGTGGAAAAAAACCACTTCTTGGATTCCTTAGCGACGTTTCCATAAATCGAAGGGTTGGGTGCCGACTAGGGCATTGAAACTGCCTGTGGCTGGAGACCATCCCTTGATTGGGTCTTGGACCTTCAAGAACCCATAGGAAAGCTCAACGTAGAACTTTGCAGCCATGGTCCGCAAAACCAGGCCAAATCCCTGCGCGCGGAAACTCCGAAACAGATTTCCGGCATCGGCCCCAATCACGGCGTAATCGAAGCGAGGTGCCGCTAGAAAGGAAAGGCCGTAGGGGCCGCTCATCCGAAAGGGCAGCCCCAGCCGCCCCACCAGAAAATTCGGTGCAAGAAAACCCAAGGATTTCGTTCCCACCAAAAAGGATGTCCCGCCAAGAGTCCACCAGCGATCCAAGGGCAAATTCTGGCTGTACCCCCATTCCACATCCAAATCCACGCCGAGCTGATTGTCTGAAGGGCGAGGTGCCAACGCCGCTAGGCCGCGAGCTCGCAGGTAGGCCATTCGAAAATCGCCTTGGGGGGCAAGACCCGGAAGCATTTCCCCATAGCGATAAAAACCACGCAAAAGTAAGCCCTCCCGGGGGAAGGTGTGACGATCGAAGTTGTCCCATTCCATGGCCAATTCAGCACTGCGTTCGGTACGTCGCTGCCATAGGTCCCGCAGGCCGAATTGCGCCCAGCGGTAGGAAGCCGAGAGCCCCACCCGGCCTTGGCCTAGATTGCCAAAACGCGCAAAGGTGCCGAAGTCGGCGTCGGTGGTGCGAATGCGTAGGTCCTTGCTATCGCCCGGCGCTTCCACGGCCTGGAACAACAAGGGAACATCCAAGCGCTGTTCAAAATAGGTTGTCTTCGCTTCCAAGCCCGCCCCTGGAAAGCTCTGGAAAGGACCGATCAGGTGGATGGATGTTCCCTGTTGAAGACGGTTTCGAGCGCCTTCCAGCGCGAATTCCCAACCCGAAATGCCTGGGTTCAGAGTTCGGTAGCGCAGACCTAGCTGACCTCCGAGAGTTGTCTCAAAGCCCAATCCAAAATCAAGGCTGTGGGGCCGATCATGAACAGGAATCATGACCAGTTCAGCACCTTCCCCATCCGTGATGGGACGCAGTTGATAGCGCAACTCTCCGAGTCGCAAACGCTCTTCCGCCAAGTCAAGGCGTTGGCGCAGCTTAGTACTGCGCACGGGCTCGCCCAACATCGGCATCATCAAACCACCGAGGTAGCTGTTTTCGGCGAGACTGCCGCCTTGGATATTTAATGAATTGACGAGAGGTTCCTTCACCACTACCCGGATACGCCCACCCTCAAACCCCGAGCCGCGCACATCCACGAGCGGCATGCCTTCCAAAATCGAGTGATGGACCCAGCTACCGAGATAGACGCCGAAGCGTTCCGGATTGAAGCGTTCGCCCACGGGGAATTCCGCCCGCAGCTGCCTCAACATCCCATCCCGCAGGCTCGGCGGAGCCTCAACCTCAACCGAGGTGACCCTTTCGTATGGTATAAATTCCAGCCGCAAAAAGGGTGTACCGCCATGCCCCGCCACGACCTCGGCCTTCAAATCCTTCAACCATCCATGGGCTATGACCTGCTGCATCAGTACCAGCACAGTCCGGCGGTGGATGGATTGGCCCTCGGGCAGCAGAACTCGAATCAATTCCGTCAGGCGTGAATCCACCGGCACGGGATTCCGAATTTCGAATCGAGTCACACCCAGGTCTTCATCCAAGGGTGCAAACATGGCCAGAAGCTGTCGCCGAAATTCGGCTTCCTTGGCCTTGAAGGATTCCGCTCCGGCACGCACAAGCTCGGGAAGCTGGGTTCCATAGTCCGTGAAGCCAACCTCCTTCATCTCTGGCCGCAGCACGATATTGGCCGCGGCGATACTCTCGCGCTGCTTCTGCTCCACTACTAGATCCAGGCTGCGCGCCGCTACGCTAAGAAAGTTGGTGGCGTAACGCTTCTCAAGCCGATTGCTGACATCAACCGCCAGCACCATTTGGGGATGGAAAGCCTCCCGCGCCTGAAAAACGGGGATGTTCTCCACCAAGGCCCCATCCACGTACTGCTGCCCCTCGATAAGTGCGGGCTTGAAGGCACCCGGCACCGCCATGGCGGCCCGCAGCACTTCAACCATGTCGCCCTGGGCAAAAAGCCGCCCTCGGCCTGTTTCCAGATTGGTGGCCAGCACCCGCAACTTGACTCTTAACCGATTAAAATCCCCGCCGGTGAAGTAATCGCCGCGTGCCAACAGGCCTTCCAGCGTGCGCCGCACTTCGCGCCCCGACTTCAAACCCAAGGCGATACTCGGAAGGCCTCGCTCAATCTGGAGCCCGAGCAAGGTGCCATTTTCGGCTTCTTGTTCTTCCAACGTGCGCCCCGGCCAGCGCTGAAACGGGTCCAGAAAGGCTCGGCTAAAGTCCACGCGAGTGAACAGCGCCTCAATTTCCTTACCGGAATAACCACAGGCATACAGCGTGCCCATAAGTGCGCCCGAGCTGGTTCCGACGATGGAATCCACCGGGTAGCCGCCCTCATCGAGGCACTGTAATACCCCCAACTGGGCCACCCCACGGGCACCTCCCCCGCTCAGGACCAAACCCACCGTGGGGCGGCCGGGAATTTCCGCCCGGGGTGAAAAGTGAAAAATGTAATCCGGCGGAATCACGGTGACGGCGAGCGGATTGGCAGGTGTCGCGGCCTCTTGCGCCGAGAGCAGAACTCCCAGCGCCAGCGCAAAAACGGCCGCCCGCGACTTCACCCGATGACTCGCCTTTGGGCGGCCATGAGCTCTTCGCATCCCTGAAGCCCAAGATCCATGAGGGCCACGCCCTCTTCCCGCTTGAAGCTGCGCCCTTCACCGGTGCTCTGGAACTCCACAATCTCCAAGGAACCGCCGACGGTTGGCCTAGCAGCTACGAGGTTGGTATCCACCTGGGCACGGTGATCCTCTTCATATTCCAGGTCGAGAATGAGGCCCTGGCGCCCGGTCCATTCGTCCATCTCCAAGATTCCGGCGCTGATTGCCGCAACTTGACGCACCAAGGCGGTTTCCAGCCCGGCTTTACGAAGCGCGATGGCCAAAGCGACCCATGCCCCGGTGATCGCCGCACAGCGAGTGCCGCCATCCGCATTGACCACATCACAATCCAGGGTGAGCTGACGCTCTCCCAAGGCCACCAAATCCACGGCTTGCCGCAACGAACGACCGATGAGGCGCTGAATCTCAACGGTTCGGCCCTGCTGCTTGCCCTTCGCGGCCTCGCGATCCGTGCGGGTATTGGTGCTGCGTGGCAGCATCCCGTACTCCGCCGTGATCCAACCCTTGCCCTTGCCCTTCATCCAACCCGGAACCTTGTCTTCCAGGCTGGCCGAGCACAAAACGTGGGTATTCCCCATGCGTATGAGACAGGAGCCATCCGCATGCAGTTGGACCCCGGTTTCAAAGGATAAGAAACGAAGTTCATGGGGTTGACGCATGGATACCTTTCAGATGGTTTTATTCACGAGAACTAAATATCACGAGTGTACCGCCCACCCCTGGCAAGCTGACGGCCCAGAAAAAAACGCTAACGTTTTGGAGGCAGAATCTCCAAAACGCTAGGCTAGTTCTATCTTTTCGACCCGCCCCTGATGTCGTCCACCTTCAAATGGCGTACTCAGGAAGATTTTAAGGTAGTATTCAGCCTGCAGCGGATCCGTAAGCCGCTGGCCGAAAGCGATGGCGTTTGCGTCATTGTGCTGACGAGCCAGATCGGCGTGCTCCGGGGAGGTCACCAGGGCGCAGCGGATGTCGGCATGGCGATTTGCCGCGATGCTGATTCCAATGCCAGAGCCGCACACCAGCACTAACTTGTCCCATTTGTCCCTGCCTTCAACCGCCCGGTGCGCGATATCGGGATAGTCCACAGAGGCCGGTCCCTCGGTTCCAAAATCTACTACCTCGTGATGCTGAGACAGTGCCCAGGCCTTTAACCGATCCTTCAAAACATAACCTGCATGATCGCTTCCAAAGCCGATTCGCATATTCATTTCTCCCGGGAAACGTAACGGAATGATCCGCCCTATCCTTCAGTATCGCCCGCTGGACCGTGGTTTCGTCATCGCACTTCCAGAAGCCGCCGATCCCGCCACGTGGCACCGCGTTTTACGCGGGCTTCCCGGCAACCTTCATGGTCGGGACCGCCTGACCCCCGCGAGGGCCCGCCTCTTCCAGCCCGATGGCACCTTGGTGGAAACCCACACGGTGCCCCTGCGTTGGCAGCGGGCGCTGCCTTGGCTCGCCAGCCTGCCCGAGGATTCCGATCGCCTGGGCGGTAGTCTGGCCTTCTGGTCCACGGCCTTGCGTCTGCTGCAATCCCTGGTCCTTCGAGGCGCGCTCCTGCCCCAATTGAGCACCCAGAGCAATCCGTGGCGGGCCGTGTGGGGCATCAGTCTCACCAGCCCCGCCGATCGCGAGGCCATCGAAAAGATGGTCAAGGCCATTCCGCCCTCCACCCTTGCCTTTCCAGAAGACGATATTTGGGTCTTCACCAAGGGCCTAGCTCTAGGAACGCTCGACACAGAAGAAGTTGAAGACGATCTGGCCATGCCACCATCCGCCGAAGGACTGCTGCGAGCCTTTCTGGAAGATGGTGCCGATTTCCTGGTGCGCCTTGTGGCCGGTGGTTTGCGCCCCGGCGAGGATCCCCGCCTGGGCTTAATCCATCGCTTGCGCGGCCACAAACGGGATCGCCTGCCCTGGGACGAACGGCTGATGGTGGCCCTATCGCACCCCATGAACGAATTCCCCACCACGGGCATCACCGAACGCACCCTGGGCGAGCAGCTCGAGCAATGGAGCGAAGGCGCCCGAGCCCAGTGGATCCGGCCCAGTCTTCGCCTCGATGCCCCTGCGGTTCCCAACGATCGCGATGCCATTCAAGAGGCCGACCGACTCAGCGAAGAAGGTTGGGTATTGAAAGTCGGGCTGGAAAGCCAAGAAGACGAATTCATCCCCGTGGGCCGCTTATGGGAACCAACCACCAGCGCCGTGGTGCTGGAGGCACGCAAGCTCCTGCTCCGGGGCCTGGCCCGCGCCGTACCCTTTTTCCCGCCCCTGCAAGGCGCCTTGGCCGGGCATAAACCCGAGGATCTAATCCTGCTTCCCACCGAGGCATGGACCTTCCTGACCCGTGGCGCGGCTCAGCTCAAGGAAGCTGGCTTCCTGGTCCATCTGCCCGAGGGCATGGCCGAATTTGGCGGCGTGCGCCGCCTGCGTGCCAAGGTGCGCCTGGGCGCACGCACCGTCGCGGAAACTCCCACCGATCAACTCCCTCGGCAGGAAGGTCTGGAGGGTGCTGTTTCGGCGGAATGGTCCCTGATGCTCGGGGACGACAAACTCGAAATCGAAGATTTCGCCCAGATGGCGAGCCTCAAACATCCACTCGTGGCCTGGAAGGGCAAATGGGTGGCTCTGGATCCCGAGACCCTCAAGCAAATCACCGCGGTCATTCAGGCCAGTCGTGGCGCGGGCTTCGAGAGCATGTCCCGTGGCGAGGCCCTGGCCGCCGCCCTCACGGGCACGGCCCGGATTCCGGGTGTCAGCGAAGCCATCGAAGTCGAGGTCGCAGGCGACTTCGGTTCAGCGCTGTCGGAATTGAAGAACCTGCCAGACAAACCCATCACCCAACCCAAGACCTTCAAGGGTCAACTGCGCCCCTATCAGTTGCGCGGCTTGGCTTGGCTGGATGGCCTCACCCGCCTGGGCCTGGGCGGAATTCTGGCCGATGATATGGGCCTGGGCAAAACCATCCAGGTGCTGGCGCTGATGCTGCACCGCCAGGAACAAAGCCCCCAATTTGGGCCGCCCACGCTGCTTATTTGCCCAACGTCTTTGCTGGGCAACTGGGAACGTGAGATCGCAAAGTTCGCGCCCTCCGTGCCTTTCTTCGTGCACCACGGCAACAATCGCGAACAACTACCCAAGGTCTTCAAGCCCCACACCATCGTGCTCACCACCTATGGCGTGATCCGGCGCGAGGAGGAAATCTTTGGCACCCGCAGTTGGGCCATTGTGGTGGTCGATGAAGCCCAGGCCATCAAGAACGCCAGCAGCGCTCAGGCCAAGGCCGTTCGCAAACTCAAGGCACCGTGCAAAATCGCGCTCACCGGCACGCCCATTGAGAATCGCCTGATTGAACTTTGGTCGATTCTTGCCTTCGCCCTCACGGGCTACCTGGGCAGCGAAAGCAATTTCAAGGAACACTTCGCCACGCCCATCGAAAAATACCGCGACCCGGATGCGGCTCTCGAACTCCGCCAGCGCGTGGGCCCCTTCATCCTTCGTCGCGTCAAAACCGACCGCAACATCATCCAGGATCTTCCTGAAAAGAACGAGATGAAGGTCTACACGCAGCTCAGCAAGGAACAGGCGCAGCTCTACCAGGCGCGTGTGGATCTTATGGAAAAGGATCTGGCAACTTCCACCGGGATCGAACGGCGAGGCCGCATTCTGTCGCTGCTCACGCACCTCAAGCAGATCTGCAACCACCCCAGCCAATTCCTCAAGCAGCAGGGCCCCTACAAGGCTCGCAGCGGCAAGCTGGAACGTCTCACCGATATGCTGGACGAGGTCATGGAAAGCGGCGAGAAGGCCCTGATCTTTACTCAGTTCAAAGAGATGGGCGACCGGCTTCAGATCCATCTAAACGATGTGCTTGGCTTCGAACCGCCCTTCCTACACGGCGGCAGTACCCGCGAGCAACGCGATGAAATGGTGCGCTCCTTCCAGGAAGATGCCGATGGATCGCGGATACTGCTCCTTAGCCTCAAGGCTGGGGGCGTGGGCCTCAATCTCACCGCAGCCACTCACGTCTTCCACTTTGATCGCTGGTGGAACCCTGCCGTGGAAGATCAAGCCACGGACCGCACCTACCGCATTGGTCAGACCAAGAACGTCCAAGTCCACAAATTCATCACTATGGGCACCCTGGAAGAAAAGATCGACGCCATGTTGGAAAGCAAACGTGATCTCGCGGACCGCGTGGTGGGCAGCGGCGAAGGCTGGCTGACCGAGCTGGATGACGATGCCCTGCGTCGGTTGGTGGCGCTGGATACGGATGTGGATTTGATGACCGATGAAGACATGAACGGAGCTTCGCATTCTGCCCCAGCAATCACGGCACCTGCGCCCAGTGCGCCTCCCAAGCGCGAGGCCGTTATGACTGTCGTTCCGCCTGTGGCTGCCGAGGACCCAAAAAATCTGGAACCCGAAACTCTCGAAATCGTACCGCCCGCTCCGGCGCCAGAACCCGTAGCGCCCAAACTGGTGCGCAAGGGAACGGCAACCAAACCCGCTCCCCGGCGACGAATCACGGCGAAGAAAGGGGTGATCGGATGATGCACTCCAGCGAACGCTTCGGAACCACCTGGTGGGGACGCCTCTGGATTCGGGGCTTGGAGCAACTCGGCGACGATTACGAGAATCGTTTGCCCCGAGGGAAAAAATACGCAGAAGAAGGCGCCGTCAGTCACTTCACCGTTAAACCCGGTGAGATTCAAGCCAAGGTGCATGGCCGCAAGACCTATAACGTGACCCTGGGCTTACCTGCCCTCAGCGCCGCCCAATGGGAAAAGGCTCTGGAGCGTATCGCCTTGGAGAGCCGCTTCGTGGCCAGTCTACTGGCCGGCGAGATGCCCCAGGGACTCGATGAAACCTTCCGTGAAGCGGGCGCCAGCCTGTATCCCCGCGTGCCCAAGGAACTGCAAACGCATTGCGATTGCCCGGATTGGGCCAACCCCTGCAAACACGTAGCGGCCTCCTGCTACATCATGGCCGAGGCCCTGGACCGTGATCCCTGGCTGCTCTTCGATCTCCGCGGCAAGACCAAGGATCAAATCCTGGAAGCCCTTCAGGCGCTACTCGACGCCACCACGGATGGCGCGGAACCAGCACCCCGCAAGCGCGGAAGGCAGAAAAAAGTAATCCCACTGTCCGAAATGCTGGCCCACAAAAACCCGTTCATCGACCCCTGGCTGCGCGTGGATCCCGATGAATACGACGTGTTGGCCGGTGCGCTTCCCGAAATCATCATCCCGCGCAATCTGCCCAGCGATCCCAGCGTGTTCGTTCAACTCGGTCCCCTACCGCATGCGCGCATCGAGGCCAGCCTGTGCCTCGCCGCCCTCATGCACCGCACCGCTCAGGTTGTGCAAACTCAGATCGAGGAAGGCATCGGCACCCTGGAAGACCCCGAAGGCCTGCCGGGGGAATCGGTTCCAGCCTCTCCCTTCGAAAGCCCCATCCCGCCGCCGGCGCCCCCAACCAATCGAAATTGGCGCGGCAAGAAACGGCGCTGGGGAAAGTAAAGTTCTATCCGCCCAAGGGGCTTTGAATTCCTAACGGATCGCCAACGGCCGGGTTCCAGACTCCTGAGCTCGATGACGCGCCTGAGCACATCGAATCAAAAGCCGGGCTCGGTGGCGACACTCATCGGCGTCCAGCGGTGTTTCTAGGCGATCTTGAATCCGCGAATCCAAGGCATCCACCAAGAGTGCTTGATCCCGACCCGCCAGCACCAAAATGGGTAATTGGAGGCAACCGGGGAAGGCGCGCATATGGTCCAGATTCTCCGCAGGCGCACCGTCCAGAGAATCCAAATCAAGAATGAGCGCATCGGGTGCCTCGAGGCGGAGCGCTGCCAGAGCTTCTTCCAGATTCGAGGCAAAGGTGGTTCGAATGCCTTCCAGCGAAAGTTGAGATAGCACCATGGAGCGCAAAGCACCGGGTGGCGACAGCAGTAGGATGCCGGCTCCCGAGGTAACGAATTGGCTCGACTGAGGAGAAGCCCCAAGTTCCAGATGCAGGGCGATTCTGGCCCGAAATACCGTTTCTTCTTCGTTTTTCAGAATGCGGTCATCCGCACCAACCTTCCAACACAATTCAGCGGGTCCATCCCACGGCGAAGCCAAGATGACAAAAGGGGTTCTGCAAAGGGATTGATCTTCCCGAATCCATTGGCAAAGCGAGTAACCGTCGCTATCGGGCAGGCTCCCTGCACTGAGAATCAAGGCCGGTGGCCGCCGCAGAATGGCAGTCATGGCTTCGCCCACACTGGGAACCCATTGCACATCCAAACCGAAAGCCAAGAGCCGCCCCAGGATCATAACCCGCTGCGACGCATCATCCTCCACCAGCAGAATCCCTGGGGGCTCAGGGGCCGCGGGAATCTCGACCACCGTTTCCCAATGCGCGCGATTTCGCCCCAGCCGCTTGGCTTCGTATAGCCGACGATCCGCCTCCAACGTGAGATCGACCGGAAGCAAGGCACGATCCGGGATGTAGGTGGCCACTCCCATGCTCAGGGTCACATTCGGGGAAACAGGCGAGTCGGGATGAGGAATTCGGGCTGCGGCCAAGTTCGTCGCGATCCGCTGCGCCACTTCCACCGCACCTTCGGTATTGGTATCGGCGAGCACGCACGCAAATTCTTCCCCACCGTACCGAGCCACAAAATCCAAGGCGCGCTTCAACGAAGCGCTCAACACGGCGGCCACGCGCTTCAAGCAATCATCCCCCGCCGGATGACCTAAGGCGTCGTTGAAACGTTTGAAGTGATCGATGTCCATCAGAATCATGGAAAGCGGTTTTTGAGTCCGCAGCCCGTGGTTCCACTCTTGCTCGAGATGATCATCAAAGCGGCGACGATTGGCAATCCCCGTTAGCGCATCGCCCAGAGACAGCGCCATGGCTTGGTCCAGGCTGCGCTTGTAGGCCAGCTGGTTATGCATTCGTGCCTTCAAAATGGCTGGATTGTAGGGCTTCGTAATGAAATCGATGGCCCCCAAATCCAAGGCCCTGGCTTCGCTCACGTTGGGGCCCGGTGCGGTAAGGAAGATCACCGGGATATGACGAGTTGCGGGCCCTTCTTTCAAGCGGCGGAGCACCTCATACCCATCCATGCCCGGCATGGCCACATCCAGCACTATGAGATCAGGACATTCCGAATTCGCCAGGGCCAGCGCCTCCAAACCATTGAGCCCAAATAGGGCATTCCAATCCGCATTCAGCAAATTGCAAAGCCCATCCAGGGCGGCGCGCGAATCATCCACCACGAGCACGGTGGGCCGAGTGGACGGAGTGTGGGAATCAATGGCCATGCCGCTACTTCCAGGAAGTGTTCTTGTCTATGTCCATCAAACTTTGGCACAGCAATGGGCCTCTTCCCAGCAATCCCACGCACTTAGTGCGGATAAACTGCTAGAAGCCCGCTCGCTCAGATCCTTGGCCCGGGCACCCTTCTACCTGGAGCCCTGTCATGAAAACCATCGCCACCCCAAAAGCACCCGCCGCTATCGGTCCTTACAGCCAGGCCAAAATTATTGGCAATCTCTTGTTTACCGCCGGGCAGATTCCTCTCATTCCCGAAAGCATGGAGATGGTAACGGGTTCCATCGAGGCGCAGACAGAGCGCGTGCTGGCCAACCTCGATGCCGTGCTCGAAGCCGCTGGCACCACCTGGGATCGCGTGGCCAAGACCACGGTTTTCCTCACCGACCTGGCTGATTTTGCAGCCTTCAATGGCGTTTATGAAAAGCATCTGGGTCAGGCCAAGCCCGCCCGCAGCACCGTGCAAGTCGCTGCCCTCCCCCGCGCCGCCAAGGTGGAGATCGAACTCATCGCCGAAGTATAGAAACTAGCGAATCCAGCCCGCGAGAATCGCACCGAGCGTGGCTCCTGCCGCGATCAGCCATAGCAGAATCCCTTGCAGGATGGGCCTGGGCCCCATCTTGACGAGGCTGTCCCGACTAAGGCCTAGCCCCAGCAGGAACAGCGTCAAAACCAAGCTGCGCTTGGCGAGGGCAGCCACTCCGAGGCCCATGGGTTGCAGCACTGGCAGGAATGTCACCAAGGCCGCGGCGAGCAAAAAACCGAGGATGAACCAAGGGCGCTTGGCCTTCACGGGGGCGCCTTCGACGTGTTCCCGACGCGCCACCCAAAAACCCAGCCCGAGCGTCAACGGCACAATCCACAATGCCCGAGCCAACTTCGTGGTGGTAGCCACCATCAGCGCCTCGTTGCCATACATGGCAGAGGCGCCCACCACGCTGGAAGTATCGTGAATCGCCAGGGCGGCCCAGAGCCCGAAGGCACGTTCGCTTAGATGCAGCGCGTGACCGATCCAGGGAAACAGGAGTAGAGCCACCGCATTCAGCATGAAAACGGTGGCCAAGGCCAAGCTTGTATCTTCTTCGTCGGCCCGCAGCACGGGAGCCACGGCGGCGATGGCACTACCCCCGCAAATGGCCGTGCCGACACTGACCAGCAGGGAAGTCTTCCGTCGAACGGCTAGCCATTTCCCGAGCAACACACCGAGGCAAAGCGTTACGGCAATCCCCACCAACGTATAGCCAAAGCCCTGCGCCCCGACCACCGCCACGACCCTTAGATCCATGGCGGCCCCCAAACCCACCACGGACCCAGCGAGAAGTTTCGGCGTCAGGGCACGCGTGCGAGCAATATGTGGGTTGCCTATGGTCAGCGCCATGACAACGCCCAGCAATAGCCCTCCCCAGGCGGGCATGGCTTGCATATGCAGGTAAGGAATTCCCGGCAGCAAGCAAAGCAGCCCACCCAGAATGATCCAAACAGATATCAGCTCAGAACCTCAGGGACATGCAGGTGAGGCCGCCATCCATCTTGCGGGCCTCGCTGGTATCGAGTTCCACGATGGGCTGCCCTAGGGCTTCGAGCTTCTTGCGGGTCAGAGGATAGCCCTTGGGTATCAGAAGGGTCCCATTAATCCAAAGGACATTGGCCGAATAGGTTTCGGCAGGGTCCACCACGATTTGCCGGAAACCTTCCAGCTCATCCATGCCCGCGAAATCTTCGGTAACAAGAAGGTATTTACCGCCCACCCAATTCACGCTGGATTTGAAGTGCAGCCCTTCCGCCACAGGCACAGCGGTCCAGGCATAGCCCTTTGCTTCGAGCAGCTCACCGAGTTGTTCTGCGCCTTCGGGATTGCTCCGTTCCGAAACGCCAATCAGCGCGTGATGGCCAATGATGAGAACATCGCCACCATCCAATTTTCCAGGCGCCTCGATATGCGCGATGGGGCGATATTTAGCCAGCACCGGCTCCAGAGCGGGAGCCTCACCGCGCCGAGCCTTGGCGCCGGGCCGGGTTACGATGGCGAGTTCGGCGGTAACGATGGCGGCGTCTTCCACGAAATAGGCATCCGGGAATTCCCCCAGGGGCTCCAGCACCTCCACCTGCAGGCCCAGCTTCTTGAGCGCGTCCACGTAGGCATCATGCTGAGTCATCATCAGCGCGTACTCGGGTTTAACGCCTTGGACGGTCGTCAATCCATGCGAAAAATTGAGGCCTGGTTTCCGGCAGATAGCGTGCGTGAACATGGGAGCTCCTGGGACCAGTGTAATCCCGCAATCTCCCAGGAGCATTCCCCGACCTTCCGACATCCAAGGACCGCCGATTCAATAAAAAGCGGCGGGTATCATGGACAAGCACGGAGGCAAAGGATTTGAAGGGCATTTACCTAGATCACAACGCAACCACGCGGCCTCATCCGGCCGTTATCGAAGAAATGTGCGCCTGCCTGGAAAACGGCTGGGGGAACCCTTCCAGTTCCCACGCCCATGGCCAGGAAGCCAAGCGAATTCTCGATCGCGCACGGGCGCAAGTGGCTGCGTTAATTGGGGCTGACCCCCAAGAAATCGTATTCACCAGTGGCGGCACCGAGGCCGATAATCAGGCCCTTTGCAGCGGAATGGCCGTGGCGCAACCTGGCACCCTGCTGACCTCAGCCATCGAACATTCCGCCGTATTGGACACCTGCAAGGCCCTGGTCACCCAAGGCCACGGGGTTCATATCCTCCCCGTGGATTCGGAAGGCATTGTGGATCTGGCCCAAGTCGCCGCCGCCCTAGAGCAACCCGCAGCAATGGTTTCCCTCATGCTGGCCAATAACGATCTGGGGACGCTCCAGCCGGTGCAGGAAATCGCGCGCCGGGCCAAGGCGCACGGCGCCATCGTGCATACGGATGCCGTGCAGGCCGCCGGAAAAATCCCCTTGGATGTGCGCGAATTAGGCGTGGATCTACTCTCCCTCTCCGCCCATAAACTCTACGGCCCCAAGGGCGTTGGCGCCCTCTTCGTGCGGCGTGGATTGAATCTCCCGGCGCTCCTTCACGGCGGCCCCCAGGAGCGGCGGCTGCGATCCGGCACAGAGAACATGCCGGGCATCGCCGGGTTCGGCAAGGCCTGTGAACTGGCCATGAGCGCCATGAAGGCCCGGAGCGACCACAGCCGCCGCCTGCGGGACTTGCTGGAACGCAGCATCCTAGAAGGCATCTCCGGGACTCGCCTCAACGGGCACCCAGAGCACCGCCTCCCCAACACGTCGAACCTCGCATTCGAAGAACTGGTCGCCGAAGACCTACTGATGAATATGGACCTGGAAGGAATTTCCGTTTCCCTGGGCGCCGCCTGCCACTCCGAAAGCCGCAAACCCAGCCCCGTGCTGTTGGCCCTGGGGCGCAGCGATGCAGAAGCGCGCTCTTCACTGCGTTTTTCCGTAGGCGAGTCCAATACCGAAGAAGAGATCCACCGCGCCGTAGCGGTTATCACGGCCGCCGTCCGACGACTGCGCGAACGGAGGACCCGATGACAAGCCGACGCATGGTCATCGCCATGAGCGGCGGTGTGGATTCGAGCGTCGTGGCCGCCTTGATGGTGCAAGAGGGCTGGGATGCCGTGGGTGTAACCCTTCAACTGCGAAGCTGCGACGACCGCATGGCCAGTCGCTCCTGCTGTTCCGCCGATGGCATCACCCAGGCCCGTGCGGTGGCGGGTGCCCTTGGGATTCCCCACTACGTGCTGGATTGTCGTGAGACCTTTCTGGATCGCGTGATGCGCCCCGCCTGGGCCGAATACGAGCTAGGGCGCACCCCAAGCCCATGCCTGCACTGCAACCGCGAAATGAAGTTCGGGTATCTGGGTGAATATGCCGAACGCATTGGTGCCGATCGCATCGCCACAGGCCACTACGCCCGCATTGAACGAAATGCCAACGGCACGCGCCTGCTGCGCGGCGTCGACCGCGCCAAGGACCAGTCGTATTTCTTGTCCGATCTCAGCCCCGAGCAAGTCGCACGGCTCGAGTTGCCCCTGGGCGGCATGACCAAACCCGAAGTCCGCGCCTTGGCCCGCACGATGAACCTGGTCAGCGCCGAACGCCACGAAAGCCAAGACATCTGCTTGGCCATGGAAGGCCTGGGCTTTCCGGAATCGCTCCGCCAGCGTTTCGAGAAAGACACTCGCGCAGGAGATTTTGTGGACCCGAATGGCAAGGTGCTGGGTCCCCATGATGGTTTTCACCGCTACACAATCGGTCAGCGCCGAGGCTTGGGTATTGCCTTAGGAACCCGTGCCCATGTAATCGGACTGCGCGCTGAAGATGCCGCCGTGATCCTGAGCACTGAGGATACGGATCTGCTCAGCTCCGGGCTTCTCGCCACGGACCTGCATTGGTACACGCCGCCGATGGACCATTGCATCGTGCAAATCCGCTCCCGCCACGCTGGGGCTCCTGCGCGCTTGGAACTGCAGGAAGGCGGCCGAGCCCTGATCCAATTCGACACCCCCCAAAGCGCCGTCACCCCGGGCCAGGCCTTAGCCTTTTACGATGGCGATCAACTCCTGGGGGGTGGTTGGATCGACGTGGCGATTCCCCGGTGAATGGGGAAATTGCGCCACGCCAAGCTCCCCATTGCTCAAGAAAACGAAAACCACTTAAATCTAATCAACCCATTGATCTCAGAACTGGATCCCCACGAAAACCCCTCCAGCCAGCGTCGGAGCCATGGCGCGCATGGTTTGATCGTCAATTTGTGACAGAGGCAGTATCGCCCGCTGATTTGTTTTCATGGGCGTAGCGCTAATCTCTCCACCGAAAATGGTCGTGAAGGATCCTGTCTTGAATTTGAGATCGAGGCTTAAACGAACCCAAGGTCGAATATAGACGGCTTGCGCATCGATCTGGCCTGTCCCACCACCCGTTGAGGAGAATTCTCCCTTTGGGTTAATTGTCTCGCCTCTCCCTTCCAGGTGGACTCCGAAATCGGCGATGGTACCCAAAGGAATCAGGTAGCCAACCCCCAGGCTCCAATAGCTGTAATCAACTCTGACCTTGGTTACATCCAAAACGTTGGCCGGCGGAACAGCGCTAATGTCTCGGTTCGTGACCATTCGGGAG
>JAIFMW010000029.1 GCA_020048105.1 Deltaproteobacteria bacterium | reverse complement strand
AGCACTGGCAGTGCATCGGTATAGCCCAACCGCAGGGAAAAGCCTTGCGAACTTTCCTTGCGATCATCATAGGAATATGTGGCGTTGAGCTTGTAGGCCGTGGCTCCGTTGGTCGTGACCGGGTTGGCCGGGTTCACCCAAACGTCACCGCTGGCGGGCATCACATCGTGGTGTCGCCCCGTTAGAAGATCGAAGGAGAGCTCCGCAATGACGGCCGCCGTCTGCCCCACGGGATAGCTTGCGGCGACACCGAGGCCCATGGCCTTGTTATCGAAATGATCCTTCTGGAGCGCCCCGGTGGTGAGGCCAGCTCGCATTTTCATCTCGAAAGACAGCGGCTTATCCTGCGCCGCGAGCGGTAGCACCAAGACCGGCGCCACGACCAGTCCGTACCTCAAAAGTTTGTTTCGAAACGACATTTAAAACCTCCAAGCGAAAAGGTGGGGTTTGAACAAACTGAAGTTGAGAAGTGGAAAAGCAGAGCGGAAAAAAAAGTCGGGGTGTGCGTGTTTTGGTTAAAACTTTGAGCAAACAAAAGAATTGCCAATGCGAAGAATTTTACGTAGCGTATGGATGTCTGGCGGATCGGTCAAGAGGCTTTTTGTGATTTCCGAATTTATTTTTTGAGCACTCATTTATTATTTCAAGCTAACTCTCTCCAACCATTCAGTTTCGTGCAGCTCGCCGGCGTTTCCCTTCCACTCTTTCCTGCGTCACCATGAACTGACCCACAGATCAAATTTCCCGAGGTGCATTAATGCGAGTTCTCGTCACCGGTGGTGCGGGTTTCATCGGCAGCCATGTGGTTGATCGTTGCCTGCAGGAGGGTCACGAAGTGGCCGTCATCGACAACCTTCGAAGCGGTTCCCGGCATCAGGTCGATCCGCGAGCAGAATTCATCGAACTGGATATCCGCAGCATCCGCTTGCCTGAGATCATCGGCCGACTTCGCCCCGAGGCCATTTTGCATTTCGCGGCCCAAATCGATGTGCGGGTCAGTTGCCAGGACCCTGTCTTCGATGCGGAGGAAAACATCCTGGCGACCCTTCGGCTCATTGAAGCTGGGCTCGCCAAAGGGCTGCAGCATTTCGTATTCGCCAGTAGTGGCGGCGCAATCTACGGGGAGGCGTCCGGTGCCCAATCGGAAGCTCACCCCGAGGTGCCGATCAATCCCTACGGTGTGGCAAAACTGGCCGTGGACAAATACCTACACGCCTACGGAATTCAAAAGGGACTCGCGAGCGCCAGCCTGCGTTTCTCCAATGTCTACGGCCCACGACAGGGCGCCCGGGGCGAAGCTGGCGTGGTGGCAGTTTTCTGCAAACGCCTGAGGGACCATTTGCCGCTGAGGGTCAACGGCGATGGCACCCAGACCCGCGATTTTGTCTTTGCTCCCGATCTCGCCGATGCGGTGAGTCGGGTTTTGAAACAACGCGCCACCGGGGTCTTCAACCTCGGCACTGGTGTGGAAACCTCCATCCAGGAATTGGCAACGGCCCTCTGTCACTGCGCTGAAATGGACCCTGCCCAGATCGAACATGCCACGGCGATTCCAGGCGAGCAGCGCCGTTCATTACTGGATGCAAGCAAAGCCATTCGAGAACTCGGCTGGACGCCAAGCACGGCAGTTCAGGCAGGCCTGGCTCAAACCTACGAATGGTTCCGCACCCATCGGGAAGAAGCATGACGCCCGAACTCGTAGTCATGGCGGCAGGCATGGGCAGCCGCTTTGGGGGCCTTAAGCAACTGGAAACGGTGGGTCCACACGGCGAAACCGTGATGGATTATTCGCTCTTTGATGCCCAGCGAGCCGGCGTTCGGCGAGTAATTTTCGTGATCCGCCGGGAACTCGAAGCAGCCTTCCGGGAAAAGATCGGCGCCAAGTATGAGCGATGGCTTGAGGTGGACTACGCCTATCAAGAATTGGATCTGTTGCCGCCGGGTTTTGCGGTTCCCATCACGCGCACCAAGCCCTGGGGCACGGCCCATGCGGTGCTGGCGGCGAGTTCAAAAGTGAAGGCTCCCTTCCTGGTCATCAATGCCGATGATTTCTATGGAGCCCACGCCTTCCGCAGCCTTGCAACCTGGCTGATGGAAATCCGAGGCGAAAAAACCTACGCCATGGTCGCCTTTCGTTTGGCCAATACCCTTTCCGATCATGGCTCGGTGGCCCGAGGCGTGTGCTCAGTAGGCAGCACCGGCCTGCTGGAAAACGTCATCGAACATACCGGGCTGGAACGGGATGGCAGGGGCGCCATCGAGCGCTGTGCCGATGGCGAACCTCGCCGCTTCACAGGTGATGAACCGGTCTCCATGAATTTTTGGGGCTTTCGTCCCAGCCTTTTCGCAGAGTTGACCTCGCGCTTTGAACGTTTCCTTCACGCCCATGGCGACGACCCGAAGGCTGAATTTTTCTTGCCCGGCGTTGTGGACGCACTGCTCTCCGAAGGCAAGGCCACCGTCGAGCTATTGCACACACCGGAGCGATGGTTCGGGGTGACCTACCGAGAAGATCGAGTAGAAGTCGCGGCCCAAATCCAGGCGTTAGTCGACCAGAGTGTGTACCCGGCAGACCTATGGAGATGACGATGACGACCCCCCAGACGCTGGCAAAAATATGTAAAGCCTTCCAAATCCCGGGGCACTTCATCTGTGGTGAGCCCTATGGTTCGGGACACATCAATGGCACCTATGCGGTAACGGTGGATCAAGCGGGGCAGCGCATTCGCTACATCTTTCAGTGTCTGAATACCACGATTTTCAAGGACGCTACGGGCCTCATGGCCAACATCGAAAATGTCACCACGCATATTCGACGCAAGCTGGAAGCCACCGGGGCAAAGGATGTCAGCCGCCGCGTACTCACCCTGGTGCAAACCTGCGAGGGGGCCTGCTATCTCGACGATGCGGAACTTGGGTTTTGGAGGGTGTATCTCTTCATCGAAGGAGGCCGCACCTACGATTTGCTCGAAACGCCCGAACAGGCTTTTTTTGCTGCCAAGGCCTTCGGCAATTTCCAGAGCCTGCTCGCCGATTACACCGGGCCCAGACTCACGGAAACGATTCCCAATTTCCATGACACCGTGCGTCGTTTCGAGAAATTTCGCCAAGCCATAGCTGCGGATCCCATGGGTCGCGCCCTGGCTGCGGGCCCTGAAATCGAATTCGCCCTGCGCCACGAAGCACTTGCAGGTTGCCTTCTGGATTTGCAGGCCTCCGGGGAAATTCCCGAGCGCATCACCCACAACGACACCAAGCTCAACAATGTGATGCTGGACGATCGAACCGGCGAGGGACTGTGTGTGCTGGATCTGGATACCGTGATGCCAGGCCTCTCCCTGTACGACTTCGGCGACATGGTGAGATCGGCCTGCAATCCTGTGGCCGAGGATGAACAAGATGTTTCCAAGGTGGTGGCTCGCAGCGATATTTTCGAGGCCTTGGCCGCAGGCTATCTAACCGGCACCGCCGGTGCGCTCTTACCCGTAGAACGCGAACATCTGGCCATCGCGGGGCAATTGCTCACCTTTGAATGCGGCGTGCGGTTCCTTACGGATTTCCTGCTCGGAGATACCTATTTCCGAATTCACCGCCCGGGCCAAAACATTGATCGCTGTCGCACACAATTCGCCTTGGTAGACAGCCTGAAATCCCAGGCCGACACCTTCATGAACCGGGTTCGCGCACTCTAATTTGCGCGTTGTTATTCCATCCATGGCCTTATCCAAACCCACAGGAGCAAGCCAATGACCCTCGCAAGCGGAACCCCTGCCAGCCACCAACGAAACAGGCGCTACCTGCTCCTGATTGCCGGATTGGGTGGCCTGCTTTACGGCATCGATGTGGGCATCATCGCGGGCGCCCTTCCCTATCTAGAGGCCACGTCCAGCCTCAACGCCAATCAGCTCTCAGTGGTCGTCGCAGCGGTGCTTTTGGGCAGCGTGATTTCCACGCTATTCGCAGGCTGGCTCTCGGATCGCATCGGACGCCGCCCCGTAATGATCCTGAGCGGCTTAACCTTTGTCGTTAGCGTGCCCATGATCGCCCTGTCTCACGGGTACGGTGCATTGGTGCTGGGCCGACTCCTACAGGGCGTGAGCGCAGGTCTGGTGGGCGTGGTGGTGCCACTGTACTTAGCGGAATGCCTGGATGCCTCCAACCGTGGCAAGGGCACCGGCGTCTTCCAGTGGCTCTTGACCCTGGGCATCTTTTCCGCCGCGATCATCGCCTGGATCTTCAGCTTCCGCGTGGAAGCCATTGAACAACTCCACGATGCCGAAAAGCTCTTCGCCTTCAAAAATTTGGCTTGGCGTAGCATCTTTTGGGTTTCGGTCATCCCGGGCGTGTTCTTTGTGATTGGAAGTTTCTTTCTTTCGGAATCGCCCCGCTGGCTGTTCCGCCGCGGTCGCCGAGAGGAAGCTAAGGCCGTGTTGAAGCGCACGCGCAAGGACGAACAGGCGGAATTGGAACTGCAAGAAATGGCAGAAAATTCCGAACCCAACCCCGTCTCCACGGGCGAAAAAATCAAGGCCTCGCTGCTCGCCCGCAAATACGTGATCCCCTTTTTGTTGGCCTGCATCATCCTGGCCTGTAATCAGGCCACGGGCGTGAATTCCATCATTGGCTACAACGCCACTATCCTGATTCAGGCGGGGCTCAGCGATAACCACGCGCACCTTGGCTATGTGCTGCTCACGCTGGTGAACTTCCTGATGACCTGGGTGGGTGTGGAATTGGTCGATCGCAAGGGTCGGAAGTTCCTGTTGGCTCTGGGCAGCGCCGGCATTGTGCTTTCGCTGGTCAGCATTGGATTCCTTTTCCATCGCACCGAGCAGCGCCGTGTAGATTGCCGTGCAGCCCTGCAGGCCCGCGTATCGCCCGACCAGACGCTGGCTTTGAACTTTGGCGCGGCGCAAGCCAACGAGCTGCTGGACACCCTCGGTGAAGCTGGGAGCGCGCTCAAAGACAAGGCCTCCACCTTGGTTGTGATTTACGCCTACGGGGATTTCCGCGCCGCCACCAAGGTCGTCCGCACCACCGACGTACTGACTTCCATCAAACTCACGCGTGAAAGCGTGGTGCCAACCAATCGCGTGGTGGCCTTCTTCTCCAGCCCCTTCGCCAGCGTGAAGGATGCCCAAACGGCGCCCTTGCGCATCGAAAACGCACTCATTACGCCCGTGCCCGGTTCCGGGAACGGCTGGTTGACGGCGGTCTGCACCTTCCTCTTCATGGCCTTCTTCGCCCTCGGCCCCGGCGTCTGCGTGTGGCTGGCGCTTTCCGAATTAATGCCTACGCGCATCCGTTCCAACGGCATGAGTATCGCGCTGCTCATCAACCAAGCCGTCTCCACCACCATCGCAGCCGTGTTCCTGCCCACCGTGGGTAAGCATGGCTACGCCACCATGTTTTTCGTCTTTGCCGGATGCTCAATCGTCTACTTCCTAGTGGCCGCCTTCCTGCTGCCCGAAACCAAGGGCAAAACCCTGGAAGAAATCGAAGCCCATTTCGATCGTAGTTGAACACGGGTCCCAAAAAAATCGTTCACCACGGAGACACGGAGGGCACGGAGGAAAAGAAAAGAGAGAAGAGAGAGGAAAAAATTTAAGACAAATTTTTGAAAGTGATTTGAATTTTTATTTCAGTTTTTCTCGTCTTTTCCGTGCTCTCCGTGTCTCTGTGGTGAATTTTTTTGTTTCACCAAAACTGCGCTGTTTTCATTATTTCATCTTCCAATTCTCCTTACCGAGGAAACCCCATGACACCCACTCGTATTGCAGCGCTTCTCTTGGCGACCCCGGCCCTGTTCGCCCAGACGGAGTCCCGCGACTTCCAACTCACCAATGCCAAGGTCAAGGCCACCGTGAGCATTCAGGCCGGCCGCTTGTCCTCGGAGCGCCTCGAAACGCTTCCCGGCTGGGCGAAGGACCAGGGCCCCGGCGCTACCCTTGAAACGGATGGCGATTTTCGGGTCGAGGTCATTTGGAATGATTGGCAGGCTCCGGGCAAAGCCAACAACGGCGATGTGCACTGCCGTTTCACCGCCAAGGATTTCACCTTCACGAAGCAAACACAGCGAAAGGTGCCCGGGGGCGAAGAGCTTTCCCTGACTTTCAAAGGCCCCGAATACTTGGGCCTGGAAATCAGCTTCGTGCTGGGTGAATCGGCCCATTACCTGCGCCGTAAGATTCGCGTGTTTGAACTTCCGCACAAGCAATATTCCAGCAAGATCGAAAGCCCCACCGGCCATTTACTCCATGCGCTCTATGCTTACGACGCAGCCGTGAAGACTCCTGCCAAGGTGCAGAAGGCAGGCGGTTTCGGTCAGCCTGTGGCCCTCGAACTGCAGGGCGGCGGCGCCTTTGCCGGTCTGGAATGGCCCGCTTCCGATAACGCCTTCGACACCCACGGTAACCAGCAGCGTCTGCGCTGCGGCCAGGAATTCGGCGAGCAGATCGGGTTCGATGGGTTGTGGGGCGAAACAGCCGTACTGGCGGTAACGCCCAACACCTATGTAAAGAGCTGGTTCACTCAATACTTTGATGCAATCCGGGTAACTCCCCAGCGCCCTTACACGCTCTACAACAGCTGGTACGACCTGCGCTCTTCGGAATATCCAAGGGTGAAGCCTCACCAAGTCATGAACGAAGAAAACGTTCTGCGCATCGCCAAGATGGTGCGGGAAAACATGGTCGAAAAAAATGGCATTACCATGGATGCCTTCGTGCTGGATGACGGCTGGGATGTGTACAAATCCGACTGGGTGTTGCGCAAGGAACAGTTCCCCAATGGCCTGAAACCCGTGGCCGAAGAGCTGAAGAAATCCAATACCCGCTTAGGAATTTGGTACGGGCCCACGGGCGGCTATAGCTTTCATGGCACACGAGCCGACTGGTTCCGCGAAAACGGCTATGAAGTGACCGATAGCAACATGCTTTCCGTAGTGGGCCCCAAATACGCCGCACTCTTCCAGAAACGCATCACCGACATGGCCAAGGATGGCGTGGCCTATTACAAATGGGATGGTATCCAGTTCGTGGATAACAACCCGAAGAATGGCGGACCCATAGGCATTTACAGCCGTCGCACCGCCATGAAAAACGTGATCGGATTCTGCGATGCCGTGCGCAAGATCAACCCAGATATGTTCCTCAATATCACCAGTGGCACGTGGCTTAGTCCCTGGTGGATGAAGTTCGCCGACCAGATCTGGATGGATGGCGGTGATTTCGGCGAGGCCGATGTGCCCAGCATCTCCACCCGGGATAGCTCCATCACCTACCGCGACATGGTGCTGTATGAGGACTTCCACAAGAAGGGTCTATGGTTCCCCGTTTCGAACCTCATGACTCACGGCATTCTCAAGGGCCATATCGATGTCGAGAACATCGGCAAAGGTGAACCTCTTTCGAAATTCGCCGACGAAGTGGTCTTCTACCTCTCGCGCGGCGTCTCGATGTACGAGCTGTACATCGCCCCCGATATCCTCAACCAAGGCGAATGGAAGGTGCTTTCCGAAAGTCTGAAATGGGCCCGCGCCAACTTCGATGTCTTCAAACGCGGTGAGATGGTGGGCGGTGATCCCGGCAAGAGCGAGGCCTATGGCCATGTTCACTTCAGCAAGGACAAGGGCTTCCTGGCCCTGCGCAATCCCGATATCAACGCCAAGACCCTGAAGGTCAAGCTCGATCCCGCCCATGGCCTAGCTCTGAATGCCAAGGATCTGGTGCTGGAGCGCGTGTTTCCCACGCGCTGGATCGCGCCCAAGCTCTTCGAGGCCGACGATGAGATCGAACTCCCCCTCCAGGGCTATGAAGCTGCGGTATACCAACTGCGCCCCTTGAGTGAGGTCAAGGAGCCCCTGCTCGCCGATGTCACCTTTGAAGCCCGAAGCGAGTTGGGCCGTTT
>JAIFMW010000129.1 GCA_020048105.1 Deltaproteobacteria bacterium | reverse complement strand
GGTGGGCACCTGGAAATGGGTTTGCATGAGTGCGGACACATCCAAGCTCTCGAGAGCCGGAAAGTTCACGGCCCGTTTTACGGCGCCGGTGCCTGGTTCCAACACGCCGGGAAGGGCCGCAAAGGCATTGCGCAGGATCAATCGACGCCCTTGAACTTCCGCCAAAGCCTGTTCCACCAAGGAGCACACTTTCTCGGCGATTTTTTCGCTGCGCCGGCAGCCGAAAAGGCTGGCGCTCAGGGTAAGCAAAGGGGTCGCGGCAAAATCTTCGAGCTGAACAAAAACATAAGGCGGATCAAAGACCAGCCCCAGGGAGGCATTTTTCGCGCGATCCACTTCCCAGTGATAGGTCGGTCTTCCGGGGCCACGCACGGCGGGTTGCAGGCGCACGGACCGCAGCAGTCCGTCGTATTCCAAGCGTTGAAAATGGAGATTGCAGGTGCCCTGGGAGAGCTCCAAGGCGGCGCTGGCCTCGCCTTGAGTCATGAGGCCATGCTCATGCAGGTGCTGCAGCACTCGGCGCGACGCCAATAGCTCATCCAAGCTGAGCCGCCCCCGAATGTATTCCGGAAGTTCTTTTTTCGCTTTTCTCACCATGTCTTAACCATATCCGGTTTTAGATGGCCTACGTCACTCCTCCCCCTCGCCCGAGCCTGTCTGGCCCTGAACGCGCTGGTATCAGGTCATCCTAGGCAATCGAGCCTGGAATGGCGCTACCATCTCTGCCATGTCCAAGTCGCCCGAGAGGGCTCCCTTCGGGAATCGACCATCCGTGGTCCCACCGGACGCTGCCAGCGCGAACCTTCCTCCCGATTGCACGCCCCCGACCTTGAGAAACGATCTGCCCTTGGACGGGAAAACCCTGCCGGACGCCTACACCCATTCCATGAGACCCCGGGACCTGAGCGACGCGACGAGCGATGGCTCCACCATTCCCGAGCAGGATTGGTCGGGGGTCCTGCCGCCCTTGGAACTCGGTCACGACGAAATGCTGGAAGCCTTCCCGCTGCCCACCGATGGGCGCTACCTTCCCGTGGCCTTCCTCGGGGATGGCGGCATGGGGCGGGTTTATAAGGCCTTCGACAAAAAGCTCAAGCGCACCGTGGCCATGAAGTTCATGCGGCATTTGGCTCCGGGTTCCCTGGAACGTTTTCTCCAGGAGGGTCGCGCCCAGGCCCAGATCGAACATCCCAACGTGGTCAGCATTTATTCCGTGGGCCAAGTGGATAGCCAGCCCTATCTATCCATGCGCTACATCGATGGCCCCAACCTGCGCGCGGCCTTGCCCCAGCTCAATCTGGAACAAAAAGTCCGGATCCTCAAGGATGTGGCCGAGGCATTGCAGGCCTGCCATCGCTTGGGCATCATTCATCGCGATGTAAAACCCACCAACATCATGCTGGAAAGCACGGAGAAGGGCACCTGGTGGCCTTTCCTGATGGATTTTGGCCTAGCCCGGGACATGGAAAGCCATAGCCTAACGGTCACCGGAGTGATTGTGGGCACCCCCGCCTACTGCAGTCCCGAACAGGTGCAGGGTCGCCTGGGGGAAATTGACCGTCGCTCGGATGTGTATTCCCTGGGCGCCACACTCTATGAATGCATTTGCGGCGAGGCTCCCTTTGCGGCCAAGGCCGGGTTGGTGGACTTGGTGCAACAGATCGTGGACACCGATCCCATTCCTCCCTCGCGCCGAGTGCCCAATCTCCCCAAGGATCTTGAGACCATCGCCTTGAAGGCTCTGGAAAAGGATCCGGCTCGACGCTATGACTCCGCCAAGGCCATGGCCGATGACTTGAAGCGGTATCTGGATGGTGATCCCATCGTGGCGCGGACCAGCAGCTTGGTGTACCGGGTCGGGAAGCGAGTCCGAAAAAACAAACCCCTCGCCATCGCCATGATTGGATCCCTGGTCTTTTTCTTGGGGCTGGGCAGTTTCGGACTGATCGCCATGCTAAAGGTTCGTACCATGGCCGCCAGCGCTCAGCGATTCAGCCGGATGGCGGAGCAGGTTGAAGCCCTACTGTTTCGGTCCCACAGCATGCCCCTTCACGACATCAGCCTGGACCGCCAACAGGCCGAGCAGCGAATGGTGGCCATCCGGCAAGACATGACTCGCCTCGGACGGTGGTCCGAACCCGCTGGGAACCTAGCTCTGGGACGTTGCCTCCTGGCCTTGGGCCGCCCGGTGGAAGCCCTTCCCGAATTGGAAAAGGCCTGGAAGGCCAGCAAGGGAAAGGACCCGGAAGTCGCCCAGGCGCTGGGGCTTGCCCTTTCTCGCCTTTACCTGATGGAGATCGAGCACCTGCGTGGCAAGGACCGGGAGGATCGCAAACACGAGTTGGATCTCACCCATCGGCAACGGGCCGCAGCCTGCTTTAAATTAGCCCAGGGCCTCCAACTGGAAAGCCCGGCCTTCATCGAGGCCATGCTCGCCTTCCTCGATGACCGCTTTGCAGAGGCCTTGGATCGGGCCCGCAAAGCCCAACAGCAGATGCCCTGGCACCCCGAGGCTCGGGTCCTTGAGGCCGATATCCGCATGGCTCAAGCCCAGGAAGCCCTGGGTCGCGGAGAATACGCCATGGTGGCCACGGAACTTGGAGCCGCCGGTTTGTGCCTCGAAAAGGCCATGGACTTGGCTCGGAGCGCTCCACTGCCTCTCGAGCGGGAAATTCATCGCCGCATTCTCCAATTTCGTCTCAAGGAGAATCAGGGCACCGCCCAGAAGGATGATTACCTCTGGGTGCTGGCCGCGGTGACCACGGCGCGCCAGGCTGAACCTTCCAACTGGAAGGTGTGCAGCCATGCCTCTAGCATTCATCGCTACTGGGGTACCGTGCAGATGACCCGGCAAGAGGATCCTGGGGAAGCTCTGGCCTCCGCCATTGCCGAGGCGGAAACCGGTCTGGCCCTGCGTCCGGATTCTGCGGGGCTGGCGAATGATTTGGTGACTGCCTTGAGGTATTCCGCCAAGCAGCAATTCGATCTCGGTCGAGATCCCGAACCGGCCCTTGCGCGCGCCATCGAGGTGGCGCACCGCGCCCTGCAAGGCTCCCAACTCCGAGATTACTTACTGAATAACCTGGGGAACTGCCTGGAATTCAAGGCCGAGCTGCAAATGGGGCAGGGCCAAGACCCAGAGCCCACGGTGCGGGAAGCCGTTCTCCATCTTCAAGAGGCCGGGAGGCTGAAACCCTGGGTGGGTCATAGTTCCAGCGAAGGTGCCGTGACCCTATTGCTCGCCACCTACCAAGCTTGGCTTGGCCAGGACAATGCCCAAGCCCTGGCCGAAGGGCTCCGAGCCTTGAATGAAGCCAAACGCCTGAACGCCAATAGCTATCGGGTGCAACTGGCCCTCCTCGAACTGCACCTCCTTCATGCCCGCAAGGAGAACATTCCGCGCGCCGAAATCCTTCGGGAAGTCACCTTTGCGCGCCAAGCTTTCGATCGTGCGAGAGCGCTCAACCCCGGCCTGCCGGAAGGGGCAGCGATCGAAGCAACCGTGTTCGCATTAGAAGCTCGAGTGAGCTCGTCCTATCTGAAGCAAGTGGCCTTGGCGAATGGCATCCGGGCCCTTCAGGTAGCCCTAGCATCGGCCGAGCGTTCCGGCGGCCGCGAAAGCCAAACCATCGAAGCCGCTGGGGATCTACTCGAGGCGGGAGGAACGATTCCAACCACCTTGGCTCTCCGAATTAGCCGCTTGGCAAGTCGCATTGTGGCCCTAAAACCGTGGGATGCCTGGGGGCATTTCCAGCGAGGCCGATTGCTGCAACGCCTCGGGCGCTCCAGCGATGCGGCGCCATGCCTTAACGAAGCCCTCCGCCGAAACCCCAATCTGGCTCGCCTCGTGAAAGCAGTCCGAGACCGCAATTCCCCACTGGGTGACTGATTCGTTTGGATCACCCTGGCCGTTTTACTGAAGGACGCGTGCTTGGGGAATCCAGCCAAGTCCCAGAGCATTGGAATTGCCAGGGAGTATGATCTGACCACTTACCGGCAGCCACATTCTGGATTCGCGCCAACCCAATCTCACGGCATTTTTTTCATGGAGGTATCCATGTCACGGCGCAATTTTTCTTGGATGGCAGTGGTGGGCGCGCTCACCTTCTGTGTCGCCCCGGCCTTTGCGGACTTGTGCCCCCAGTGTCGAAACCGTTCGCACACCAAGGACATTGGCTCCTGCAAGCTCTGCGATGGCCGGACCGACAGCGGGGAATTTGCGCTATGCATGGACTGTTCGGATCGTCTGCAGGAATGCGAACAGTGCCGGAAAGCCCTGCTGCCCAAGGCCCCTAAGATTGATGAAAAACAGAGTGGAATCCATAAATACGGGCGCTGGGTTTACGAATACACGATCGCCAATGAAGGCAGCAAGAGTGAAGGCTATTCCGGCAAGCTGAGCTACTTCGGTAAGCCCCTTCCCGAACCCGCCGACATCAACGATTACCTCCGCACGCCCTGGGGTCCGATGCATTGGGTAGGCCAGCCTGTCGTGGCCTTCGGTAGCCATGGCTGGATGCTGCGACCCAAACCCAGCAAGCCTCTGGGGCGGTTGATCCAGCCGACGGTTTCGGCGAACCCAGATAAGTCAGCTGCAAATGGAAAACCAAAGATAAACCACGGAGTCACAGAGATTACGGAGAAAGATTGAGGCACGAAAAGTCAATTTCACCGCTAACTTCTCAGTTCTCCGTGCTCTCCGTGTCTCAGTGGTTTAGTCTTTTTTACAGTCAGCATTAAACGCAAAGTCGGGGGCGGAGGTCCCCGGAAATCCGGTGCAAAGTCCCTTCACCAGCTTTCCAAAAACTCCCTGGCCTTTTCTTCCGCCGCCGGCGATAGGTGCGCAAACCGCATCAACCGGTCGTTGAACTCGAAATGCAGTTCGCGGTTCTCGTCGAGCACCAGTTCCACTTGTTCCCGGTGGATGGCCTCGTCGGAGAGGTAGCGCCAATAAATGGAATTGGCCAGCTCCTCCAGGTCCAGGGCCTTGGCTTCCCAGTAAACGCGAATGAGGGTTCGCCAGCCGACCTTCTTCATGGTGCTGTTCTGGTCGATGCTCTCCTGCCAAAGCGGTCCGGCCCAGGCCTGCACCAGTTCCACAGCGCGTTCCTGGTCGTGTCTGCCGAGGCTCAGCACCAGTTCGCCCAGATCGTACACCACGGTTTCTAACCCAAAATACAGGCCTTGGCGCACGGCGATTTTTCCATAATGCAGCAGGTGCTGGGCCGCTTCGTGCATGCGGGAAGGTGTGTCATGGAAGGCTTCGATGAGCAGTCGGTAGTGGTAGGAAAGATTCTGGAAGCGGCGCAGATCCTTTTCCTCGATGGCTTCCCGCATCAGGGTATTGAAGGCCATGATGTGCAATTCCACCACACGATCGTGTTGCATGACCGAGGCAAGGCGTGCGGTGTCCACCATTTGACCGGCCAATTCCGCCATGATTTCGTGCTGTCGTTTGGTCGCACCTTCCATGACTTTCAGGGTCTGAGCTAGCACGTAAGCCTCGGGCCAAACCCGTTCGCGGATCAAGAAGTTTTGCCCCTCGTGGGCCAGTCCAGGAACAAAGAAAGGCTTACCGGAGCGCCAGGCGTAGGTTCCGTACTCGCCGCTGCCAATGATTTCAGTCAACAGCGCATTCAGTGATTCCAGGGCCAACAGCACCAACTGACGATCGCCACGGCCCATGCCGGTGAGGGCGATATTGGTGACCACGTCGATGTTCTCGAAGAGATCGTGAACGTTTTGCTGAGGGCGTTTGCCTTTGTTCAGATCCTCCAGGCTGCGAACACCTTTGCGCGTCAACATGGGCATGAAGAAGCTGGGCCGTAAAAACTGGCTAATGCCGTAAAGGTAGGGCAGGGCACCCGCCAACACGATTAGATACACTGCGGCGATGGCGTAGATCAGGATCTGCCGAAGAAAATGCTCCTTGGGAAACAGATGCATGCACATCGTTAGGGTGTGTCCCACCACGAAGATGAGCAGCCCCACGACGATCAAGGGGTGAGTGACGTAGAGCTTCACCAGTTTTGGTGTGTAGAGATTGGCTGTCAGGGGAATAATCAGGGCGATGCTGGTGGCGGCTACGGCCATGAACTGATTGAGGGTACGGCTGGCGGTGGCGATCCCGTTGGGTTCGAAGTCTCGGATGGTGCCGAATTCTCCCGCTAAAATTCCCAGTGCTGCAGCTACCAGCAGGCAGAAGAACGTAAAGAGTGTGGCTTGGCGGCTTCCCCAGTTGCTGCGGATCTGCATTTTGTTCATGACACTACCTTCGGCAAAAGTCGGCGGGGCGGTGAATTTGGGTCAGGTTAACCCAAATAATGCATTTGCAATGAAACCGCAAAGATGAACCACAGAGACACGGAGGGCACGGAGAAAGATTGAGGCACGGAAAGATGATGGGTTTCGCCTCTGACTTCTCAGTTCTCTGAGCTCTCCGTGTCTCCGTGGTTCATCCTTTTTTAAAGTCAGCATTAAACGCAAAATCTGAGGTTAATGCCCTCAAGATATCCCCAAAATCGGCTCTGGAGGTCGCATCCAAGGTTAGTGGTGTTACCGCCACCACCCGGTCCACCACCAACGCGTGAATATCGGAATCCGCTTCCAGGTTGGTGTGATTCACGCTCACGCCGAAGCGGCCATCGCCGATGCGGCTCTCCAGGCTGGGAGCGTCCAGCACCGACTGGAAATACCGCTGCCGGGACAGGCGACTCAGGCGCCACGGGGTTTCCGGCGTGGCGTCGTCCGGCACATCGATCTTAAGCAGATCCACATCGAAGGGTAGCGTTGCTCCCAGGCGTTTCTGGGCGAAGAGTCGCAGAAAATACTCGGCGGCGGTCCAATCCTGTTCGCCGTGATGAAGGATATCGTCGGGATGCACCTGTAAGGCCGCAGCCAGGGCCGGGATGCCCATGCTGGCCGCTTCGATAGCAGCCCCGACCGTACCCGAAGCCGTAATGCTGGTGCCAACATTCTCGCCGTAATTGATGCCTGAAATGAGCAGATCGGGCAGGCGCCCAGGGCAGAACACCTGCAAACCGTGACGCACCACCGTGGCCGGAGAACCCTCCACATGAAAGGCTCGAATGGCATGCCCATCCACTTCGAAGGTGATGGCCTCCAGCATGGCGTCCTTGCGCCCCCGGAAGCTTCGCCCCATGGCCGTTTGCTGGATCGAAGGTGCTACCACCAGCAGGTCGCCCAGCCCTAAGACCGCGCGCACCGCTGCCTTTAGGCCCGGCGAAGCGATGCCGTCATCGTTGGTAATAAAGATTAAAGGGCGTGTGGACATCGGGTTCCTTGAGTGATGGGTACGGCACCAATCAGGATACGTCGCGGGAACGTCACGCTGGGTTGGTATCCTTAAATCCATGACGGATGAAACTGCGTTTCCAACAACTTCCAGCCCTCTGCCACGCGGCCGGGGGGTGTTTTGCAATCGCACGCTGAATTTTCGGGCGTTGCGGGCCATTGGCTATGACATGGATTACACGCTGGTGGGTTATCGGGCCGATGTGTTTGAGCGGCGGGTCTATGAGATGGCGCTGGAAAGCTTCCTGGTGGATGGCTGGCCGGTGCAGGATCTGGTGTTCGATCCCGAGATGGTGGCGCGGGGTCTGGTGATCGACACGGAGTTGGGCAATTTGGTGAAGGCCAATCGCTTCGGATTCGTGAAGCGCGCCATGCACGGCACCCAGGCGCTGGATTTCGCCATGCAGCGGGAGGTCTACACCCATGCGCTGGTAGATCTGGCGGATCACCGCTGGGTGTTCCTCAATACGCTTTTCTCGCTTTCAGAAGGCTGCCTCTACGCGCAGATGGTTGAGTTGTTGGATCAGGGCAAGCTGCCGCAAGTGAAGGGCTACGAGGATCTTTACCGGCGGGTGCGGGCCAAGGTGGATGCCCAACAC
>JAIFMW010000011.1 GCA_020048105.1 Deltaproteobacteria bacterium | reverse complement strand
TGTTGCAGAGGGAAGCGCCGTGCAACGAAAGCTTCCACCTGTTCCTGGGTTCCCTTCAGGAGAATGCTCCCGTATTCCGCAATATCGTGCTCGACGGGCTCATTGCCAGTCCGCGATAAAAGTGCCTTAAGATCCCTTTCGAGAATTCGGGCCGAGGGGTATCGCTGTTCGACATTTTTTTGGAGTGCACGCTCGAGGATCGAGGACATTTCCCGAGACACGCGCGGATTGACACTGCGGACATCCTGAATCTTTCCGAGTCGCACCTTTTCGAGCACACCGAGTTCGCTATCGGCTTGAAAGCAGCGTTCCCCAGTTAGCAGTTCAAAAAGCACAAGACCTAGTGAATAGATATCCGAGCGGCTATCCAAAGGTTGTCCCAAGGCTTGCTCTGGGCTCATGTAGAGCAATTTTCCTTTGAGTGCGCCTGCGACCGTTTGGGTCGTTTTGGTGGCAGCTTTGGCGATTCCAAAATCCACGAGCTTTACAGAACCATCGCTGGAAATCAGAACGTTTTGCGGGCTAATGTCCCGATGTACGAGCTTCAATTCTTTGTCATTCATGCCCTTCTTGCGATGGGCATAGTCCAGTGCGCCCGCGACCTTCATCGTGACAAAGGCTGCCACAGGCTCTGGAAGTGGCTGTTTGTATTCCCGGACCTTGCGCAGGAGGCTGCGGAGATCCTTGCCGTCCACGTATTCCATGGCGATGTAGTAAAAACCACCGGCCTTCCCGAGATCGAAAATCTGAACGATGTTCGGGTGGGTCAACTGGGCCGCAAGTTTGGCCTCATCAATAAACATCCGCACGAATTCGTCATTATCCGACAGATGCGGCAGAATGCGTTTGATGGCTACGATTTTTTCGAAATTGTGAACACCCCGCTGACGGGCCTTGAAGAGTTCCGCCATACCGCCCACTGCGATTTTCTCGAGCAGATAGTAGTTTCCCAGTTCCTCCAATACCCCGGCCTTCTCGTCCAGTTCCGGTAGCGCCGCAGGAAAAGACAAAGGCGCGGGAGACGGGGGCACGATTGGAGGTGGTGTCAAGGCAACAGGAGTCGAAGGCGCAGGTTCACCCGTCTCCATGAATTCAATTGGACCCACAGAATCTGGGATGGCCGGCACGTTCGGCTCATTTCCAAATGGATCATCAACACCCGAAATGCCACTGAGTGTGAAGTCATTTTTCTTAGGCAGGGGTACCGTCGGCAGCGGCTCCAAGATCCCCCAAGACAAGTCTGGAAGAGGCTTGGCAGGAACAACTGGAGACTTGGGCGGAACCGGCCGTGCGCTCGGCAAGGGCATCCGCAGGGGAACCGGCGCGGGAACCGGTGCAGGAACCGATGCGGGCTTGGCAACGATGGGTGCGCTAGGTGGAATGGAGACAGGCACTCGCGGCGAGAAGGGCTGGGTATTCGCGATTGGAATCTTGGCGGGTTTGGGTGCGTCAATATCCGCCAAAATGTCCGCGAAAAGTTCTTCGGCGGTGAATTTGTGTTTCTCCCGTTGCTTAGTGGCAAGAATTCCATTGAGAGTCTCGGCCCACTGATTAACCGGTAAGGAACCGTCCAAATTTCCAGCCACGCCGGGAATAGGCACGTTATAGCCCTTACCCGAAGGCAATGAGCTATCCGAGCGCTTCAACACCACCACTGGCACATCCAGATCTTGGGCACGCATTGACCGCACAGCATCGAACCCAGGTTCGCCGCTAAGTGCAGGATCGAGCATTACCAGTGCCGTTTCGGTCATTTTCAGGAAGGCAGTTGCTTCACCGCTTGAGGCCAAGGCTACGTCCCAGCCACTTTGGGCTAAGGCTTCTTCAATCCCCTCAGATTTCGGAGATGGGCCATCCAGAATTAGAAGAAGAGGTCGGGGCATGAGATCTCTAAGAAAGAATTTTTCATTCTATCGGCAGCCACCCACCCACGATAGGTCTAGGTTTTGCTCACATCTGTTTATTGCTCTCGCGATTTTTTCCCTAGTGGAGTATTCTATCAGGCCGGTCCCATGTGGGTTTGACTCATGGGGCGAATCCACAATGAGGGGGGGGAAACACACATGCCATTGGTCAAAATCAAAGAAGACGAGACCTTCGAGAACGCCTTACGCCGCTTTAAGCGAAAGTGCGAAAAGTCCGGCATCCTGAGCGAGCTTAAAAAGCGCCAGCATTTCGAGAAGCCCAGCGCTAAACGAAAGCGGAAGATGCTTGCCGCCCGAAAGAAGTCCCTCAAGCGCCTGTCCCAGGAACGCCGCATCATGGGAACTCCTTAATCCCATTGCCCTGCGCAAAATTGAAGGCCCGCTCACTGCGGGCCTTTTTTGTTGATAATCAGGCTTGGTAGCTTCGAATGAATCATCCCACCCACGCCCAGCAACTCGAACTCAATGCCGTGGAATTTTCCACGGTCGTAGCCCTTGTAACTCGATTCGCAAAGACCCGCGCAGGTCGCAGTGTCCTGACCCAGATGCACCCCTGGGACGGAGGCGCCTCGCTGCGCCGGTTGCGACAGCAGGAACTTGGTGAAACCTGGACAAGCAATCCCTCGGCTCTGCCGATCATCGAATTCGACGAAGCCTTGGACCAGATTCTGAACCCCGCAGGATGGCCTCTGCCGGAGCACTGGCGGCAGCTCCGAGAGGGAATGAAAGCCACCGCGACCGCGCTCCGCACCATTGCCTCCATTTCTTGGCCCGCTGACCGCCCTGCCCCGCTGGGCACACACCTCGGCATCGATCGCCTGCAGATCACCGCCGAGCTACTGGCCGATCCCACCTCCGTTGTGGAGCTGCTGCAAAAGAGCTTTACCGAAGATGGACAACTCGATCCCCTTCGCGTGCCGACACTCGCCGATCTGCATCGGGAGCCATCCAAAACCGCCTTCAACGAATTCTCCAAACGGTTCCCGAGGCTTGCCAAGAGCAAAGCATCGTCGAACGCAACGGACGATTTTGTCTGCCCGTGCGCGTCGACCGCAAGGGCAGTGTGCCGGGATTGGTGCTGGACCGAAGCTCCAGTGGCGCAACGGTTTTTCTCGAACCCTTCGAAGCTGTCGCGCTCAACAACGACTTTGTGGAAGCCGACCGGGAATTCACTCAGGCCGTTCAGGCTTTTCTGCGAGAGCTGCTGGATCGCCTGCGTACGCGCCGGGAGGATTTCGAGCGCTGGCAAAAATTCCAAAGTGAAGTCGATGAAATCCTGGCGCTCCTTCGGTGGCAATCCCTTTGCGATGGTGTGCTTCCCACACTTGGAACCCAGCGACTGCGTGTCTTCGAGGCCCGCCATCCGCTGCTCCTTCCAGCCGTACGCTTGGCCTTGGACCTGGAGCCCTTGGCTCACGATGTGGTGCCACTCAACCTGGAGCTCGATGAGACGCGCCCCGGCCTAGTCATCTCCGGTTCCAACACCGGAGGAAAAACGGTGGTGCTCAAAACGGTGGGGCTGCTGTCGGCCCTGGCTCAAGCGGGCTGTGCCATCCCCGCCAAGGCAGGCACCGAAATGCCCGAACTAACGAGCCTGCACGCCGATATCGGCGATCACCAGACCCTGATTGGCAGCCTCTCGACCTTCAGCAGCCATATCCTGCATCTCAAACGAATCCTCACCCAAGCTAAGCGGGGCGGACTCGTGCTTTTGGATGAACTCGGCACCGGCACCGACCCCAAAGAAGGTGCGGCGCTGGGCATTGCGGTGCTCCAAGCACTGTCCCGGCGCCACTGCTGGGTGCTGTGTTCCACCCACCTCGGCGAAATCAGCCAATGGGCCATCCGGCATCCGCGTTTCCAAAACGCTTCCGTGCAATTCGACGAAGATCGCATGGCCCCCACCTACCGTTTGATGGTGGGCCAGCCCGGCCAGAGCCGCGCACTCACGATCGCCGCGAAACTCGGGCTACCGCGCTGGGTGCTGGACCACGCCGATAAGGTTCTGGGGAGGCGTGAACAAGACTGGCGGGAATTCCTAAAATCCCTGGAAGCAGATCGCCTGCACCTCATCGAACAAGCCGAAGAACAAACTCGACGCGAAGCCGCCCTGCTCAAGGATCAACGCATTCTCACCGAGCGCGAGGAAGCCCTGCACCAAAAGCAGGACAAATTCCAACGGGATAGCCAAGAGAAATTGCAGCGGGTTCTGGAATTCCTAGACCATGAATCCAAGCGTCTGGTGAAAGAGCTAAAGGAAAAGCAGCGCAGCATCGAGCCGCTCAACGCCGACCGCATCGGCACCGAAGCCACTGAGCGAGTCAAAACCTTGCAGCAAATTGCCCAGGCCGAATTGGAACCCCTGCGCCTCGCGCCACGCGCTCCCAAGCACACCGTCGCGCTCAGACTGGATGGCTACGCCCGTCATCGCGGCCTCGGCGTGGAGGGCCGCGTGATCACCTTGAAGGGCGACCGTGTCACCCTGCAAACACCCCAGGGACGCCGCCTGGAAGCCCGCGTTGGCGAACTGGAGCCCATCGTCCGCGCCGATTTCGACGCCAGCCAACCCATGGGCCGTGTGCGGGTTCGCGCGGCTTCCCAAGATCTTTCCTGCGAAATCAATCTAATCGGGCGCGCCTCCGATGACATCCAATTCGAAGTGCATCGCTTCGTGGAAGAAGCCCTAGCCTCGGGTCAGCGCTTCATTCGGATCGTCCATGGCCACGGCACCGGCCGCCTAAAGACCGCCGTGCGGGAAGCCCTGCACGGGCATCCCGGTATCTCGCGCGTTGAAGATGCACCCCAGACTCAGGGAGGGTCCGGGGCAACGGTAATCACACTTCGATAATGATAAAAACCACCACGGAGACACGGAGAGCATAGAGAAAAGCAGATTTTTTCTTTCTCAGTGTCTCCGTGGTGAATCTCTTTTCTTACTTTCCGAAGAATCCAAGCAAGCCCTTGGCCACTTCTTCCAGCATGGCTTCGGTCATTTCGGGGTACACGGGTAGGCTCAGCACTTCTTTGGAGGCCAATTCCGTTTCTGCCAACTGCCCGGTCTTGTAGCCCAGATAGGCGAAACAAGGCTGTTCGTGCAGAGAGATCGGGTAGTAAACCGCACAGCCGATGCCCAAGTTCTTAAGGTGGGCCTGGAGCGCATCGCGCTTGCCCTGCTTCACACGCACGGTGAACTGGTTGTAGATGTGGCGGCCATTGGGCACGGTCTCGCTGGGCAGCACCATCTCGTCGGGCGTGATGGCGGTCAGGCGATCGAAATACCAGTGGGCGTGCTTCCGGCGGCCTTCGTGCCAGCCTTCCAGCATTGGCAACTTGGCGCGCAGCACCAGAGCCTGGAATTCATCCATGCGCCCGTTCATGCCCACTTCGTGATGAACGTAAACGGGTTCCATGCCATGCACGCGCATGCGACGCACCTTGGCGGCGATTTTTTCGTCATCCCGAATGAAGGTGAGGCCAGCATCACCGAAGGCACCAAGGTTCTTGGTGGGATAGAAGGAACAGCCCGTCATATCACCAAACTGGCCTGCGCTCTTGCCCCAGCCCTTGGCGCCCAGACTCTGGCAGGCATCCTCGATGACTGGAATGCCGTGTTTCTGGGCCACGGCCATGATCCCGGGCATATCGGCCAAGAGACCGAAGAGGTGCACCGGCATGATGGCCTTGGTGCGCGGGGTAATGGCAGCCTCCACGAGGGCCGCGGTGGCGTTAAAACTGACAGGGTCCAGATCGATAAACACGGGCGTCGCGCCAGTGCGAGCCACCACGCCGCCGGTGGCGAAGAAGGTGAAACTGGGAATAATGACTTCGTCTCCGGCCTTGATATCGAGCGCCATGAGCGCCACGAGCAGGGCATCGGTGCCACTGGACATACCCACGGCATATTTGGCGCCAGAGTATTCGGCGAGCTCGGTCTCCAAGCCCTTGACGTTCTCGCCCAACACGAAGCTGGACTTATCGATGATGGTGGAAAGCCCTTCCAGAATCTTCGCCTTGACGGCGCTGTTCTGAGGCGCGAGTTCGAGCATGGGCACGGGCATGGCACTCTCCTGGTGGTCAGTTGAAAGTCGATCATTCTTGCGCGAATGGTCAGTATGGCAGAGTCGGATTTAGGCCTGCATCAGGTGTCCCACCAGAATGCGCACCCCAATGCCAACCAGGATCAACCCGCCCACGGCCTGCACCACACGCCGTCCCGCATTTCTCAGCAGATTCTTGAGCTCAAAGCCGCCCACGATACCCGCATAGGAGACCACGAAGGTCACCACGCCGAAGATGGCAATCGGCAGACCCAAGGGCGCGCCAAGAAGCGCAATAAGAAGGCCGACCGCCAGGGCATCGATGCTGGTCGCAAGTGCCAAGACCATGAGCACTCGGAACTGCGTGGAAATACGGAAGTGTTCCTCATCCTTCCAGGCACCTAGGATCATCTTGCCGCCCAAGAACCCAAGCACCACCAACGCCAGCCAAGGGGCGATGGGTGCGATCCAGGCCTTGAGCGCCCGTCCGCCAAGCCACCCCAGCACGGGCATGCCGGCTTGAAAAACCCCAAAGGCTGCCGAGACCTTGAAGGCATCCACGTGTTGTCGGTCCTCAAAGGAAAGCCCGTAAGCCAACGACACCGCAAAGGCATCCATGGCCAGCCCTAATCCGATAGCGATGATGGTGTAGATATCCAACCGTTACTCCGGCAACGCAAAAGGCTTAATCATAGGCCAGGTCTTGCTGGGCTTGGGTCCCATCTCAAACAGGATTTCTCCACCTCGAATCAAATCCTCGTGGCGGAAAAAGGCCTTCTCATGGCGCTGGCCGTTCAGTTTGATGCCCTGGATGTAGCGGTTCTTCTCATCCAATTTGGGCGCGATGATTTTCAGCCGCCGGCCATCTTCAAGGTTCAGCGCCATTTCCCGTGAGCCGGGCACGCCGATTACGTATTCGTTACTGCCGGGTGCCACCGGATAGAAGCCCAGACTGCTGAACACGAACCAGGCGGACATCTGGCCGCAATCGTCGTTGCCGCATAGGCCATCGGGGGCATCGCGGTACATCTTCTGGCGGATATCTCGCACCCGATCTTGAGTCTTCCAGGGCTGTTCCGTCCACATGTAGAGGTAGGGAATGTGATGGCTAGGCTCGTTGCCATGGGCATAGTTGCCCAGCATGGATTCCTTGGCTAGGTCTTCCGTATCCGCGAAAAATTTCGCATCCAACGCCATTGTAAATAGCTGGTCGAGATGCTTGGCAAAGGCCTTGCCACCGCCCGCTTGCTTCACAAGCCACGCAGCATCGTGCGGCATATACAGCGAATAGTTCCAGGCATTGCCTTCGATGTAGCCCTGATCGTGGGTTTGCAGAGAATCGAAGGGCGTGCGCCAGGTGCCGTCTTTGCGTTTCGCGCGAATGAAGCCGGTCTGGGCATCCCAGAGTTTACGACTGGATTGGGCACGGCCCAGGAAGGTTGCGGCTTCGGCAGTCTTGCCAAGATCAGCCGCCATGCGCGAAATGGCCCAATCGTCGTAGGCGTATTCCAAGGTCTTGGAGGCGCTGCTGCCGTTGCCATCATCGGGCACATAACCAAATTTCATGTAATCCCCAAGGCCATCGTAGTTCGCACGGGTGGCGCTGGTCTTCATCGCTTCAAGGGCCTTGTCGCCATCGAAGCCACGAATGCCCTTCATCCAGGCATCGGCAATCACTGAAACGGCGTGGTAGCCGATCATGCACCAGTTCTCGTTGCCATGGTGGGACCACACCGGCAGAAGCTTCCAAGGGCTCTGGTCATAGTGAGCCAGCATCGACTGGATGATGTCCGTGGTGCGCTTCGGCTGGATCAAGGTGTAGAGCGGATGCAGCGCCCGGTAGGTGTCCCAGAGGCTGAAGGTGGTGTGGTTCGTAAAGCCCTTGGCCGTATGGATGGTTCCATCCAGGCCCCGGTAGCGGCCATCCACATCCTGGAATTCCACGGGGCTCAAAAGACTGTGGTACAGCGTGGTGGTGAAGATGCGCCGCGCACTGGCATCGCCCTGGAATTCAATGCGACCCAGTTCCTTTTCCCAGGTGGCATCGGCCTGCACACGCACGCGATCGAAATCCCAGTGCGGCACTTCAGCTTCCAGATTCTTCAGGGCACCTTCTTCGCTAACGGCGCTCAAAGCAACCTTCACCACAATGGGTTCACTGGCTTCGGTATCAAAATCGAAGTGGAGCTTGAGCTTGCGACCCACCATTTCCGGGAAGGATTGCACCCCATCCCATTTGCGCCAGAAGCCCCTGTACGGGGATTTTTCATCATTGCGAGAGCCGTAGGATTTGAACGGTTTAGAGAAGGCCATGGCAAAAAACAAGTGGCGATCCCGAGCCCAACCGCGCGTGTGGCGATGGCCCACCACGAGTTGAGTGTTTTTCAATTCCACTCGGGACGAAAGCACCTTGCCATCGTAGTTATAGATGCCGTGGACGAGATCGAGCACCAACCGTGAATCCGAGCTCTTCGGGAAGGTATAGCGATGCACGCCCACACGGTTCGTGGCCGTTAGCTCGGCCTTCACGCCAGGGTCACGAAGGGCCACCGTGTAATATCCCGGTGAAGCCTTTTCGCTGGCCTTGTCATACCGCGACCGATAGCCGCTGCCCGGTACCTCCGCCCGTCCTGGGTCGAGCTTGACTGGGCCCACGGTGGGCATGAGCAACACGTCTCCCAGATCCGAATGGCCGGTGCCGTGGAGGTGTGTATGGCTGAACCCCACGATGGTCGGGTCGTCGTATTGATAGCCCGCACAGTAGCGATAGACATTCTTGTTGTAGGTTTTTCCATCCAGGCTGTAGTCCGCGGTATCCGTATCGGGGCTGAGCTGAACGAAGCCAAAGGGCACGGTAGCCCCTGGATAGCAATGCCCCATGCCCTTGGTGCCGATGAAGGGATCCACGAAGGAGGTCGACGAGACCCTACCCGTGGGAGGCGCCTGGGCTCCGAGCGAGAAGATTTTCAGTGATAGAAACAGCGACAAAAGGAATCGGTGGCGCATGCGAAAAATCTCCAAAAAGTTGAGATCCAGAGCAAATTTTGAAAACCGCGAATGTGGTGTGTTCGTTGTCAAGACCCGGCCGCATTTTTCATGAACCACAGAAAAGTCCGAAACAAACGGACAGGGCTGGAAGCGACCCATCGGTGTCCATCAGTGTCCATCGGTGGCAAATTATTTTCTTCGCTTTGATCCAAGATTGGTTCAGCCAATGAAAAGAAATGTTGGCCACCGATGAACACCGATGAACACCGATAAAACGGATCAAAAGCGCGGTTCTTCACCAATTTCTGGAGAAGCCTCGGCAAGGCGACTCCCCTCAATAATGGCCCGTGGTTCTGCTTGGCTTGATCATCCGCAAGATCGTCGGGGCATGGGTATTCCAAAAATTCGCAAAAGAATTAGAGCCACACAATGAACGCGATTGAAATTCGTAAGCACGATTCGTGAAGACAACACAGGAATGATGATTGGGAACCCGATGGGTTAGGCCTGCAAACGCAACTTGCCTATTCGCGTTCATTCGCGTCCATTCGCGGTTTCAATTTTTTTGGGATCCGCTTTCAAGGCACCCATTTTGAGCCCACTCAGCGCCAGGTATCCGGCCCCCGCCACGCGCAATCCCGTGTAACCCACGGCATCGGCGGGAAGGGTAAAGGCATGGCGCTTACCCGCCACCTCCACCGTAAGGTGGTTGCCCGAAACCTTTATCGCCACGGACAGGCGAGTGGCCGATAGTTGCGCGGCTTGAGTTGCCAGTTCCCGGAATTCAAAAGCCTTCTTGCGGCCCCATTGATCCCTAGCGGTTTCGGTGATGGCCGAGAGGCGAAGACCCTTTTCACCAAGAGTCAATGCCAGTCCTGTCATGGGCCGCGCCAGCAGGGATTTTTTGGAGGCGGGATCTTCCACCAGATCGCAATCGATATCCCGAAGGGCAAACAGGAAGGTCGCCTCGGGCCTCGGAGCCCCCGCCAGCAGGTTGGCATCCCTGGGCTGAAAATCCGTGGGCGGCACAAAGTCCAACGCGAATGAGGCCGCAAAGGCACCTCGCGGCAGACCACCCAGAATCACCAAGGGTTCCGGGTCACTCTCCCTTCCAGGCTTATGCCAAACCCGAATTTCCTCTGTGCGCAATCGATCGCTGCGCTTTCCTGTGGAAAGGAAGAACTCGGCATTCAAGGACCAGCAGGGCTGATCGCCCACCCAAAGGGCCTGATCGCGGGGCCATTCCCGCTTCCGGGTCAGTTCTTGAAAGGCCTTTGGGGAGGGCTCGCGCTCCGTGCCGAATAGGGATTTGGTGCGCAGCAGCGCGTCATCCGTCGAGAGTAGGAGATATTCCCGCACTAGGTCGGGCACCGGCGAACTGGCCAGGTACTGCGCGAGATCGCGGTTTTTTTCGATATCTGAAGCCAGCGCTTTCAGGCGCCAAGGATTGTCGCTCCGGCGGCTCAACTCCGTGTAGAGCGTGGTGCTGCGATCCAACTCCAGGAGGCCTTGCCAGAGTTTGGCCAGTTCTTCCTTGCCGGTTTCCACGTGGTAATCCGAGGGCTTGAGCCCCAGGCTTTGATCGAAGATTTGCTGCTGGAAGGCCACGGATTGCCGGTGATCCAGGTGCAGCATGGTGGCGGTAAAACGAACATCGCGGGTGCTGGCAAAGAGTTTGTTGCGGCGGTTCTCCTCGATATCGTCGAGGCCCAGCAGGCGCTTTTTGGCCCAGGCCCATTCCTTTTCAAAATCATCCAGGTTCTCGGGAAGCGTTAGGCCGAAATTGGATTCCTCCACGGTCAAAGGAGCCGCCGGAAAAGCCTCCAAGGCACCGGCCACATAGCGCGCCGCAG
>JAIFMW010000126.1 GCA_020048105.1 Deltaproteobacteria bacterium | reverse complement strand
GAAATTGGATCAAAGTGATATTGAAGGGTTGGTTGGCACCGTGGCTGGGGACGACACCATCATCGTGGTGGTGAAACCCCCCGAGCGATTGTCGGAAATCCGACGAGAAGTGGAAGCCTTCATCACGCGCCACGCATAGCCGCAAGTCCGTGAGTGCATAGCCCACTTTTGGCTAACCAAAAGTGGAATATCCAAAAAGAGAATTACCGAGCGTCGCTGAAGGGGCGTGCTTGGGCCGCGCTAGACTTGAGCGCATGACGAATCGTGAATCATTCTCTCCCAAAAGTCCCTCCAAGGTTTCTCTGAAACCCTTACTGGTCCTTGATGTGGACGGTGTGATGGTGGAGGCCGAGCGCAGCTTCATGGAGGCCGTGGCGCGAGCCTTGACGGAATTGGCACCGGGAATTGTGTGGACCGACGCGCACTTTCGTATGTTCAAGCGGGTGGGTGGTTTCAATAATGATTTTCGCCTCACCGCGGCGGCGCTTGCCTTGCATGAGGCTGGCCAGTTGGAGCGACTGTGGTCGGCGGAAGGCGTCGGTTTTCCGGAGCTGGAATCCCGCATGCACGAACTGGAACCGCTGTGTCAGCGGGTGGTTCAAGCGCACTATGCTGATACGCGCCATCTTGAAAAATCGCTGATCACCCTGGCGGAATTGGAGGCCACAGGAATGGGTCTGGCCATCTACACCGGCCGACCTCCCGAAGAATTGGTGATGGCCTTCGAGGTGCTTGGCTTTGAATTACCTGCCGTGTCCGATTCCGCGCCGCATCTCCGGAAACCGAGACCCGATGGGCTGCTCCTTCTGGCGGATCAGTTCGGAGCCAAGGCCGTGATTTTTGCAGGCGACACCCGGGATGATGCCGCCGCCCTGCGTTCCGCCCGAGAATTGCGCCCGGATATCGCATGGACCTTTGCGGCCATTGGCCCCGAGCGGGAACGAATTTCCGTGGTGGGAGATTTGCAGACCGAGACGTTACGGGAATTGCTGTCTATGCTGGGTATCAACTCATAGAGGAACTTGAGATGCAAAAACGAGCTACCGAGCTTTTTTTAGGATTATTGTTTTTTTCTCAATGCGCTTTTCTAGTATCAGCAGAAATAAGTTCGAAAAATAAATCAGGCGCATGGATTCTTGTAAATATAATTGATGATAACGCGACATCCATGAAAAATAACAATATATTCACAAATAAGATAACATTCAATAGAGGATCGATGTCGGCAGGATGGAGTTGTATCAGTGGATCTGCAAAGGGCGAGGCCCTAACGGTAGGATTTACTTGGGACACGCCCCCAAAGATAATTCAGGCAGGAGAGTTACTCCAAATTAAGGTTTCTGTTGCTCCTAAGGCAAATAGAAAACCTACTTTGCCTGGAATGATATCGGCATTTGTTTATTTTGATGCACCCGGACTCGAGCCTGGGAAAACGACATCCAAAGTCGTATCGTTTTTTGATAGTAAAGGTGGTTCAAGCAGTAAATGCACCTCTGCAGGTGGAAAGCAGATGTCAAATATTGATGTAGTAGTGACCGGAAAAGCCTTCGGGGCTGCGAAACAAGGCGAGAAAATGTCACTCTACTATGGCGTATATGGATGGGGATTTGGTTCCGAGTATGTTTACGAATGGCAGTAACCGTCCAATTGGTGCCCTGCCCGGGGTGCTGTAATCTTGGATTGCACACTTCCTTGAGCCCTGAGCTTTACATGGAAGTACCTTTTCTTTCTTGAACCACCCATTCTCCCGTAGCGGCCCAGCGTGATGTTTCGCTGGGTTCTCTCTCTCTTCCTTTGTCCCTCGAAGCGGGAGATCGCGCTGCTTAGCAGGGTTATTCCGCAGGTCCCTTTCGCCGCTGATCCCATCTTTCAGGAGCCACTACCATGAGCATTGAACGAAAGATCCTCGACCTTGCGCATTTGCGCGAGAAGGCCCGGGCGGCCGGGGGTGAGAAGCGCATCCAGAAACAGCACGACCAGGGCAAACTCACGGCCCGGGAGCGCATTGAGAAGCTTCTGGATGAAGGCAGCTTCGAGGAATTCGACACCTTCGTGACCCACCGCTGCGCTGACTTCGGCATGGAGAAGGATCAGCCCCTCACGGATGGTGTCATCACTGGGCATGGCACCATTCATGGCCGTCTTGTGTTCGTGTTCAGCCAGGATTTCACCATCTTTGGTGGCAGCCTCTCCAAGGCCTTCGCCGAGAAGATCTGCAAGATCATGGATTTGGCCGTCAAGGTCGGCGCTCCGGTGATCGGCCTCAACGATAGCGGCGGCGCTCGTATCCAGGAGGGCGTGGATGCCCTGGCGGGCTACTCCGACATTTTCCTGCGCAACGTACTCTCCAGTGGCGTGGTGCCCCAGATCAGCTTGATTCTGGGTCCCTGCGCAGGCGGCGCGGTGTACAGCCCCGCCATCACGGATTTCGTCACCATGACCCAGGGCAACAGCTACATGTTCCTTACGGGCCCCAAGGTGGTAAAGCAGGTAACTCGGGAGGATGTCACCACCGAGCAGCTTGGCGGCGCCAGCATCCACTCCACCAAGAGCGGCGTAGCCCACTTCGTGGCCCCCAACGAAGAAGAGGCCATTGCCCACACCCGGCGCTTGCTCTCCTTCCTGCCGCAGAACTACCAGGAAAAGACCCCCCTCGTGGCCTGCACCGATCCTGTGGACCGGGCTACCCCCGAGCTCAATACCGTGTTGCCAGAGAGTGCCAACCAGCCCTACGACGTCAAGGACGTAATCCACACCTTGGTCGATGACCGCGACTTCCTGGAGGTCCACGAGGCCTTCGCCGCCAACCTAGTGGTGGGCTTCGCCCGTTTCAACGGTCGTGCGGTAGGCATTGTGGCCAACCAGCCCAAGGTCATGGCCGGGGTGCTCGACAACAACGCCAGCATCAAAGGCGCCCGCTTCGTGCGCTTTTGCGATAGCTTCAACATTCCTCTTCTCACCCTGGAGGATGTACCCGGCTTCATGCCTGGCACCAGCCAGGAATATGGCGGCATCATTCGCAATGGCGCCAAGCTGCTCTTTGCTTTCGCCGAGGCCACGGTACCCAAGGTGACCGTAATCCTGCGCAAGGCCTACGGCGGGGCCTATTGCGTGATGAGCTCCAAGCATCTACGGGGCGACGTGAACTACGCCTGGCCCACCGCCGAGATCGCTGTGATGGGCCCCGACGGCGCCGTGGAGATCATCTATAAAAAGGAGCTAGATGCTGCTGAGGATGTGGCGGCCAAGGCCACGGAACTCAAAGAGCGCTACGCCAACCTTTTTGCCACGCCTTTCGCGGCGGCCAAAAAGGGTTACATCGATGATGTGATCGAGCCCGTGGGAACGCGTTTCCGCATCATCAAGGCCCTGGAGATGCTCGCCCACAAGAAGGACAGCAATCCCACCTGCAAGCACTCCAACATTCCTTTGTGAGGTGATCCTTGACTCAGCTCGAAGCCTGGATCGTCACGGCCCTCGGCATGGGGGTGGTGTTCATCGGATTGATCCTCTGCATCCTCGCCATCAACTTCTTCAATCGTCTAGCTCGCAAAATCAAATGGGAAGAGGCGGGCCACGGCCATGCACCGGCCCCAACCAATTCTGTCCCGGAGCTTGAAGCATCCAACCCTAAACCCGCGGTGTCCACCGAACCCATCGAACCCGAGATACTGGCGGTCATCGCCGCCGCCCTGGAAATCGAGCGTCGCCTGTATCTGGGCCGTTCGGGCCAGCGCCTGACCCTCCGTCGCACCGATGCCTAACGATCGAAGGATGAACCCATGAGCCAACATGTCATGAAAATCAGTGGCCGCGAATACAAGGCCCACGTCAAGGAACTGAGTGCCGACCGCGCGCTGGTGGTGGTGGACGGCAAGGAATATACCGTCGACCTTGCCCACCTAGGGCGCAAGACCGTCACTGCGGCTGACATGCCCCGCATCGCCAATGTAGCCCCATCGGCCTCCGCAGCGGTGACCATCGCCGTGGCGCCGCCTCCGGCCAAGCGTTCGGTGGTCGCCGCCGGCGACGGGGCCATCACGGCGCCCATGCCCGGTTCCATTTTCCAGATGAAGACCCAAGAGGGCGCCACGGTTCAGGCCGGTCAGGTGCTCCTGGTGATGGAAGCCATGAAAATGGAGAGTCCCATCAACGCACCCTACAACGGCACGGTCACCAAAGTGTTCGTGCGGGAGGGCGACAACGTGGGCGAGGGCGATCTGCTCGTCGAAGTTGCCCGCCCCGAAATGACCACCCTCTAAGGAGCTCTACGTGAAGCGATTCCTACTGCTCCTGCTCGCCCTGATGGCACTGCCACTCCAGGCGGCTCGTCCGGGCTTCGGGGTCACCTTCGATCCCACAGCCACTTACATCCGTTTTAACAAAGGCACCACCGACGGCCTCAAGAACGACTACCTCGGCCCCCAGGCAACTACCGGGCGCATTGTGGACGCCCAGGGGATCGAACTTGGTACTTTTGTCACGGCTCACGCCGATGACTTCGAGACCGTGGGCCGCGTGGCTACCTTGGCCCCGGGCAAGTCCCTGGCGGATGCGGATCATCTGGAGATCCCCAGCCTCAACATGGGCTTCCTGAAGTTCAAGGCCGAAGACTCGCCATCCTACTTCCGCCTAGACAAGGGTACGGACCACATTCCAGCCGAAAAGCTTAAACGGGCCGCCAAGGGCAATCTTTTTGATGATCAGGGCAAGCTCGCGGCTATTTTCACGGTGGTCACTGTGGGAAAGGAAGAGAGCCTCGGCTACGTGACCCAGTTCAACGCCAAGTTCTTCGGCAAGGACATCCATCGGGGCGAAATCACCGGCTACCTTGACCAGATCCTGGGCGGTAGCGGCTTCGTGAACATCACCTGGTTCAACGGCATCATGATCCTGGTGGCCCTGCTCTTCCTCTACCTGGCCATCGCCAAGGACTACGAGCCGTTGTTGCTGGTGCCCATCGCCTTCGGCGTCCTCATCGGCAACATGCCCATGCCCCTGTCCATCTTCAACAGCGTGTCGGTCTACATGATCGACCCGGTCACCCACGAGTATGTATTCAATACCAGTGGCAACAGCGTGCTGGGGATGATCTACATGGGGGTTAAGAGCGGCTTCCTGCCGCCCCTGATCTTCCTGGGCATCGGTGCCATGACGGATTTTTCGGCCCTGCTTAGCAACCCCAAGAGCCTGCTCCTGGGCGCCGCCGCCCAGTTCGGCATCTTCGCGGCCTTCATCGGTTCCCTCTGGCTGGGCTTCAGCCCCCAAAGTGCCGCCTCCATTGGCATCATCGGCGGTGCCGACGGCCCCACGGCCATCTTTACGGCGGGACGTCTGGCCCCCAGTCTCATTGGTCCCATCGCCATTGCCGCCTACAGCTACATGGCCATGGTTCCCGTGATCCAGCCACCTATTATGAAGCTGCTCACCACCCGCGAGGAGCGCCTGATCCGCATGAAGCCGGGTCGCAAGGTGAGCCGTTTCGAGAAGGTGGCCTTCCCCGTGGTGGGCCTGATCATCACCAGCCTCGTGGCACCGGGCGGCCTGCCCCTGTTGGGGCCGCTGTTCCTGGGCAACTTGCTCAAGGAATCTGGCGTCACGGGCCGTCTGGCCAAGACAGCTTCTTCTTCCATGCTGGATATCTGCACCATCATGATCGGCCTGGGCGTTGGAGCTTCCACCAGCGCAACGGTGTTTCTCACCAAGCAATCCGTGATGATTTTCGCCATGGGTTGTGTGGCCTTCGCCTTCGCCACAGCGGCCGGCGTCACCTTTGCCAAGATCATGAACCTGTTCTGCACAGATAAAGTCAACCCGCTCATCGGCGCAGCGGGGGTTTCCGCCGTACCGGACTCCGCCCGGGTGGCCCATATGGTGGGTCAGGCCGAGGATCCAACAAACTTCCTGCTCCAGCACGCGATGGGCCCCAACGTAGCGGGCGTCATCGGCTCCGCCATTGCGGCGGGCGTGTTCCTCGGCCTCTTCTAGATCAAGGACCCGACCATGACCAAGATCATTTCTGTCGTTCCGAACATCAGCGAAGGCCGCGATACGGCCTTCATCGAGGACCTGCAGCGCAAGCTCCAGGCCGTGCCGGGCCTTGTGGTTCTGGACATCGCCATGGATCAGGCCCGCAACCGCACGGTCCTTTCCTTTACCGGCAGCAAGGACGCCATCTTTCAGGGCGGCTTCGTGCTGTATGAAGAAACACTCAAGCGCGTGGATATGCGCGAGCACCAGGGTGAATATCCCCGCATCGGCGCCGTGGACGCCTTCCCCTTCGTGGTGGTGAAGGATGCCACCATCGAAGAGGCCGTGGCCTGGTCTGTGGAATTCGCCGAGGAAGTGGCCCGCCGTTTTGAGCTTCCCACTTACTTGGCCTACGAAAGCGCCAGACACGCTCAGAGACGGGATATCGAGAATATTCGCGAAGGCGAGTATGAAGGCTTCGCCGCCAGGATGGCCGATCCCGCCTGGAAGCCCGATTTCGGCCCGGAGACCTTTCCCGTGGATAAAGGCGCCACCATTATCGGTGCCCGGTTCCCCCTAGTGAATTTCAAGGTTTACCTGAATACCGCCAACGAGGAGGCAGCCATCTGGGTGGCCAACACCCTCTCCAGCCCGACTACGGGTTTGCCCAACGTGAAGTTCTACCCAGGGCTCGATCGTCAGCGGAACCTGGCCCTACTCAACATCACTGTGGGCAACTACAAGGCCACCCCTCTCTACCGTGTGATCGAGGCCATTAAGACCGAGCTGAGGCGCTTCGGCGCCAATGTCAGCAAGGTGGAGACGATCGGCTTGGTGCCCTCCGCCGCCCTGGTAGACAGCGCCTTGCATTACCTTCAGGTGACGGATTTTGCCGACGAGAACCTGCTGGAGAAGCGCCTGAACCACGTGGTAGACGCTCGTTTGAGTGACTGATCGAAAGGTTTTAGCCCTGAAACGGGTCCGGTTGAGCACTTTTTTGAGTGCCCAACCGGGCCCATTTCATCCCTTCAACCGCGCCCTGGCCGAAGTAGCGTGGGCGATTAGGCCCTCGGCTTCGGCAATGGCAATTGCTTGGAGAGCTTGCTGCTGTTGACCCTCGGGGAGGATGCGCTGCCAGGTGAGGGTCTTGAGGAAGGTGCCCACAAACACACCCCCGGTGAAACGCGCGGCGCCGCCGGTGGGAAGAATGTGGTTGGTGCCGCTGCCGTAATCGCCGAAGACTTCGGCGGTGCCTTCGCCCACGAAGAGACTGCCGTAGGTTTGGAGCCTCTGGGCGAGGGCTTCGGCGCGGGGGCCTTGCAATTCGAGGTGTTCAGGAGCCAGGGCATCGGCCAGCCGCACCGCTTGGTCTTCATCCTCAACGAGAATCGAAAAGCCATTGGCTAGGCTCTCCAAGGCGGGTGTATCGGACGGCAATTCAGCCAGCTGCCTGCGCAGTTCCTCGTTCACGTCCTCCAATAGTTCGGCATCGAAGCTGATCAACATGGGCAGGGCATCGGGGTCATGTTCCGCTTGCCCCAGTAAATCCGCTGCGATCCAGGCCGCTTTGGACCCGCGATCGGCGATCACCAGCAGTTCGCTGGGGCCTGCGGGAAATTCAATGCCCACATCGCCGTAGAGCAATCGTTTGGCGCCGGTGACGTAGCGGTTGCCGGGACCTACGACCAAATCCATACGCGGAAGTCCTCCCAGCCCCCAGGCTGCGGCGGCAATACCTTGCACGCCGCCGAGATCGAAGACGCGATCAGCACCGGCCAAGGCGGCGGCGGCCAGGGTCACCGGGTGAATGCGGGGGCTCAGCACGATCACTTCGCCCACGCCCGCCACCTTGGCTGGCACCACGCCCATGATCACGGAGCTGGGCAGGGGATAGCGCCCACCCGGCGCATAGCAAGCGGCTCGCTGCACGGGCACGATGCGTTGCCCCAGGCAAACGCCATCCTGGATGACTTCCAAATCGC
>JAIFMW010000001.1 GCA_020048105.1 Deltaproteobacteria bacterium | reverse complement strand
TGCCTATACGACTGAAATGGCCTTCAAACACCCGACTCGTCAGGATTTCAAACGCATCGCTGAGCGCGTTTCAAAACGGGATCTTGGTTCTTTCTGGCGCGATTTTATCGAAGGCACCGACACGCTGGATTACGTTATTCGGGGCGTGAAATCCTTGGAGGTTATGCAAGGCGGGTGGATGGACTCGGGGAAAGGGCCTGTCTTTGCGGTTCCGCAGGCCATGGCGCCGGGTCGCCGAGGCTCAATAACCTTGGAGCGGCGTGGTGGAATCAAGGTGCCCATTACCCTGTGGGTGCGGTTGGAAGACAAGAGTGAGCAACGGCTTCTCTGGGATGGACAGGATCGCTGGATCACCTACGAGTTCGATCATCCCGTGATGTCGGCAATTCTTGATCCTGATGGGAATTATCCCATCCTCAAGAATCGGCTTCATGCGTCCTATTCCGTAAAACCCGTGCGACGCGGCTTCCATTACTGGAGTCAAATTGTTTGGGGTGGCCTGACCGGATTACTTCAAGGCGTGGGCTTAGCGTAGGCTGCGTCACCCATGTGGATCGAGGTGATCATCCCGGCTGTGCTCAGGCGAATATCGATGGGGAAATAGAACAGCGCCAAAGCCTCTAGGGGTGCGCGGCTGGGAGCGTAGAAGCCTTTGCGAGAAAGAGTTCGTATTTGCTTAGCCACCGCAGTGGCTTCGCTGAGATGGGCGCCTTCGAGCACCGATTGATCGCTCGAAAGATTCGTGGTCAAGGCCGGCACTACCCAAGTGGCGTCGAGGGGTGCTGGTAAATCTAAAGGCGAGATGTAGATTCGAGTCCCAAGGCCGGAAAGAGGCAACTCTTGCGGCTCAAGCTCGGGTAGGGACCAAAGGTAAAGGTGGGGAGCCGGTCCGCCCAGCAGGGCGAAGGCACGTTGGAAGGGCTGAAAGAAATTAGGAAGCGAGTCCCCATGGATAGCCTTCAGGGCTCCCAAGCGGCCTTCGTCCCCTTCGGCCAGGGCAAAACATAGGGCATGGCGGAGCGCTAGACCGCTGATTACATCCGGCGCGATTGGCTTCAGCAGAAGGTCTTCCCATTGGTGTCGCTGTGAGATCGAAAAGCTGCCCCGGCGGGCGTGACCTTGCCCCCAGCGCCAAAGGGCTGCATGGGAACCGGCCAGAGTGGGTTTGAAAGCTCCCAGCCGAGAATCAAAACCGCCCGGAGCGGATTGCAAGAGGGCTCGCAGGACTTCCGCTTCTTTGTGAAAACGGCCGCCCTTAGGAAATGGGTTGCGGGGCAGGGCCTCGGACAGGCTGGCCTTCAGCCATTCCAAGGCGGGGCGATCCTTGGGGGTGACCATCGGCTGCGGCAGCGAATCGATGGCTTGGCCCTCGTCATAGGCCTCCAGAATCTGTGTCGTGGCCGTTTTCAAGGGTGTGGGCGGGGCAGCCTGCAGCAAGTAGGAGGCAAGGAAAAGCAGGTTAAGGATGCGCATGGGGCTCTCACGCTTAGTTGGATTCCTGAGAGAATGACAGAGTTGATGGACCTATTTTTTGGAGTATTCATGTCAAAAGCGCTTCTCCCTGTGGATCGCCTGGTGGTGGCACTGGATGTCCCGTCGGCTGGCGAGGCCTTGGCTCTAGCGCGAAAACTTTCGGGTCGAATCGGCATGCTGAAGGTCGGCTTGGAGCTTTTTTGCGCCGAAGGACCTGCTTTCGTCCGCGAACTTCAATCGCTAGCACCGGTCTTTCTTGATCTGAAATTCCACGATATTCCCACGACCGTGAAACGAGCCTTGGAGGCTGTGCTGACTCTGAATCCACGCCTTGTTAACGTTCACGCCCAGGGTGGACCCGCCATGCTGGAAGCTGCGGCGGGGGCTGTGCGTGCCCACCGCGAACGAGGCGGAACCACCGAGTTGCTCGCCGTCACTGTGCTTACGAGTCTGGATCGGGAGGCCCTTGCCCGACTGGGTTCCACTGCCGAACCGGGGGATATGGCGCTTCATCTCTCTCGGTTGGCGATGACGTGCGGTGCGGATGGCGTTGTTTGTTCGGCCCTGGAGGCTCGGGCGATTCGGGATGCTTGTGGGGAAAACTTCCGGTTGCTCACGCCAGGCATTCGGCCCCGTGGTGTTTCGGTTCAGGACCAGGCTCGGGTGTTGACTCCGGCTCAAGCCCTCGAAGAGGGCGCCACTTGGTTGGTGGTGGGAAGGCCCATCACCCAAGCTCCAGATCCCATCGCTGCCGCTGAGGCCATCCTTCTGGAAATGGCCGGGTCGTGAGGGAGATCTTGTGACGGTTCTTACTCCCTTGATCTTCCGCCCGAGTTTTGCCCAGCGTGCGGTGGCCATACTGTTATTCGCAGGTTCTTGGCTGGTTGGTGTTCGGGGTTTGATGCACCTGATTCAAAACATGCCGCGATTGCTCGCCATGGTTCGCTTGGCCGAAGTGAATGGGGAACCCACGTGGCGGCTCTGGACGGCCCTGGTGAGCAGTGTTGCGGCTTGTGGTGCAGGCGGCGTACTTCTCGTGCTATCCATTCTTTTTCTGCTGCTGATCGAAGGAACCCATGTGGTGGTTGATGAAGTTGGACTTACGGTAGAACTCGGGTCCCTCCCGGGCCCTTTGGCAAGGCGCCTCGGAGCAGGGCGATTAGCCTGGAAGCAAGTGGCGTCTCTGGAAAAGGGCCGCTTTTTTTTCATTTTACGAGGTGGCGCGGAGGAGCCTTCCAAGGAAACTCCGGAAGCCCAGCTACTTTCACGGCGTGTCACCCTTCGGTTCCTGGTTGTGGATCAACTTGATCGGTTGATCCTTACGATTCTGGAACGAAGCCCCAACCTTCGCTTCGACTCCTGAATATTCCGGTTTTGGAGAACACTCCTGATGTGCTAATTGAGATACGCTAGGGGCTTGAGGCAACTGGAGGCGGCATTGTCACGCATCTTGCTCCAGAGAACTGACTCGACTTCATCGAAAGGGAAACCATGAAGAATTTCACTATCTGCAGTGCACTGGCTTTGATTCCTGCGGCATTGGTCGCTCAGGCGCCGGTCCAGGTACCGGCCCAGCCGACCTTTACTCAGACCCTCCGAGCGGGGGCTCCAGAAGTCGAGAAGTTGATGAGCGAATTCAAATCCCGGGACGCTGCCCTTCGGGCGGAAGGGATCTTGCCGGCCACAGTGCCTGCTTGGGATAAATCCAGCCCTCAGGCTCAGCTGACCAGCTTCAATAGCTACCGAGAATATGTTTACGCCTTCTTCCTTGCCGCTCGGGCGGCTGATGCTGCTGGCAACTGGGAGCGAGCCCTCGAACTATTCACCAAGGCGCGCGACACCTCGAAGACGAATGCCGATTCGGCGAAGGAATCCTTTCCCCTGATTGTGAGCTACTACAACGACTTGGCGGCAGGTGGGCGCAGGACCCTGGAGGAGAACGCGGATTTCATCAAGACACTCCGTGAGAAAGCGAACCCGGACGAAGGTGACAAACAGCAGCTCGACCTGATCAAGGGTGAGGAAGAATCCATTGGGAAGAATAAAAAATCCGCCCAGATTTTTGTGGATTACATTGAAAGTGCCAAAAAAGAAGCCGATTACTACGGTAAATTCGCTACCGAAGAAGATGCTGGGATCAAGGATCAACTCGACCAGTTGGACAAATATAAATTCAAGAATGACAAAGCGAAATTCGTGGAAGGAATCATGAGTTCCAAGACCTTCCTTGATCAGCAGTTCCCGGAAAAAACAGAAAAGGTTCGCTATCTGTATCGGTTGAATGTGCTGGATCCCAGCAATCGCAAAGTCGTTAAGGAAATCGAACAGCTTACGGGCGTTAGCGTGGGGTTGCCGGCTGCCGAAGAAAAGCCTACCCCTAAGGGCAAGAAGGCCAAGTGAACATGCGCCTGCTGACCTCGCTCTTGCTGGTTCCAGCTCTGGTTGTGCCAGCCATGGCTCAGACCTTGGCTGATCGCATGAAAGACAGCTACAGAGCATGGGATGTTGCGCTGGATCGGGGGGACTCGGCCACCGTCCGGAGAAGCGCTGAGGCGCTTCTCCAGCGGGAGGCTCTCGGGGTTGGCACCGCGGACTATAACCAAATGCGTGCACTGGTGGCGGTTCGGGATTATGCCGCTCGTGCCTGTGTTTTGGATGGAGCCTGGGAAGACGCCATCGCCTATTTGCAGAGTGCAGAATCCACTGCGGCTGAAAATCTTAAAATTTCCGAAGGGACCTTTGGTCGCATTCGCCGGGATCACGAAGCCAAAATTCTGGAATGGCGCGAAACCATTGCAAAACAGGAGCAGCGGCTTAAGGAGATCGAAGCCCAGCCAGGCCTAACTGAAGAACACATGAAACTGCGGGGTCAGATTCGGGGCTTTCTGGACGAACACCTTGCAGCCATTTCGCATAGCGAGTGGTCACTGAAGGAAATCGACGGGTTGCTCTCGCAACTGCGCAAGGAACAGGTGACCTATTCCACCTCTCTGGCGAGTTGGCAGGATTTTATTTCCCGAGAAAAGCAGGAAATGGCACTTGCTGGCACCAGTGCAAAATTCGTAAGTGAAAAACTTGAGCAGGTTAAGGCCGATGAAGCACGGCCTCGCTTTGACCGACTGGCCTATGGCCGCCGGCTGCTCCGTATGGACCCCGAGAATGCAGACTGCAAAAAATTCGTTAGTGGACTTATTGGAGCAGACGAGGATGGTGAACCACCTGCGAAAGCCACCAAGAAAAAGTCAAAAGCCAAGAAAAAATGAAATTCAAACAGCCCCGCAACTTGCGGGGCTGTTTTTTGTTCGGGTTAAGTTAAAAAATCCAACCAAAGCTGATCCGAGCGAATTCTGTACTGGGTGGGTCTCCCTTGGCGATGTCATTCCCGGTTAGAGATTTATGAAAACTCGCTTCCAGGGTAAAGCGCGTCCCGGCATCATACCCAAAGGTATGGCCAATGCCGATATTTCCACCCAACCGAGCTTTGCGAGTGGAGTCGATCGGACTCCAATCGGAATCAATGTCACCTTCACTGCGATCGAAGCGCTCGAAATCGGCTGAGAGTCCGGCCAGGAAATAAAGTCCCCGGTGGCGGTAGGCACTTTGCGTGAAAATTTGGAGGTCGCCACCCAGGCCGTACATGACATGCCTGAGGTTGATCTTGGAATACCCAGGGGCAGTGTCGCTGCCATTCGTCGATTGGCCACTAACATTCATTCGAAATGCAAGCTTCTGCGCCACAGGGAAGCTGAAGGTCACCTGTCCACCAACGCCAAGGTCATAGCCTGAAGAGTAGCTGTAAGGAATTCCTTGGTTATCTAAGGAACTGCCTTTCAAGTTTTGGAATGTGCCGGTGGGCAGAACTAAATTTAGAGCGATCCCCACCCGAGGCTCCTGAGCCAAAAGGCTAGAACTCGCGCCGAGCAAAGTCACCACAACTGGAATCAAGATGTTTTTCATTTGAACCTCCATAGGCATCTAAGCGAAGGCCGTGCCACTGGTGAAAACGTATAGAACTGGGCGCGGGTTAGTTGTACTGGCTCTGGAAGATGGTGCGAAATGCTTCAGGTGTGGCACAAGCGCAACATGGATGGATAACCTAAAGGCAACAGAGGTGGATCATGGTCTGGAAACAAGATTTGGCGAAGCTAAAACAGCAGTTCAAGGACGAGGGCGAGTCCAATCCCAAGGCCCCTGTTTTGAAACCGATCCCCAAGCCTGTAAGCACTGCCAAATTGAGCATTGAAGAACAGGACAACCTATTTCTCAATGCCATGGGGCAGAGGGCTGCTCCGAAAACGAATTCAAATAGTCGAGTCATTCCAGTCATAGAGAGCGCTCCGCTAGGTGAAGCGCTGACTTTGCCGACGTTTGAATCCCCCGATGATTTTCAGGCTGTGATGGGTGGATTGAAGGGGCTTAAACCCTTGACTCCCAAAATTCCGGTTTCAGAGCCAATCGTAAAAAGGGTGGAACCGGAAGTATCCCCTTTGGCTGAAATTATGGAAGCAGTCCTCCCGTCTGACTTACCGGATAATTGTCCCCCAGCCGCGCTTCCCAAATTGCTACCTGAGCGGATTCAACTTGCTGCAGGCATGGCAATTGAGGTGGATGGCTCCCTTGATTTGCGGGGTCATTCCACGGTGGATGCATTGGAACGCTTTAGGGAGCGGCTTCAGGATGGCGTATTCCTTGGGTGGCGCACCTTCCACGTAATATTTGGGAATTCGGAAGAACTTGTGAATGCCTTTCAGGAATTTTTGTCGAGTCCGGAAGCGCAGGTTGTCGCTCGATATGCCCAGGCCCCCATACCCATGGGCGGGCCCCAGGCTTGGGTCCTTTATTATGGACCTTCCGGCCACTGAGGTTTTTTTAAGGACAGCCAACGAAAGCCGGAATTTGGTTTATCCTAAGGACGATATTTTAGGAAACTTCAAAGCTTTTTCATTCACGGTCCGAACGATTGGACTATAATTCGGCCAGCTACCAAGGGGGAACATGATGCATCAGCGGCATTGGCTGTTTGCTATTTCTGCGATGTCTTGCCTCGCACTAGGCCTAGTGGCTCAAGAACCAAAGCCTGCTTCCTCGGCCGTTTCGGTCGTACAGGAAGGCCAGTCTGGGGGCGCTATCAAGGTTGCCGAGCATCGCTCGCGCTGGGACTACCCCAAGGAAATCGTTGTCCCGAGCGGTAGCCAGCTCTACCTTGTCGTCAAAGGCGACACCCTCTGGGATTTGGGGCAGCGGTTTTTGGGCAATCCCTTTGCTTGGCCTCAAATTTGGGACCAAAACAAATGGATTAAGGATCCCCATTGGATCTACCCCGGCAACCCCCTTATCATCCCTGTCGCCGCAAAGACGGTAGCCTCGCCGGGCCAGCCAGTGGAAACGCCTAGTGAAGTGGCGGAGGTTCAGCCTGATCGCATCAAACTCGTCACTAAGCCCAAATTGGAAGAGTATGGGTTCACATTCCAGGACTTTATCCAGATGCCTTATCTGGTTCCCAATGGGGCAGAGGCACATTTTAAAGAAATTGGCGCTCTAGCCATTACAGAGCGGCAGGCCCAAAATCGAAATTTCTTGGGTGATACGGAAACCGTTTATTTAGCGGGTGGCAATGACCGTGGCGTCAAGGTTGGGGATCGACTCGTGGTCCTCAAGGTCGCCAAGCGCAAGCTGGTGCATCCTGTCGTTAGGAGCAAAAGTTCGTTGGGTGATGTGGTACAGCAGATTGGCATTCTTAGGGTCACAGTCGTCAATGCCAAGGGCTCAATTGCGGTGATTGAGCGAAGCATGGACGCTATCGAGGTAGGCTTCCACGCTGCGCCTTTCGTTGAGCCGGCTAATATCGTGGCTAATCTGAGAAAGGATGTGGTTGGGCCGGTGCCCATTCAAGACCCAATGGGCACCATTCTTTACGCTCGAGATAACCATGAACAGACGGCCACCGGTGAGATGGTCATCATTGATCAAGGCACCAAGCATGGCTTAAAGGTCGGGGATATCCTTTTGTCGGCCCGGTTACAGACTTGGGCCACCTCGGAAGGGAAACGGACGAAGGGGCAGGTGGATGAGAAGACCTCCCACTATTTGGGGCAGGTCATGGTGGTGAAGGTCGGCGAGAATAGTTCTTCCTGTCGCATCCTCCGGGCCAAGGAAGAATTACATGTCGGTGATGTACTCACCCGCTAACGACCCTCTGCTTTTCGAAAGAACCGGACTCTCAGCGGTCCGGTTCTTTTTCTAGCCGGAGGACTATGCGATTTCCCCGGGTGGGCAGGTGATAGGAATGGCATTCCACTTTCCAGCCGGAAGGGCAGGGTTCTGCAGCTCCGACTGCGCCTTTTAGCAGCAGTAGGGGCGCGCCGGGCTTGCCGTGGCGAGACCACCAACTGGTGAGAAGAGGCAGGCTGCCTACAGCCTTGGCGGTGCCTAGATCTGCTCCCATTGGCGGTAGCTCTTCGGTTCGACCCGCAACGGGAATCAGGTT
>JAIFMW010000131.1 GCA_020048105.1 Deltaproteobacteria bacterium | reverse complement strand
TGGCGCAGAAAGTTATAGATGCCGTCGGAGGTCAGGTGCCAAGTGCGCGGCGTGCGAAGACTTTCGATGAGCGGGTTGCCCTTGCCTTCTCGTTTGAGAATTCGATCAGCCAGAATGAGTCCGGCCGCTTTTCCGCCCATTTTTCCGTTGCCCTGAGCGGGCCCAGTCACGTGGGTTAGAAGCTTGCCGAAGTCATAGATGGAAAGATGCTTTTTGGCGATGCCAATGAATTTCAGGTTATCGGTGAGAAAGCGCCGAATCAGGGCAACTCTCACGTTTTGGTCGTCGGCCGGGGAGAGCGCAGGTTCACTTTCGCGGGTTTCCCGGCAGAAGCGATCAACGATTTCGGTGATCTCAACCAGCGGAATATCTCGCTTTTCGGTGGCGAGGGCCAGGAAGCCAAGCTTGTCCTGGCGCATCCACTGCTTGAGCAAACTGTTTAATTCCGCATCCTCGAAGACGATGCTGGCGATGTCCTGGATTTCTGCAAAGGTCTTGCGAAGCACGGCCATATCGCGCTTGGGCAGCGGGGCGTTGGAACCATGCGAGGAACTTTCGCCCTGAGCGTAAATGGCCGGATCGAACTGAGCGATCATTTTGTGAACGCCCGGCACGCCGAGCTTGGTGGCGTGATTCATCAAACGGCGGATCAGGCGATGATGCAGGTTGGGATCGATCTCGCCAAGCAAATCCAGGATGGCGCGCCATTCGGGTTTTTTCTCGAAGACGTTAGGGATGTAACCTGCTTCCTCCGCAGAGGCGCCTTCGGCGCGGGCTTCAGCCTCTTGACCGATCTTGAGGGCCGTGAGGTCCACGAGTTTCTTTTGGTCCAGATGAAAGGGGCTGTCCGGTGCGCGACTGGAGCGGTTCTCCAGGTAGACCACTTCGACCTCACCCACGGCTTCACCCTTGACATGGACGGGGGCCCGGAGCGTCCAGGTGCTGGTCTGGAAGCCAGGGCTTGCATAGAAGGTTTCGCCAAAATGAATGCGAGCTCGGCAGACTTCTTCGTGGCGGAACCCCTTGGGCAATTCATCCGCGATGCGCTGCAAAATGCCGCTGAAGGGGAGTCCTCGCTGATCAAGGATCCGTGCGATCTGGAAGATGGTCTGGAGCTCGCGGGACTGGCCGAACGTTTGATGAGAGGTCATGGGCTTTTCCGGGGAGAAGGGTCCGGGGCAGTGTAGCGGACAAAAACAACGGCCCGCGAGAGCGGGCCGTTAGTTCTGATGCATTTGCCTTTGGGTTTATTACACCCAGCCACGCAGATGGCAGGCTTCAGCAACGCGCTTGATGGAAATCATGTAAGCGGCATCGCGCATGTAGACCTTCTTGTCGCGGGCCATGGCGGAGACGGCCTTGAACGCATTGGTCATCTTCTGGTCGAGTTTGCTGAGAACCTCTTCCTTTTCCCAATAGTAGTTCATGTTGTTCTGGACCTGTTCGAAGTAGGAGCAGGTCACGCCACCGGCGTTGCAAAGGAAGTCGGGGATCATGAAGATGCCACGCTTGATGAATTCGGCATCGGCCTCGGGGGTGGTGGGGCCGTTGGCGCCTTCGGCGATGATCTTCACGGTGGGCTTGATCTTGGCGACATTGCTGCCGTTGATCATGTTTTCCTGGGCATTGGGCATGAGCACGGTGACTTCCTGCTCGATCCAGGCATCGCCAGCCAGCTGCTCCCAGCCATAGCTCTTGGCCTTGGCGGGATCGATGGTGCCGAACTTGTCGATGGAGGCGATCAGCTTTTTGAACTCGATGCCGGCGGCGCACTTGTAGGTGTAGGCCTTCTTGTCCTTGTTATCCCAGCAAGAGATGGCGATGGTTTTGCCACCGTACTGCTCGAAGAGATCCAAGGCGTACTGGGCGACGTTGCCGGCGCCCTGAATGGAGGCGGTGGCACCCTTGATTTCGATTCCGAGTTCCTTCATGGCTTCGCGGATCGTGTAGACCACGCCGTAGCCGGTGGCTTCGGTGCGACCCAGGGAGCCGCCCATGCCGACGGGCTTGCCGGTGATGACGCCAGGATACTGGCCGCCCATGATGTGCTCGTATTCATCCATCATCCACAGCATGTGCTGGCCGTGGGTCATGACGTCGGGTGCGGGCACGTCCTGCACGGGGCCGACGTTCCGGGCCACGCTGCGCATCCAGCCTCGGCAGATCTGTTCCTGCTCACGATCGGAGAGTTCGCGGGGATCGCAGATCACGCCGCCCTTGCCGCCGCCGAGAGGAATATCGACCACTGCGGTCTTCCAGGTCATCCAGGTCGCGAGGGCGCGAACGGTGTCCACGGTCTCATGGGGGTGGAAGCGGATGCCGCCCTTGGCGGGGCCGCGGGCATCGCTGTGCTGCACGCGGAAGCCCTTGAATACCTTCGTCGTCCCGTTGTCCATGCGGACAGGGATGTTGAAGTGATACTCACGCATGGGGCTGCGGAGAAATTCGCGGGCGCCCTGGTCCAAGCCGAGCTTTTCAGCCACGGCATCGAACTGTTTCTGGGCCATTTCAAACGGGTTGAAGGCCATATCAGCCATTGAACAACTCCTTGAGGTTGGATTGATTGGATTAGGACCTGACACTCAGGCGCCCGTCAGGGGTTCTCACCTGACGCGATAACTCTATCGCTGAGTTCGCAAGCAACAAGGCTTCGGCGCTGAGTCGTGATCAATTGCACTAGAGGCTACTTGGCTTGTTCTTTGAGCTTGGCCGCAGTGGATTGCAAGGCCTTGATGCCGACCTTGTAGTAGACGTAGGAAACAGTCCAATTTTTGCCGGGAGCTTCCTGGAAGACGCTTACCTGCATGATGGTCTTGCCACCGTAGCCGAGGTAGACATCCTGCACCTTGGTGTTGGTGGGGTTGACCTTCACTTCCATGACGGAGACATCAGGCCAAACTTCAGCGGGAACGCCACGCATGACGCGGTACAAACCACCTGCAAGGGCTGCGCGAACGAGGGTGGCATTTTCCTTAACGGTTGTGTAATCAGGGTTGGGGCGACCATCGGGGAACTTCATGCCCGGCAGTTCATCCAGTTTGTCCTTGTCGTACTGCGCCAGATTCGCGGGAAGGGCAGGGGCTTCGACCTTTCCTTTTTTTGGTGCGGATTGGGCAGCGGCTGCGGCCTGATCCAGGGCTCCCAGCAGTTCTTTGCTGCTGGCGGTGCCCACGTAGCCCAGCTTGCTCAATGGCTCTAGGCCAAAGGTGCTGATCTCTGCTTCGGTGTAGGGAATGCCAAGCGCGCCCGCATGCTTATTGAACCACCACGCCGAGCCGTAGATGATTTCGGGATCGGCCGGAATAATCAGGCTGGTGTGTTTCATGTCCTTGCGTACGGACATGTATTGGAGATGCTGAAGCACCTCATGGGGCTCTTTGATGGCGGTGGGCGCCGTCATGGGAATCTTGTCTGCTGGCTTGCTATCGCAGCCAATGAAGAGTGCGATTCCGACAATGGCCGGGATCCATGCGCGGGTGAAAGACATGCTGCCTCCTGTTGGTTAAGACATAATCATTTTCGATTAGTCTGAGTTTCTGCCAGTAGGAGAAAGTGTATCCCATTCGCCTTATAACCATAGGAAAGCCAAAGCTGGAAGGCATTCGGCTTCTGGAGAGCCATTACCTTGATTTTCTCAAAGCCTTTGCGCGAATGGACTTTCAGGAAATTCCGGAAGGTAAGGGCGAGCCTGCACGTCAGTTACAGGATGAAGCCCGGCGATTGCGGGTTAATTTCGAGGGCATTCGATGCCCCGTGCTGCTGAGCGCCGAAGGACCACGGCGCAGCTCCGAAGATTTCGCGGCTTGGCTCGGCACGCGCATGGATCGTGGCGAAAGTTTGGCCTTTGCCATTGGCTCTAGCCACGGGTTCGATCCGGGACTCAAGTCAGAAATTCGCGAGCACTTGAGCCTTTCGCCCATGACCTTTCCCCATGACCTGAGCCGCGTGATGTTTCTCGAACAGCTTTACCGGGCTTTTGCGATCCTGAAGGGCAAGACGTACCACAAATAAGGTTGTCCCTCGTGCAAGCCCGCCCGATCGATCCGATGTCGGCCCGGCATATAGGGCCGCAACAATAACCGCCCGAACGGTGCCGGTGGTTAGCGTGGTCCCTAAGCGAACATCTTCAGCGTGTCGTCGATGGCCTTCATCACGCGAAGCACATGGAAGGGGTCGACGGAGATAAAGTCTACGGCACCGGCGGCGATGGCCCGATTGCGTTTGAGGGCGACATCCTCTTCGGTTCCGGCCACGAGGATTGGAAGTGGGCATGCCTCGCTCTCCACCAGTTGGTGCGTGAGTTCCAGACCACTGCCTACGCGAAGGCGTTGGTGAACCAGGATGAGCCGTACCCCCCCCCATTCTCCCGCGCCGAGCGCCGCCAAGGTCGGCCGGACTTGGCCCTGCACGTAATCAAGGGAAGCCAAACCAAATTTTCGACCCAGTGATTCCGTGATCCGATTTGGGAAGGTATCGCCGTCGGCAATCACCAATATCAGCGGATCGCGCTGAAGGATGAGACGAGCCTGCAAGCCGGGACGGAGAGCCGTGGTTTCATCCTTGCGCAGCGCGCGGACTCCCTCTGGAGTGAACTCCTGTCGGTCGCGTGCCTGCTGGGACCAGATTTTTTCACTGAGCCAAGAACGGTAAATATTTACCATCTCGGGGTCGGCGTTGTCCTGGAAACGCAGTCCCGAAAAGCCATCGCCAAGGTGATCCACGACGCAAGGCAGCAATATTTTGATGCCTTGATCCAGCATGCAATCGACGAGCGTCTCGGCCGTGATGCTGAGGGCTTGAGCCTTGGCACCCGTGGGATTTCGCGTGGCTAACTGCATGCCGTCATTGCCGAAGGCCAAAATTAGCCCATCGCGGATATCAACACGGTTGCAGCTATAAGCGCAGGGCAGTGGGCGATCCGGCGAATAATCAGAGAGTGACCATTTGTCCAGGCAGCTCAGTAATCGAGGGATGCTGAAATGGCAACACTCTTGGCCATGCCTGGGCTCGAAGCCTTCCAGTTCGGTGATCGCTTCGAATTTTCGACCTCGATCTTCGATCGAAAGTTGTACTCGAGATCTATTTTTGAGTCCCCACTGTCCCCGTTCGAGGTTGCTGATTCCCAGGCTGATTTGGCTGGGATCCTCGGCAAGAATGGGAAAATCTTGCTTGAAGGCCTCGAACTGGACTCGAATTCGCCCCTGACCTCGGCAAAGTCGCTGAAAGACCGCTCGAATATCATCAAGCTCTTCCAGGTGTTGGGTACGGTTGGCCATGCAGCATTATCGGCCGGTATTGCATCGCAATTAGAACGAATTCTTTTCCCGCATAACTTCGGCCACGGCGGCATAAGGGTCTAAGCGGCGATCAGCGATGGCTGCAATCAAGTTCTCAACACGCTCCTGACCTGCCTTGGCCTTGGCCCGGCGGGAGGCCTCCTCGGCCAGTAGGCTATTGAAACGCAGCTTGGCGCGCTCCTTTGCCTTCTTCTGCAGGCCTCCGTGTTCGCGCAGCCAGATCCCGTGTTCCCGGATCTTGGCGAGCACCTCGCCGATGCCTTCGCCGAGAGCAGCTACCGTGCGCAAGGCCGGGGGATCCCAGGAACGAATGGCCGCGAGTGATTTCATCCCTTCGATTTCACGCTCAACCTTTTCCACGCCATCCCGATCTGCTTTGTTGATGACGAAAATATCGGCGACTTCCATGATCCCAGCCTTGATGGCCTGGATGTCATCGCCCATGCCAGGGATGAGCACCACGATGCAGGTCTGGACGCAGCTCACGACATCGACTTCGTCTTGCCCCACGCCCACCGTTTCCACAAGCACGACATCGAAGCCCGCAGCGTCGAGTAGATCAATGGCGTCTTGGGTGGCCCGCGCCAGCCCTCCAAGGGCACCGCGTGTGGCCATGGAGCGAATGAAGATACCGGGGTCATCGGAAATATGATTCATCCGAATGCGGTCGCCGAGTATGGCGCCACCACTGAAGGGAGAGGTTGGATCCACCGCAAGAATGCCGACTTTCTTGCCTTCGGACCGAAGAACCCGAGCCAACTGATCGGTCAACGTCGATTTACCGGCTCCGGGCGCCCCAGTGAGCCCAACCACCACAGCTTTGCCCATGTGGGGCCAAAGCAAAGCCATGAGCTCGCGAGCCTCTGGGTGGCCGTTCTCCATCCAGGAGATAGCCCTGGCCAAGGCGCGTGGCCGTCCATCGAGCAGAGGTTGAAGAAGGTCGAGGGCGCATTTCATGCCTTCCAGAATGCCAGCACTGCAAGGAGGGCATCGGATGCTAAGATTTTCCATATGCTTTCAAGGCAACCCGAGGCTTTATGACCTTTCCCAAGTCCCGCCTGACCAAGGCTCCCCAGGATAAATCAGCTGCTCCTATCCATATAGGAGAGCCGGGGTCCGTTCGGGTCCAGAAGCGGGACAATGCGGCCGCGCCCACCCTTCGCGAAAAACTCTGCGCCACCTGTGGGAAAGCCTTTAAGTTGCAGCCCGACGAGAAATTTTTCGATTGCCCCACGTGCTACCGAAAAAATCAGACCCCCCGACCGCCTCGGAAACGCGGTGAAGCTCGAGTCTTGGTGCAAATCACCTGCGTCGCCTGCGGCACGGTTGAATTCCTAGGTTTTGCGCCGACCGATCCCGCCAACGCGCTTTGCCGAAGTTGTTTTGCGACCCAGAAGCGGGAACAAAAACTGGCCTCGCCCCACCCCAAACATCGTTAGGAGAGTTTTGACCATGCGATTTGCCATTCTGCTTCCCCTGTCTCTCGCTGCTAGCCTCGTGGCGCAGACCGCTCCCAAGGCCGCCCCAAAAACTGCACCCAAGGCTGCTGTGCCCAAGGCCAAGGAAGGCCCCGAATCCCAGGTGACTCGCCAGACGCTCGAATCGGTGCTGAATGCCACCAACGATGCCTGGTTTGGCAAGGCCTATCAGGATTTCAATGCCGTGGATATCCAAGGTGCCCTCACCATCCAGCTTTCGGCCGCGGCCATGAACGCCAAGGTCGACCAAGCCACCCAGAGCCAAGTCAAGGGCGGGATTACCCAGAATGGCAAGGCGACCCTTCAAATCAAGAGCACCTATTTTGCAAATGCCGATTTCAAGACCGAAGCCACCGGCAGTTTTGGGAACGTTGTCTGGTACCGCGTAGGCAACCGAGGCTTTCTCTACAGTCAAACTCAAAATGCCTACACCACCCGAGTCGAGCCACCCCCCAGCGATGCACCACTCTCCTATCTGGGCTGGTTCCGATCCGTCCTGAACGATATCAAGGCGGTCTATGTGGATGGTCCCGTCTTCAAGGCGACCTTGGGCAAAGAAGAAAATATTGGCGGAAAGACCGTACAGACGCTGGTCTTCAATGCTCCCACCTCGCCGTACGATCCCAAGCGGAGAGAACAGAGCCTCGCCGATAGCATGGGTTTCTGGAAGCGAGGTCGCCTCGAGATTTTGGTGGATAAGGCCACCCGTCTTCCTCATCGCATGAATTTCACCAACGAAGGCCAAGGCGTTCGCGCCCGAATGGATTTTGTTTACGACGATAAGGGGCATCCCCTCACCGTGAACTTCTCAAACCAGAGCAAAGGCATGGAAGGCCCGGGTTTCCTGAAGCTGGGCTACGGTAGCGAAGGCCGATTCAACCAAGTCTCGGGGGAGCTCAACGGTCAGGACAAGAAGGTCAGTTTCGATCTCAACCTTAATTGGAGCAAAGGCCGCAAGGCCAGCTCCATTCAGAGCGTTCCGCCGCCCACTGCCAACAAACGAAGCCCCGAAGATCTGGAAATCGCCCTCCTGACCGGCCTAGCCCAGAACATCCTGGAACTCCAACGCTCCGGTCTAAACCTCCGCAGCGTTTCCCTCGCGCCCAAGTAGCCGCTACACTGGAACCTTCGGGGCGTGGCGCAGCCTGGTAGCGCATCTGCTTTGGGAGCAGAGGGTCGAAGGTTCGAATCCTTTCGCCCCGACCA
>JAIFMW010000087.1 GCA_020048105.1 Deltaproteobacteria bacterium | reverse complement strand
ACGGTGGCCGTGCAGCCCGTGCTGAAGGAAGAAGCGCCGCGTTTTGGCATTCTGAAGCGCGGCGAAGATGGGCGGATCCTCGATTTTGTCGAAAAGCCCACCGACCCAGACGTGCAGGCTCGCATGATCAGTCGTGAGGACCCTGCTCGGCCCTTCCTTGGCTCCATGGGGATCTATGCCTTTCGCACAGAGGTGCTGGTTCAATTGTTGGAAGCCCATCCCGATTTCGACGATTTCGGCAGCGATGTCATTCCTTATGCCATCGGTCGTCAGCCGGTGTTCGGCTTCGATTTCGATGGCTATTGGGAAGACATCGGAACCATCCGTTCGTTTTATGACACCAACCTGGAACTAACGAGGCCCCAGCCATCCTTTAATTTCTATGACGCACGCAGCCCCATCTACACCCATTCCCGCTTCCTTCCGGGCAGCATCGTCACCGATAGCAAGCTGACCGAAGTTTTACTCACCGAAGGTTGTGTGATCGAAAAGGCCGACATCACCCATTCGATCATCGGGCTGCGCAGTCAGATCGGTGCAGGCACTACGATCCGCGACACCATCATCATGGGTGCCGATTACTACGATCGGCCCGGCGCAGCTGTTCCCCTTGGGATCGGCGCGGGTTGCCATATCGAGGGGGCCATTCTGGATAAGAATGTGCGGATCGCCAACGATGTGACGATCAAGCCCTTTCCCCGAGGCACCGAAATGGATCAGGGCGATTGGGTGGTTCAGGATGGCATCGTGGTGATTCCCAAGGGCACCGTGCTGGTTGCCGGAACACGCATCGAACCGTGAATTGGGTGATGGCCGTTTGGGCTATTTTTACGACGCCTTTTTCTAAGCAGGAACCCCATGCGGTATTTAATCGCTGCGCTTCTCCTTCTTCACGGACTCATTCATTTGATGGGTTTTGCCAAGGCCTTCCATTACGGTGAATGGAGTCAACTAAAAAAGGCCATTTCTAAACCCGCCGGTTTGGTGTGGTTGTTTTGTGCCCTGGCATTTATAAGTACGGCAGTCCTTTTTCTGTTCAAAGAACCGCATTGGTGGTGGCTCGCCTTGGTGGCGATGATCGTGTCCCAGGGCTTGATTATCTCGTGCTGGAGTGATGCCAAATTTGGCACCGTGGTCCACCTAATCCTGCTGCTGCCGATTCTCAATGCGTTGCCCACGAGCTTTACCAGCCGCTTTCATGCCGCGGCACGGCCACGATTGATGCACCATGAAGCAATGCCGGTGGTGACCGAGGCGGACCTGGGTCATTTGCCCGCTTCGGTGCAGAAATACCTGCGCCTTTGTGGCGTGGTGGGCAAGCCCCAGGTGCAAAATTTCCGGGCCGTATTTCAGGGCCAGTTCCGGAAAAGTCTCGAAGGTCCGTGGATGAATTTCCACTCAGAGCAGTACAACTTTTTCTATCCCGCGGAGCGCTTGTTTTTGATGGATGCCAGCATGCGTGGCCTGCCCTTCCAAGGGCTTCACCTGTTCCTGGGAGACAGCGCCACCATGCAGATCAAGGTGGCTTCCCTATTCCAAGTCGTGGACGCCAAGGGCCCCAAAATGAACCAGGGCGAAACGGTGACCCTCTTTAACGATATGTGTCTGATGGCGCCAGCCACCCTGATCGACCGGCAGCGAATCCGTTGGGATGACGCAGGGCCCTTGCGTGCGAAGGCTTTCTTTACTCACCGAGGAATCACTATTGAAGCGGCCCTTCGCTTCAATGAAGCCGGGGAACTGATGGATTTCATCTCGGAGGACCGCTTGATGTCCGAAGATGGGAAAACCTATACGAGTCTTCCCTGGTCCACCCCCGTGAAGGCCTACCGGTCATTTCCCGATCGAAGGGTTGCAAGCTACGCCGAGGTGGTGTGGCACACTCCGAGCGGTGAATTCTGTTACGGGAAATTCAATCTCGTGGAGATCGACTACAACTTGACCGCTTTGCGCTGATCTGAACGAAGGTCGCCCTCCCCAGGTCGTCAGAGCGCCTTCACGACCTGATCGCCGCCCAGTTGCCGCATTTGGCCCAGAATCCATTCCTGCCGGCCGCGCACATAGTCGCTGGGCGCATTGGCGCGGAATTTGTGCGGATTGGGAAGCACCGCCGCCAAAAGCGCAGCCTCGCTGGGGGTGAGGCGCTTCGCGGGCTTGCCAAAGAAGGTGCGGGAGGCGGCCTCCACGCCGTAGATGCCGTCGCCAAACTCCACGCTATTGAGGTAGACCTCCAGGATGCGTTTCTTGGACCAAGCCGTTTCGATGAGTAGGGTGAAGTAAACCTCGAAGCCCTTGCGCACCCAGGAGCGAGTTTCCCACAAGAAAATATTCTTGGCGGTCTGCATGGATACGGTGGAGGCCCCGCGTTTACGGCGACTCTTCTCGTTATGCTCCACGGCCTTTTCAATGGCCTTCCAATCGAAGCCGAAGTGATCCGGGAAGTTCTGATCCTCGCCTGCGATCACCGCCACGCCCATGCAGGGCGCGATCTCGTCCAGGGATACCCAGTCATGACGGGATGTATAGGGCTTTTCGTTGAACCATGACTGCACTCGACGTTGGGCCATCAAGGCTGAAAAGGGCACGGGCACCCAGCGAAACACCAGTGCCGTCAGAATGGTGGAGCCAAAAAAAGCGATCAGGCCCCAGACCAAACCCCGCAGCACTCGTGCCTTCCAGCTTTTTTTCTTCATGTGCCGCCTCTCCACTCATTTCACCTTCCGCAGGGGCAGTAGGTCAAGGAACGATAGTCTCGACAGACCCTTTGGCCTCGGGCATTCTCGCTAGCGGAGGCCTTTATGACTGAGCAACTGACGGGTACAGAACTGGTAGCGCTGGTGGGACGAGTTTTCCTGCCTCGTGAGCACGAAAAAGGAATCGCATTCCTGGTGGATCTGCCCGATGGGCAGGTGCCTGATAACCAGGACTGGGCTGATCGGCGGGTTATTGCGGCGCAATGGGTGGATGAACTCTCCGCGCATCAGGCCGAACTTGGTCTGAAACCCACCCTGGTGCTGTATCCCAATGTTCACACCAACAATGGTGACCTGCCCGAACGCTGCTGGATTCATCAGGGTGGTCCGCTGCCCCAAACAGCGGATGGCTTGGATCCCAAGGACTCCATTTCTTTTGTGGAACTGTACGCGGCGAACCCGATTCTCATCGCTCCTACCGAGTTCTCGGCTACTGCACCGCTGAAGATGGCGGCGAAGGTGCACCCCATTCGCGCGGCCACCATGCCTGGTTTCCGCCAGGATATGATTCCCGCGCTGCGGCTCGATTACACCGAGGTGAATCGCCGTGTCGAATACTTCAAGCGTTTGCTGGATCGCGCCACGGGTTCGGATTTCGCCTTCACCTATCCCGGTGGTGAAGCCAAGCTGCATCTCGATCTACGCTTCCGCAGTGCCCATGCCTCGGGCGGCTTGTTGCCCAACCCTGGCGTAGCGGGCAACCTGCCTTCCGGCGAAGCCTACATCGTGCCTTACGAGGGCGAAACGGAACCCAGTCGCAGCGCTGGCGTGATGCCTGTGCAGTTCGGCGCTGAAGTGGTGCGCTACCGCATCGAGGGCAACAAGGCCGTAGAAGTTCTGACGGACGGCCCCGCATCCCGCGCCGAAATCGAGCACCTGACCCAGGAACCCGCCTACGGCAACATCGCAGAACTGGGGCTGGGCGTGTTGGCAGCCTTCGGGGTGAAGCCCATCGGCGAGATTCTGTTGGACGAGAAATTGGGCCTGCACATCGCCTTTGGCCGCAGCGAGCATTTTGGCGGCCAGGTAGGCCCCAAGCAGTTCTCCGGCCCCGGCGCCGTCATCCATATCGATCGTATTTACATCCCTGAAACCCAGCCCGATGTGAAGGTGAAGACCATGGATCTCACCCTGGACGACGGCACAGTGTTGGCGGTGATGCGGGACGGACAGTACGTGGTGGATTTCGCCAGCTGACTCCCTGGAATAAGATTCTATTCTCCCGAAAAGAGCCCGCGCTGAATGGCGCGGGCTCTTTTTGGGTGGGTTGAACAAAGGCTGCGGATGCGCAAAAGCAGGCCCGCGGCACGGGTAAGCCGAGCTATTTTAGTCGCTGGAACAGGATCTGGTTTTCCAGGTAGATGTGTCGGTACAGGCTATTGGCGAGGGTTTGCAGGGTTTCGAAGAACTTGCGCTGCACGGCCCGTGCGCCTTCGGGAGGATTGAATCCTTCCGTGAGCACCCGCAGGCGATTGAGTAGGCCCGCTGCTGCATCGTGTTCATCTTCCAGGAGGCGCATGGGTTCCAAGGTCTCCACGGGAACCGCAGGCGTGCGGCCTTCGGCAATATCGAGCATCGCCGGAAAGAGCATGCGCTCCTCTACGGCGAGATGATTGCGCAGTTCGACGCAGAGCCGATCCACTTCATTGCGGATATCCAGCAGTACCGGAAATTTGGAACCTTCCAACAGTACGGCCTCATCGGCCTGCGATTCCAGGCGTGCCATTTCCACGCGGGCCTCGCGGTGGTAGTGCCCCACAATGTGATGAATGAGATCCATGGTGGAAGCTGAGTGCCACTTATCCAGTTCCACTTTGTCGCGAGCCCAAACTTCGGGATCCTGCATCATGGTTTCCTCCTCGGTTTTATGGGTGGGATTGTGGCCAAAGCATAACGAGATCTTGTATAGCAAGGCCCCCCAAAAATCAGAGGGGCCTTGCTTTGTTTTTTTTGGGTCACTATTTTTTGGGATAGGCCGGGATGGCCGGGAAGGTCGGCGTGGGGCTTTCCTTCAGTTGCTTCAACAGGGTATCGATGGCCATGTCGAGTTGCAGGTCCCGACCGGCCAGGACACTTTCGGGATCATTTTCCACGGTGATATCGGGATCCACCCCGTGGTTTTCCACCCACCACTTGCCTTCGCGGCCGAAAAAGGCGTTGTTGCTTTGTTCGACCCGACCGCCATCCACGGTGAACTGGGTGTTGATGATGCCCACCAAGCCGCCCCAGGTGGGCACACCCACGATGGTTCCGAGTTTGCGGGCCTTCACGTGCTCCAGGAAGGCCTCGCCGTCGCTCCCGTCTAGTTCATTGCAGATGAAGGTGTAGCGACCATCTGAGGCCGTGTTGGGGTAGCGGAAGGGGGTCATGCCACGCAGCACGTTGAAGCCCACCTGCTGACGCTCCAGCTTGTCGATCATGAAATATTCGGTCCAGCCGCCGCCGTTGCCGCGCACATCGATGACCAGCCCCTCGCGATAGCGGAAGGCGCGCCAGTATTTGTCGAATTCGCCCAGATTCTGATCGCTCATGGCGGTGATGTGCATGTAGCCCAGGCGGCCCTTGGAGCGCTCCTCCACCCGCTTGATGCGATCGGCCACCCAGCCCTCGTAGCGCAAATTGGAGTCGTAGGCCGTGGGTTCCACCTCCACGATGCGAGCGCCTTCCAGGGTGGGCTTGCTGTTGACCGTGAGCTTCACCTTCTGGCCCCGGGTGATCTGCAGTAGGCGGTAGGGGCTATCCGGGGCCTTGATGGGGGTGCCATCGATGGCGAGCAGGTACTCGCCCACCTTGACCTTGGGCGTAGGGTCGGCGAGGGGCGCCTTGAGGCCCGGCTGGTAGGCCGTGGGTCCATAGACACGGGTGAAGGCATAGTGCCCGTTGACCACCGCGAGATCGGCGCCCAGCAGGCCCGTGTAAGTATTCGCCGAGAGGCTTAGCCCCGGGCCGTTATCGCCACCACTCACGTAAGTGTGGCTGGCGCAGAGTTCGCCCACCATCTGACTGAGCAGCCAGTTCAATTCTTGACGGCTGTTCAGGGAAGGCACCCAGGCCCGGAACTTGTCGCCAATAGCGTTCCAGTTCTGGCCATGCATGTTGGCGTCGTAGAAGAAATCCCGGTACCAGCGCCACGTGTCCTGGAAGATCTGCGCCCATTCGGCCCTGGGGTCCACGGTCATGGTGAGGCGATCCAGGCTTAACCGTTCGGGCAGGGGCTTTGTGGTCATCAACTGCTGGGCGGTCCCGGCGTAGTAGTCGGGGCCTTTCTTTACAAGAAGATGGCTGCCGCTGGGATCAAAGTTCCACTCACTGATGGGTTCTGGCAGGGCCGTTTCCTTTTTGGTGGTTGCGTCATAGAGGTGCAAGGTCCACTTGGCTTGACCCCGTGTCTTGTAGACTTCCTCGTTCACGCTGTCATCCCAACCCTCTACGGTGGACCACCCCACGAGGCCCTTACCGGCCTTCAAGTGGAAGGCATTGGAAGCCTTGATGGGAAGCTGGGCGATGCGCTGGGAAAGGCCTTCCACGTCGATTTGGAAGGCTGGAGCGTTTGATATCGAGGAAGCGCTCGTGCTCGCTCCGCTCCGGAGTTTTACGGCCATCACCTGGGCGGGGTTGGGCAGCACATGGTTGTCCTGGGTGGCATCCAGGCGCACTTCGTAGTTGGAGTAGCTCAGAAAATAGAGCGTGCTGCCATCGGCATCAAAGGTTGGATTCAAGCAATCGAAAAAGCCATCCGTGAGCGCGATCTTCTGTCGGGTGCTCAGGTTGTAGAGAAACACGCGGCTGTTGCGGTTATCACCCACGAAGGTGTAGGCGATCCAATTGGAATCCGGCGCCCAGGTGTAATCCGAAACTTCCCAGGTGAACTGGTCGTTCTTGAGGACATTGGAGCTATCAACCTTGTCGAGCTTCTTGGTGTCAACATCCATCACATAGAGGGCAAAACTCTTGTCGCTGAAAAGCACTTTTTTCGAATCTGGGCTCCACTCCAAGCGATAAACCGTGGTCTTCAGGCCCGTGGGAACGCGCAGCGCTGCACCACCTTCGGCGGGGCGAACGTAAAGATCGTATTCGCCACTTTCATCGCTGAAATACGCTACCCGTTTACCATCGGGCGATAGGCGGGGGAAGCGTTCCCGGGTGCCCGGTGTCTTGGTGAGATTGAGGGCGGGTTGGGTCGTATCGGTGGGGATCCGGAAGACTTCGCCACGCGCTTCCAAAGTGATGCTTTTACCTCCAGAAGCCAGCGAGGCGTTCTGAATCCAATCCTTGGGATTCACGGTGCGCGGTGCGGTCTTCCAGGAATCGCTGACGACCTTCAGATCGATGCGTTTGGCCTGCCCGGTGGCCACGTCAAAGGCCGTGAGGAACCCGCCTTGGGCATAGACCACGGTCTTGCCATCGGTGGAAGGCCATTGCACATCAAGATCCTGGTAGTTCGTGAGGGCCTTCGTGGCCTTGGTCGCGGGGTCCAACGAATACAGATTGGAAATGCCGTTATCGCGATCCGAAACGAAAAGCGCCTGACCCGTAGCGGTCCACATGGGATGCGCATTTTTACCAACGTAGTCGGTGAGTTTCGTGAATCGCTTGGTTGCGAGATCCGCCAGCCAGATCTCGGCAAACTGGCCACCCTTGTAGCGCTTCCAGTAATACTCCTCGTTGCCCTTGGGGTTGAAGAGCAGCTTGGTACCATCGGCGCTGAAGGCACCCTGGGCACCCTTTGGAAGGGGCAGGGGCGTGGGCTCGTGGCCTTCCAGGTCCACGGTATAGAGCCGTGGAATTGGGCGTTGATCGAATTCCAAGGCAGTTCGGAAAAGCACTTGCTTGGAGTCCGGCGTCCATCCCAGCACCTGGGTGCCGCCGCGCCAGGTAAGGCGCTTCGGCGTGCCACCTTCGGCAGGAATCAGATAAACATTCTGGCCGCCATCATATTGGGCACTGAAGGCGATCCACTTGCCGTCGGGGCTGAAATGGGCGGCCAGTTCCTGCCCCGGATGGGTGGTCAAGCGTCGGGCCGTCCCGCCCCCCAGGCCACCCAACCAAAGATCGCCTTCCCAGGTGAAGACCACCTTTTCCCCCCGCACATCCGGGTGCTGGACGAAGCGGGGCAGGGTTTCCTGAGCGGAGATGACAGATCCCAGGCACAGCGCAAGTGCGAGCGACGGAAGGGTACGAAGGGGCAATCGCATGGAACCTCCAAAGAGCATATGGCTTGAGGCATAATACCTCGTAATGTGAT
>JAIFMW010000006.1 GCA_020048105.1 Deltaproteobacteria bacterium | reverse complement strand
TGGAGCAGAAAACCAAGGATATGATCTCGCAAGATCTTCCCATTGCCGCTGGCACAGGCGATTTCGTCATGATCGGCAAGGATCCCTTCTACTGCACCGGCAAGCGCATTCACGTGAAGCACACCGGCGCCATCGAGCACTTCCGCCTGATCAAGGATTACAAATTCGACCCCATTTCCGGCAAATACCTGATGGTCGGCATCGTGGGTGAAGAGCCCATCGAGATCTTCCACGAACACGCCCCCATCCACGTGGACCGTATGCACAACGATGGCGCTGGAAAAGACGACAAAGACTACCGATAAGGAACCTCATGCGCAGCATCTCCGTCGACACCATCCAAAAGCAGGTGGCTTCGCTCTGTCTCACCGCCGCCTTCGATCTTCCCCAGGATGTGCACCAGGCCATCGCCTGCGCTGCCGAAAAGGAAGCCTCGCCCCTGGGCCGCTCGATGCTCAACCAGCTTCTCGAAAATGCCGGTATCGCCGCTAAAGAGCGCGTTCCCATCTGCCAGGACACCGGCGTGGCGGTCTTTTTCGTCGAACTTGGCCAAGAGGTTGCCATCACCGGCGGCACGCTCCAAGAGGCCCTCACCAAGGCCGTGGCGCAAGGCTGGAAGGAAGGCTACCTTCGTGCCTCGGTCGTGGAAGATCCCCTTTTTACGCGCAAGAACACCGGGATCAACGGGCCTCCCGTGGTTCATCTCGAACTGGTACCTGGCGATCGGCTCACCATCACCCTCGCCCCCAAGGGCGGCGGGTCCGAAAACATGAGCGCCCTGGCGATGCTCAAACCCACCATGGGCCCCGATGCCATCGCCGATTTCATCGTCGATACGGTCGTGAAGGCCGGGGGCAACCCCTGCCCGCCCGTCATCGTGGGCGTGGGCATCGGCGGCAACTTTGAAATGGCACCGTACCTGGCCAAGAAGGCGCTGCTCCGCCACGTGGGTGAGCCCCATCCGGATTCGCGCTACGCAGCCTTCGAGCACCAGGTATTGGATCGAATCAACGCCTCGGGCGTCGGGCCCCAGGGGTTAGGTGGCACCACCACAGCCATGGCCGTGCATGTGGAGACCTACCCCTGCCACATGGCCTCCATGCCCGTGGCCGTGAATCTCAATTGCCACGCCGCACGCCACGCAACGATCGAGCTCTAGAGAGATGGTCATGACCCCACGAAAGATCACAACTCCCCTCACGGCCGAAGTGGTTGATAGCCTCGTCATGGGTGAGGAAATCCTGCTCTCCGGCACCATCTATACCGCCCGCGATCAAGCCCACCAGAGGCTTTGCGCCTTGCTCGCCAAGGATGAAGCCCTGCCCATCGATCTCACAGGCACGGTAATTTATTTCGCGGGCCCCACCCCACCTCCCCCTGATAAGCCCGTGGGCAGCGCGGGTCCGACCACTTCGGGTCGCATGGATGCCTTTTCGCCCAAGCTCATCGCCTCGGGCCTTTCCGGCATGATCGGCAAGGGCACCCGCTCACCTGAAGTCATCGAAGCCATGAAGGTGCATGGTGCCGTTTACTTTGCCGCCACTGGCGGCGCCGGTGCACTCATCGCCCGCTGCATCAAGACCTCCGAATGTGTGGCCTACGCCGACCTCGGCCCCGAGGCCATCTACCGCATGGGCATTGAGAACCTGCCCTTGGTGGTGGCCATCGATCGCAATGGTCGCAATCTCTACCGGAATGGCCCGGCAAAGTACCGCAAAGACTGAAGTCGGCACGATCACCGAACGCTGAGGATCACGCTCTCGGCTGTTGCTCACCGAGCAGGCCGAACAGGCACAGGTCGACGAGCATTTCGGCGGCCTGAAAGTCATTGCGGGCGGATTCTGCGGTTTTCCAGACTACTTGGTTGATGCCCCGCATCAGGCCTTGTCCAACCACCTGTCCGATGATCGCACTGCCGAGAAAAATCACCTCGGCCTCCTTGAGGTCGGTGCGCAGCATGTGAATGCAGTTCCTCAACGTTTCGGATCTCGGCGCCATATGGGCCACGAGCAAAGGGTGCAGACTGGGGCGCGGGGACCTCATTTCGCGGAGAAAAAGCGCAGAGGAATATTCGACAAGTGGATCTTGCGAATTGCTTTTGCTCATGACTTCCATGTAGATGCCGTGAATTTGTTCTCGCAACATGCGGAGTGCCTCGCTTCGATCCCGAGGAACGTAGCCGGTGGGGGGCATCGAAGGCGCGGAAGGCTTGCGCCAGGGCGCTGCGAGCATCCACGCGAAGACCTCGCGGTACAACCCTTCCTTGTGGCCAAAGTAATGGGAAAGGAGCGAAAGGGGGCGCTGAGCCCGCTGGGCGATCATGCGCATGCTCGTGCCATCAAAGCCATGCTCTGCGAAGCAGGCCAGGGCTGCTTGCAGCAAAGCACTTCTTGTGTCGGGTGGAGCTTCCACCTTCGGGTGCGTCATGCGGAACTTCTTTCTGTGCCCAAGAAACCTTGGAGCGGCGGCTGGGAGGAGGCCAATTTAGGGATTGGACGTACGATCATGTCCATGCAAAAAGAGTCATGGGCCTTAGGGCTGTTGTCAAGCCGGGCTTAGAATTGATCCTTTAATGTAGGCATCTTCAATGAATAAACCAGATTTTGACAAACTTGGTCAACTGTACAATGATGACTATCGGCCCTCCGTTCAGGCCAGGTACTTGGCATGCACGCAGTTACGAAACACCAATTCCGTCACCCCTCCACCTGGGTGCATCCAAGGTTAGAAAATTCGCAGTCGGTGACGAAGCGCCTTTGGCTGCGTGGTGCCCAGTATTTCCCCTTCCCAGCGAGGTAAAGCATGCGATTCGAGTCCAAGACAAACGGGCTGACCGCCTTCGGGCTGTTGGGTGTCACCATCGTGGCCCTTGGATGCAAATCCGCGCCACCCCCGCAACCGAGTCCCGAAGTGGCTGTGCAGATTGTCGCCACCGAAACGGCGGTGCTGACCACAGAACTGCCTGGTCGCACATCCCCCTTCCTGGTGGCGGAGATCCGGCCTCAGGTGAGCGGCATCATCCAAAAGCGGCTCTTCCAGGAAGGCTCGGATATCCAGGCGGGCAGCGTGCTCTACCAGATCGACCCAGCGCCCTACCAAGCGGCCTTGGATCAGGCCCAAGCCGCCATGACTGCGGCGGAATCGAGCCTTCCCGTGATCCGGTCCCGCGCCGAGCGCATGAAGAAGCTCCTGGAAATTCATGCGGTGGGCCAGCAGGATGCCGAGGAGGCCGAAGCCGCCCATCAGCGGGCCATGGCGAGCGTGGCGGCGGCCAAAGGGGCTTTGGAAAGTGCAAAAATCAACCTTGCCAACACGCCCATCAAGACACCCATTTCCGGGCGCACCGGCATGTCCAGCGTGACCGTGGGGGCCCTGGTCGCGGCGTATCAACCGGTGGCCTTGGCCACGGTGCAGCAATTGGATCCCATCTACGTGGATGTCACCCAGTCCAGCTCCGATCAGCTTCGCATGCGTCGCCGACTCGAAAGCGGGCGCATCAAGAGTGGCGAAAGCGCTCGGAAGGTGAAGCTGCTCCTGGAGGACGGCACGGTCTACTCGCACGAGGGCAAGCTGCAATTCCGGGATGTGACAGTGGATCCTGCCACGGGCGCGGTCACCCTTCGCATGGTCTTTCCGAATCCCAAGCACCTACTGCTCCCGGGCATGTTCGTGCGGGCCATCGTGGAGGATGGTATCGACGAGAAGGCCATCCTGGCCATGCAGCAGGGCGTCACCCGCGATGCCAAGGGCAATGCCACGGCTTTGGTGCTAGACCCGACGGGCAAGGTGGAACAGCGGATCCTGACCCTGGACCGCGCCATGGGCGACAAATGGCTGGTCACCGAAGGTCTTTCTGTGGGGGACCGGGTCATCGTGGAAGGGGTTCAGAAGGTGCGCCCCGGGATGATCGTCAAGGCAGTGCCCTTTGGTAGTAAACCCGTCGAGCCTGCGCAGCCCTCTGCCCCGAAGAAGTAGGAGCGGGCCATGTCGCGATTCTTCCTCGACCGCCCCGTTTTCGCCTGGGTTATCGCCATCGCCATGATGCTTCTGGGCGCCATGGCCATATTCAAACTGCCCGTGAGCCAGTACCCACCCATCGCCCCGCCCTCCATCAGCATCACTGCCAACTATCCCGGGGCATCCGCGAAAACCGTGGAAGACAGCGTCATCCAGATGATCGAACAAAAGATGACGGGTCTGGACAAGATGCTCTACATGTATTCCACGGCCGATTCCTCCGGCAGCGCGAACGTGACCCTCACCTTCGCCCCGGGCACCGATCCGGACATGGCTTGGTCCAAGGTACAGAACAAGCTTCAGTTGGCCATTCCTTCGCTGCCCACCGTGGTGCAGACCATGGGTGTGTCCGTCAGCAAATCCACCCGCAACTTCCTGATCATCGTCGCCCTCACCACCGAGGACGGCCGGATGAGCAATTCCGACCTCAACGACTACGCCATGACCAAGATCGAATCCGTCTTGGCCCGCGTGAAGGGCGTGGGCGAAGTGCAGATTTTTGGCACGGGCTACTCCATGCGGGTGTGGTTCGACCCCGACAAACTGACCAAATTCAGCATGACCACGGAGGATGTGGTGGCGGCCATGCGCGCCTACAACGTGGAAGTTTCCGCCGGTCAGTTGGGCGGCGCTCCCGCGGTGCCCGGGCAGCGACTCAACGCATCCATCATCGTGCAGTCCATGCTGGTGACCCCCCAGGAGTTCGCCAACATTCCCCTGCGCACCCAGCCGGATGGCTCGGTGGTTCGCATCCGGGACATTGGCCGCACAGAGCTAGGTGCCGAGCTGGCCGATATGCAATTTTTCCAAAACGGAAAACCTGCCGCCGGTATCGCCATCCGCCAGGAGGCCGGTGCCAATGCGCTGGAAACGGCCCAGGCCGTCAAGAACAAGATGACGGAGCTTTCCCAGTTCTTCCCACCCGGCATGAAGGTCGTCTATCCCTATGACACGACCCCCTTCGTGAAGGTGGCCATCGGCGAGGTTGTCAAAACGCTGTTCGAAGCGGTCATCCTGGTATTTCTCGTGATGTACCTCTTCATGGGCAATCTGCGGGCCACCCTGATTCCCACCATCGCGGTGCCCGTGGTGATCCTGGGAACCTTCGGCGTACTGGCGGCCTTCGGCTATTCCATCAATATGCTCACCATGTTCGCCATGGTGCTCGCCATCGGATTACTGGTGGATGACGCCATTGTGGTGGTGGAGAACGTGGAACGCGTCATGAGCGAAGAGGGGCTTTCCCCTTGGGAAGCCACGCGAAAATCCATGGAAGAAATCAGCAGCGCCCTCGTGGGCATTGGTCTCACGCTTTCGGCGGTGTTCGGCCCCATGATCTTTTTCCCAGGTTCCACGGGAGTGATCTACCGGCAGTTCTCCGTGACGGTCATCGCTTCCATGATGCTGTCCGTAGTCGTGGCCTTGGTGCTGACGCCGGTGCTGTGCGCAACACTCCTCAAGCCCGTGCAGAAGGGGCATGAAGCTGCTGAGACGGGCTTCGCCTTGCTTCGGCCCTTCTTCCTCTGGTTCGACCGCGCCTTCTACCGGGTGCGCGATCTCTACATTCGCTACGTGGGCTTCATCCTGGGTAAGCGGGCTCGCTTCGGCGCGATATTCCTTGGGCTGGTGGTCGCCATGGGCGTGCTCTACCTGCGCATGCCCACGGGGTACCTGCCCGACGAGGACCAGGGCATTCTCATGACCATGGTGCAATTGCCCGTGGGCTCTACGCTGGAGCAGACCCAGGCAGTGGTGGACCAGGCCCAGAAACATTTCCTGGTGGACCAGAAAGAGGCTGTGGAATCGGTCATGGGAGGCGCCGGCATGGGCTTCGCTGGACGGGGCCAGAACCAGGCCATGATGTTCATCAAGCTAAAGGATTGGGAGCTGCGCAACCGGCCTGATCTCAAGGCCAAAGCGGTGGCTGGACGGGCAATGCAGGCCCTCTCGGGTATCAAGGGCGCCATCATTTTCACCTTCCCACCCCCCGCCGTGACCGAACTCGGCAACGCCACGGGCTTCGATTTCATGCTCCAGGATCGGGGCGATAACGGACACGTGAAACTCACTGAAATTCAGAACCAACTTCTGGGCATGGCCGCCCAGGATCCTCGCTTGGCGCGGGTTCGCCCCAACGGCATGCCGGATGTGCCGCAGTACAAAATTGATATCGATTGGGGCAAGGCAGGCGCGTTGGGAGTCTCCGTTAGTTCCGTACAGAGCTACCTCTCCGCAGCCTTCGGTAGCCAGTACACCGGCAACTTTGTGCAAGGTGGACGCGTGAAGCGCGTCTATGCCCAGGCCGATGCGCCCTTCCGCATGGCACCCGAGGATCTCAACCGCATCCATGTGCGCAACAACAAAGGCGGACTGGTGCCCCTGTCGGCCATTGCCACGGGACGCTGGATCTATGGTTCGCCCCGCCTGGAGCGCTACAACGGCTTCCCGGCTCTGAACATCCAGGGCGAACCTGGCCCTGGCTTCAGTTCCGGAGATGCCATGAACGCCATGGAAGCCATCGTCCGCAAACTGCCCACCGGCATCGCCTCCGAATGGACCGGCCTTTCCTACCAGCAGCGCATGTCCGAGTCCCAGGCCGGGCTGCTCTACGCCGTCTCCATCCTGGTGATTTTCCTGGTGCTGGCGGCCCTCTATGAAAGCTGGACGGTGCCCATCACGGTCTTGCTGGCCCTGCCTTTGGGGGTCATCGGCGGAGTCATCGCCTCGTCGACTCGCGGCATGGCCAACGATGTGTATTTTCAGATTGGTCTTCTCACCGTGCTGGGCCTCACCACTAAGAACGCCATTCTCATCGTGCAGTTCGCCAAGGGGCACATGGAACAGGGCATGGGGCTGGTCGAAGCCACCCTGGAAGCCTCGAAGCTCAGGCTGCGGCCCATTCTGATGACCTCCATCGCCTTCGGATTTGGCGTGCTGCCGCTGGCCCTTGCCTCCGGTGCCGGCGCCGGTGCCCAGATGGCCATCGGCACCAGTGTGCTGGGCGGCATGATCACCGCAACCTTCCTGGCCATTTTCTTCATTCCGCTGTTCTACGTGGTCGTGGTGCAGTTCTTCGATAAGAAGAAAGCGCCCGCCCCTGCATCGCCCACCTTGCCGGCGGAGGATTGACATGAGACCGCTTGGAATCTTTCCCCTAAGCATGCTTTTGATCGGCACCGGCTGCACCCTGGCGCCGAAGTACACCCGGCCGGTGTCCCCGGTTCCTGAAGCATGGCCGGAGCAGACCGGAAAAACGGAAGTGCCCGCCGCCGCTGATCTCCCATGGCAGGACTTCTTCACGGATCCGAACCTCCGTTCGGTCATCAAGCTGGCCCTTGACCACAACCTCGATCTGAGGGTGGCCGGATTGAACGTGGAGAAGGCTCAGGCCATGTATCGCATCCAACGCTCGGGTATCTACCCAGACGTGGGTGTCATGGCCAGCGGCCAGAAATTTCGGTCCCCGGAAAAGATGACCAGCGATGGGAAGCCCAAGATCGTTGAACAAGACAGCGTAAATGTCGGGGTGATGTCTTGGGAACTGGATTTCTTTGGCCGCCTGCGGAGCCTCAAGAATCAAGCCCTGAATCAGTACCTGGCCACGGAACAGGCCCGCGCCGCCGCGCAAATTTCCCTGGTGGCGGCGGTGGCCCAGAGCTATCTCTTGCAGGCTGCCGATAGCGAGAACCTGCAGCTGGCTCAGGCGACCCTGGACTCCCAGAAGGCTTTCCACGATTTGATCGCCAAGAGCCGTGCCTTGGGTGTGGCCTCCGATCTGGAGCTGAGCCAAGCCCAGAGCCAGATGGAAGCGGCCCGAGCCGATGCGGCAAGGTTCCGCGGGCTCGTGGCGATGGATGGCAATGCCCTGGACTTGGTGGTGGGAACGCGCGTACCTTCGGAGCTGCTTCCCAAGGGCCTCGATGCGGCGGGTGAATTGAAGGATGTTTCCGGGGGATTACCCTCGGAGGTCCTGCTCCGCCGCCCCGATATCCTCATGTCCGAATTTCAGCTCCAGGCTGCAAGAG
>JAIFMW010000212.1 GCA_020048105.1 Deltaproteobacteria bacterium | reverse complement strand
GCGCTGGCAAAACGGACCCGAATCCACCCGCTTGTTTCCTGACAAGTCGCTTCGTGACACACCCAAGGCTGAAGAAGCCAGCACACCCGATCTGTTTCGTTGGCAGCGATGGGCACCCGACCCCGAGCGATCCGCCATGCTCTGGGGTCGAATGCTGAATTGGCTCACGGGGCCCTGCCTGCTATTTGCCGTGCTGGCCCACGCTTTTCCGCGGCCTCGCGGAGGTCGTGGAAAAGCCTTAGGAATCAGTCTCATCGCAGGGCTTCTTTTCATGGGAGCCCAGGCCTTGATGGGAGGCGCTGCCCGGGCGGGTGAAATCCCTGGGTTTTGGGGTGTCTTGGCACCGCTTACCGGCTTGGTCGGTTTTGGGTTATTGGGGCTTCGCAAATTGCGAACCTAAGCTGCCTTTTTTTAAAATGATACGCGCCGTCCTTCCTTGAGCCTATGTTTGAAGTGGAGGTTCTCCATGTCAGCATCATTTCCCACCGTTCCACCCCTGCCCTCGGATTTGGCTCGCCTGCGGCGGGTTGAGCACTACACGCTTTATCTTCTGAACTCGATGGCGGCTGGAGGCAGCAGTGGGCTCAGCGATGGGGATATTGACTACGCCATTGATATCGCCGAGCGCGTGGTAGGTAAACTGGTGGAACGCGGCCACCTAAAACCCCACGAATAAGGTTGGATCGGCCTACGCTTAAAACCGTGAAAATCGCATTGACTCAGGAGAGCTTCGGGCTGCATGCTCCTGAACTTCGAAACGGTCGCCCTGGCGGGGGGCAAGGGGGCACCAGCACGATTGATCCAAGACGCGAATTTGCGGCGGCCAGCCTTCCGGCTAATGATTTAGGGCTGGAAATGATCGATCGAAGTGCATCGAGTTCGAATTAAATGCTTTTGTTGCCCTTTGCCGCCGGCGGAGACGGCTTTCTCAAAAGACGTGGCAGGATCCGGGGGAGGGACCGGAGGCGGAAATGACTCAGGCAACTGGGGCTACTTAAGCCGTGAAGCGAGCCATCTTTTCCGCCTTGTGATCTAGGTCCTACCTCTTGTGACGGCTGTATCTTCCAAGCCTACGGACCTGCGGGCAATACTTGGGACTTCACCTGATTAAGGGGCTCCCATGACCGGCCTGACCGTCCTTCTGGCCTTATTGCCAGTGATTCTCATTTTGCTTCTGCTGGTCGTGCGCCGCATGGCCGCCGACTTGTCCGGCCTAGCTGGATGGGTCGCTGCAATTGTAGTTGCGATGGTGTTTTTCCAGACGCCTTTCGCCGTGACGCTGCGGGCCAGCCTGGCGGGAATGGTGGCCAGTCTCCCCATCACCCTGATGGTGGCCGCCTCGATCTTCCAAATCACCATCATGTTGGAAACCGGCGCGGTAAAGCGGGTGATGACGGTGGTGAAGACTGTGAGCCCCGAAGACCAGGTGGTCCAGATCATGATCATCAATATTGGTGTGGGCACAATCCTGGCGGCCATGGGAGCCACGCCTGTCTCGATCCTGCCGCCTATTATGCTGGCTTTAGGCTACAGCCCTCTCGTGGCCATTGCCCTGCCCGCTATCGGCTATGACGCTCTCTGCACCTACGCACTGCTGTCGGAACCGCTGAACGTTTTCAGCCGCTTTGTTGGTCGGCCTCCCCAGGAAGTGGGCATGTATTTCGCACGCTACATGCCCGTCATCAGCACTTGCATCGCCTTCGGCATGCTCTGGATCGTTGGCAAGTGGCCCATGATCCGCAAGGGCTGGCTCCCTACCGTTCTGGCTGGTACCAGCGCTGGTTTTATTGCCATCGGTATGAATATGCTCAACCTCATTCCCATCACGGGCCTGGCCGCTGGTCTGGGGGTCATTCTGGTGATGGCGGCCTATCTCAAGCTCCGCGGGAAGCCCTTCATCGATCGTAGCGTGCTAACCCCCGAGGATTTGGAGACTGAGCGGGGTATGAGCCTCTTCTCGGCGACCTCACCCTGGCTATTCCTCGTGGTGCTCTGTGTGCTGGTAAATGTGCCGGCGTTCAAGATCGGCCCCTGGCTCACCGAACACTTCCCCATGGCGCTGTCCATCATCCCCAAGGACCGCCCCATGGAATTGGATATGTTCAAAAGGGCTTACTTCCTGGTGCTCCTCAGCACCATCATCGCCCTACCCTTCCTTCGGCCCAGTTCCTCCCAGCTTCGGACCTCCGCCTCCAAGTGGCTGAAGCGAGCACCCCGGCCTGCCCTGGCTGCCGCGGTCTTTTTCGCCATCGCCTTCATCCTCAACCACTCTGGGAAGAACTCCGACTACGTGCTGGTGGACGCCACCAAAAACATGGTGCAGGTGATCGCCGTGGCTTGCGCGGGACTCTTTCAGAAGGCCTATCCTGTAGTGGCGCCCTTCCTGGGCCTGATGGGTGGGTTCATCAGTGGCTCCGAGGCTTCCGCCATCGCCATGCTCACCAAGCTGCATATGAACACTGCGGAGAAGATCGGTGCCTCGGGTCTGGTGCTGGCTGCAGCAAGCGGCATCGGGGGGGGACTGGCTAGCGTAATCTCTCCTGCCAAACTGCAGAATGCTGCCGCCGCCATCGATCGCATCGGGGAAGAATCCAAGGTGATCCCCGTTTGCTTTGTGATTTCCATCGTGATCACGGTGATCTGCGCCCTTATGACCCTGTTCTGGGCCTACTGAGCCGATAGCGTTTGTTCGATCCTGGTGCGGCGCAGTCCAAGTAGGCCATCATCCGCTTGTGCCCGCACCACTCGGATATCCCGTCGCGGCGCCTTTCCAGATACGAATTGGCCCCAATTGTTGTCGGTCCAAACGGGTTCCATTCGCACGGCCTCCAGCCCTGTTCCGTCCGGCCCTTTACGAAAGGTCGCTACCAAGGCCGCGCCATCTCGGCTATCCCCAGCAGAAACAGGCATTTTGTCAGGATTGTAGATCCGGTCCTGATTGCTGATGAAGTTCCCTAGCGAGAAAATGACGGCGCCGCGCCTTCCTTCGGATTCGATCCATTCGAATGGCTGCAGTACGTGAGGATGGTGGCCAAGCAGTAGATCGGCTCCCGCACCTACCAATCGGGAGGCGATTTCTCGCTGACGGGGCCGGGGTTGATGCTCGTATTCGTTGCCCCAATGCAGGCTCACCACTACAAAATCAGCCTGTGATCGAACGGATCGCACCATGGCCGTGGCTGATTCCAGATCCAGGCAACCGACCCAAGGCCCCTCAGGATCTCGATTCAGGTTCGAGTTGAGAAGATCGGTGTAAGCCAGGAAGGCGATTCGCACGCCTTTGCGTTCCACAATCCACGAGGCTTCGGCCTGGGCTCGGTTGCACCCACTGCCCACGGGCGTCAAGCCGAGGGCGTTAAGACGCTGCAGTGTTTCCAACACCCCTTTGGATCCCTGATCGAAGGCATGGTTATTGGCCGTAGACAGCACCGTGAAGCCGCTGGCCTTAAGGCCAAAGGGGAGGTCTCCCGGCGCATTGAACACGAAGGGGCGTCCCGGTTGACCCGTGGTTGGCGCAATAACAGTTTCTAAATTTCCGAACACGATGTCGGCCTGATCGAAAAGCGGCTGAACATCGGTCCATAGCCCCGGAAATCCTTCCAACCCTTCCCGTGCGGCCCGTTTCACATCCTGGTGCATCAGGAGATCCCCGACCGCCACCAGCGTTACCCGAGTGGTCGGTGGGCTTTGCAGTGGTGGTTTCTTGGAGTGGCAGCCCAAAAGGCACAACGACCCAATAACAAGGAAGGTCTTACGCATGCACTCTGCCATCGGGGCCGTAAAAGACCTCGATCGGAAGCCCTGGTAAAGCCGCACGAACCTGATCGGCGAGTTGGTTCAGAGCCAATCCGTTTAGTGGCCGAGCTTCTGCTTCTGGGGTTGGACGGGCCACGGTGTAAAGCTGAAGGCCCTGGAACTTGGCACCGTCTTCCTGCAAGGCTTGAAGCAAGGACGTGTAGGCGTGGACCTCCCCTTTGGAAGGTCCCTGCCCCTTCCATTCCAAAAAAAGTGTTTGGAGGGTGATGGGCCAACGGCGGGCCGTTCGCAGGAGATTCTCAAGGATGCGTGTGAAGGGCACCTTGCTGCGGTTGATTTCCCGGTAGTAGGCCTCGGTGCCGGCATCGAGCTTGGCCCAGATTTCACCCTGGTGGGCCATTAGGGTTTCGAGTCCCTGCACGACATCCGGGGCCTGGAGGCGACTGGAATCCGTGATGAGCACTAGCTTGACGTCCGAGAGGCCACGATTGACCTTGAGCCGGGCCACGTGTTCGACCACGTTGGAGAAGCCTTTGGCAGTGGTGGGCTCACCATTGCCGCTGAAGGCGATGTCATTGAGTCGCTGCTGATCAGGGCGGGCCGAATTGAAGGGCGCGAAGGAATAGATTTCACCCGATTGCGCCAAATCAATCAGGGTGGCCATTTCACGCTCGAGCTGATCGAGATCCACGTCGCTGCGTCTGCCAGGGTTGGTCCGATCAACCTCACAGTAAACGCAGTCAAAATTGCAGACTTTATCGGGGTTCAGGTCTACGCCTAGGCTTAACCCCTTGCTCCGGCGGCTAATGACGGGATAGCAATAATCGAAATCCAGCCAAGTGCGCCGGTGGTCAAGGTGGGCTTTTACAAGTGGTTCCATGATTCCAATCGTCTCCGCAAGACTCCGCGGATTTATTTTCGCATGCGCTCGGCCAGTGCCTTACCCATATCCGCCGGGCTCTCGACCACCGTGATGCCCGCCGCCTGAAGGGCCGCCATCTTATCGGAAGCACCCCCTTTTCCACCACTGATAATAGCCCCCGCATGCCCCATGCGGCGCCCGGGAGGGGCCGACTGCCCAGCAATGAAACTCACCACAGGCTTGGTGACATAGGCCTTCACGAAGGCGGCAGCTTCTTCTTCGGCGCTGCCTCCGATCTCGCCGATCATGACGATGGCCGAAGTATCGGGATCATCCTGGAAGAACCTCAGGGCATCGATATGGCTGGTGCCGTTCACAGGGTCGCCCCCAATCCCGATGCAGGTGCTTTGACCAATGCCAAGGGCGGTTAGCTGTCCCACGGCCTCGTAGGTCAGAGTGCCCGAGCGCGACACGACACCAACGCTACCCGGCAGATGGATGCGACCCGGCATGATGCCGATCTTGGCCTTGCCGGGTGTAATGACGCCCGGGCAATTGGGGCCGATCAGGCAGGACTTTGGATAATCCGGCAGCACGCGCTTTACCTTGACCATATCGAGCACCGGAATGCCTTCCGTGATGCAGACGATGAGTTCGATGCCTGCGTCCAGGGCTTCTAAAATGGCGTCGGCCGCCGCCACGGGCGGAACGAAAATCATGGTGGCGTTGGCGCCCGTCGCGGCGCGCGCATCCTTCACCGTGTTGAAGACCGGGAAACCCTCAATCTCGGTGCCTCCCTTACCGGGCGTTACGCCACCCACCACCTTGGTGCCGTAGTCACGGCAACCCTTGGCGTGGTACAGGCCTTCGCGACCCGTGATGCCCTGCACGATAAGCCTTGTGTCATTTCCAACCAAAACGGACATGTTCATTCTCCAAAGAAAAAAGATTCACCACGGAGACACGGAGAACACGGAGGGGAAAAGCGAGAGAAATAAAAAAGAAGAACCTCTTTTGACTTTTTCTCCGCGTTCTCCGTGCCTCCGTGGTGCAACTACGTTAGCGCACCGACGCCACGGCTCGTTCCGCCGCATCCTTGATTCCATCCGCCACCTGCAGGTTGAGCCCACTATCGGCGAGGATTCGTTTACCTTCTTCGACATTGGTGCCTTCCAGGCGAACCACCACGGGCACCTTGATGCCAATCTCCTTGGCGGCCTTCACAATGCCAGCGGCCACGATATCGCAGCGCATGATGCCGCCAAAGATATTGACCATGACGGCCTTCACCGAAGGGTCCTGCAAGATGATGCGGAAGGCATTCTTCACGGCTTCTTCGGTCGCGCCACCGCCCACATCCAGGAAGTTCGCCGGCTCGCCGCCGTGGTATTTGATGATGTCCATGGTGGCCATGGCCAACCCAGCGCCATTCACCATGCAGCCGATATTGCCATCGAGCTTGATGAAGTTGAGGTTGAACTTGGAGGCTTCGATTTCCTCAGAGGCTTCTTCGTTAAGATCGCGCAGGGCCAGCACATCGGGATGCCGGAATAAGGCGTTGTCATCGAAGGCCATCTTGCAATCCAGCGCCATCACTTCACCCTGCTCGGTGAGAATCAGCGGATTAATTTCCACCATCGCGCAATCTTTTTCCACGAAGAGTCGGTAGAGATTCAGGAGGAAGACCACACCCTTTTTGAAGGCATCGCCACTCAGGCCGAGATCAAAACAAATCTGGCGAGCCTGAAAACCCGTGAGCCCAAGGGCGGGGTCGACGATCACCTTGAAGATCTTTTCGGGCGTGGCTTCGGCCACTTCTTCGATTTCCACACCACCTTCGGTAGAAGCCAGCACCGTTACCCGACTGGAGCCGCGATCCACCAGCAAGCTGAGATACAGTTCCTTGGCAATATCCTTGGGGTCCGAAAGAAAGACGGTCTGAACCTTGCGACCTTCGGGACCCGTTTGTTTAGTGACAAGATTCATGCCCAGCATCTGTTTGAAAAGATCCGCAGCGGTATCGGGGTCTTTCGCGAACTTGACGCCACCGCCCTTGCCACGCCCACCGGCGTGAATCTGAGCCTTGACCACGGCCTTGCCACCGAAGCCCTTGGCAATCTGGCGCGCTTCTTCCGCGTCCTGTGCCACGTGACCATCAGGTGTGGCCACATGGAAAAGGCGCAGAAGCTCCTTCGCCTGATATTCGTGAATGTTCATCGGACCTCCCGGTTGGGGTTGATTGTCGCCTGCCCTTCGATGACGGAAAGAGGCAGTCTATCTCCGGTCAGTCAATTCTGTTTATCTCTTCGGAGTTAGAATGCAAATATCGATCCCGGAGATTCCCCATGGCTCAGATAGACCGGCTCCTCGCCCAGATTTCCCTGCGTGGGGCAGCGTCTCTCCGGCTGGAGCCCGACCAGCAACCCATGGTGCAATCGGCTACGGGTGCCTTGACACCGCTCCTTCCCACGCCCGTTCCGCCCACCCTGCTTCAGCATCTTGTGAACGAAATCCTTCCCTCAAACTTAGAGGATGCATTGACCAGGAGCGGGCAAACTTCCTTTTCCTATGCCGTGGGGGATCAGGGTTTTCGAATTTCGGTAAAGCGCGGCCCGCTGGGGCCTAGCCTGGTGGCAGAACCCGAAGCACCCCTTCGGGCTTCGATGAGTGAACCAATCGGACTGCAACTGGCCGAATCGTCCCCACCGCCGCCCACGCCTTCGAGAATTACTGTTCCGGCTCCGACTCCCCAGGTCTCAACCCCGGTTTCACCTTCGACGGGTGCGAATCCCCTAGCGGGGCGCTTATTGCGAGCCTTGCTGGACCAAAAGGGTTCCGATCTTCATTGCACCACGCTGGAAGTCCCCCTTGTCCGAGTTCATGGGGATTTGCATGAACTGGATGATTTCCCACCTCTTGGCCCCAAGGAACTGCTGGGCGTCATGCAGTCGCTTGCGACACCGATGGCTTGGGAGCACTACCAAGCCAAGAACGACGCGGATTTCGCCTATGCCTACGAAGCTGGTGGGTGTCGCCTGCGCGTTAATTTTTTTGTCGATCGCATGGGCCCGGGCATGGTGTGTCGCGTCATTCCCAACGAAATTCCGGATCCCGACAAACTAGGGCTCGCCGATCCCATTCGTCGTTTGGCCGATCTCGCCAAAGGCTTGGTGTTGGTGACAGGCCCTACTGGCAGCGGCAAGTCCACAACCTTGGCAGCCATCATCGACCTGGCCAATCAAAGGCGGAACGACCATATTTTGACCATTGAGGATCCTATTGAATTTGTGCATCCTCGCAAGAAGTGCCTGGTGAACCAACGGGAAGTCGGGAATCACACAGAAAGCTTTAAATCCGGTCTCCGGGCGGCTTTGCGTGAAGATCCCGATATCGTTTTGGTCGGTGAGATGCGCGATCTGGAGACTATTGCCATTGCCCTGGAAACCGCTGTGACGGGACATCTGGTCTTTGGCACCTTACATACCAACAGCGCCGTGGGCACCATGGATCGCATC
>JAIFMW010000190.1 GCA_020048105.1 Deltaproteobacteria bacterium | reverse complement strand
GCCCATCCAAGGATTCCCGTCGCTTGCTCTGGCGTTGGGCAACGGCCACGGGATCAGGTGGCGCAGCCACAGGGTAGTTGCTCTTATCAAATAAGGGCGTGTGACCTGTGGGGGGCGGGTGTCCGCTGGGTGGCGGTGGGGATCATTGTAGTGGGGTTTCTTTGAGGATGGCTTCGAGGGCCTTGTTGTCACTTGCGAGTTCTTGGATGAGGTTCAGGTATTCCTGGACAAGGCGCTGACTGATTTTTACGGCATAGCTGATTTCCTGGCGAGTGCAGCCTTTACGGTGGCAGAGCAGCACCTGCTTGAAGGCCTTCAGGTAGCGGTGAGCGGCCTCGGGGCTGTGGTCGGTGGCGCGGCAGACATCCTCGACCTTACGGCCTTCGAGCACGATCATCCGCACGATTTGGCGCTTGTGGGTGAGCGTGGGCCCAATGTCGTGAATGACGCCGCGACGCGGGAGGTAGCGTCCGTGCTCGGTTTCCCAGGCACGGGCGTAGTGGCTGACGGTCGCGGGCGAGATCTTTAGCAGCACGGCGCAATCGCCATTGGTGAGAACGCCGTCCTGCTCATAGGCTTGGTGAAACAACCGCGCCACGGCGTCCCGCTTGATGTCGCGCAGCTTCGAACCCTCGGCACGGTCCTTGGCGTCCCGGCCCTGCACCAGGTCGAGGATGACGGGGGTAAGGCGGCTCTGGGTGATGCGCTTGCCGTAGGAGGCCTTCTCGTCTTTGTGGACGGCGGTCCACTGGATTTGCCCCTGCCGCAGGTGTGAGGTCTGCGGGTAGAAGCGACCGACGAGTTCGGCGATGAGTTGCACGAGCACTAGGCGCGTGCGCTCGCCGCCGAGTTGGGGACATTCGTTGGCAAAGAAGGAGCCCAACGCGCCTTCAAAAGACTTGTGCTGCATGGGGCCGTAGGTGCTGTGGGCGTGGTCGAGCTGTTGTTTCACCGCGGCCTCCCGCTGAAATTGGAGGTTTCTGGCTGCCGCGTAGGTCCCCCTTTTTTGAGGTCCTCGGCCTCGTAGTGTGTTGCCCCAATTAAATCGATTTCCTCGAAGCGTCGGGCGTATTCCGGCGTTTTTCGGTGGGCCTCGTAGATATCCAGGAAGGTGCGAACGCTGCCTGACGAGATCCCCACGGTGAGTGCGATCTGGAGTTCGTGGAATTCCTTCCGCCGCAAAAACACCACGCGGCAGAATGTGTGAATGTAGCGCTCCACCGCGTGCAGCGTGTGGTTGATCCGGCGGGCCACTTCCACCGACTCCAGGCCCGCCAGCCAATGCCCGATGGCCACGCCCTTGTGGCTTACGCCGGGGCCGATGTCCTGGATCTGGCCGCGAGTTGCCACGTAGATGCCCCGTTGCTCCCGCAGTGCCTGGATATCCCGGCGGATGGTTCGCGTATCGCTGTGCAGCAGCAACGACAAATCCTCCTGACTCAGCAGCCCACCTTGCTCACGGGCTTCCTCGGTCAGTCGCTGGACCAGCGATTTGCGCCGCGCCGCCTGGCCCTGCTGACGGAGCAGCGGTAGATCATCCTTCGGTTCAAACAGCGTCAGGATCACCGTCACCAGCCGACACTCCCGAATCGGCTTGCCCGCGCCTTCCCCCACCGCCACACATTCGAACCGCATCTGCCCCGTCCGGAGCGGCCCCACACCGGGTTCGGCGAAGTACACCTCCCGCGTGACACCCACCAGGACGTCCGCCTCCCAGGGACTCATCCCCGTCCCCTGAACCGCCAAAATCTTCAATCGCTGGTCCTGGGTCTTTAACTCCAAACGCCGGGCTTGATCCTCGGCACGGTTTTCGGTTGTCATGATCATGGGTTTCTCCTTGGGTGGCTTGAACACCATTGGCATCGGCATCGATGCCTTCCCAGGCGAAACCCGCCTATGAAATCCCCCGAGGTGCCAAAGGCACCCGGGGGAAACTACCTACAGGGCATTTGTCCGTATCGGAATACCGGTAAGCAGGTAGCTGCCGGGCACCATGAGGGGCGTGATGACCGACCGGGCCCCCAGGATAAGGGCGACGTAGGCGGTGAGGGGCACCAGCACGGCCACAAGCCCTGGCCCCCGGCGGGCCATGGCGATTCGTTTCAGGCGCGAGACGCCCCACCAGAGCAAAGCGAAAAGGACGCCCGCCGCCAAGGCCCGCAGAGAGGCGCTGATGGCCGTGGGCCAGGCGGCGGGATTGAAGGGATCCACACCAACGGCGCGGACGGCTTCTACGATTTTGGGATCCAAATCATCGGGCCGCACCTCCACAGCCATAATCCGCAGGGCCCAGGGGCGCAAGCAAAGCAGCACCACGCCAAGGCGAAGCCCAAGGGCAGCCCAGGGACGGCGGTCCCAGGCAAGCAGGGTGGATAGAAAAGGGAAGGTGATGGGGCGCATGGAAACCTCGTATTCCCATGCTAGGGCGGCCGGGTGGCTGTGCGAGACCCCACTTCATGAGCGTCTGCCGGGACTTCACGAACGTTGGCCGGCGTTGAGCCGACGTCGGTTGTTCGAGCCGGATTACTTTTCGGATGCCTCCGACCTAACGGGCATCAAAAATAGTCCTGCCCGCGTCCACGGCAACTTTGAGGCGATTAAACCAAAGTCGATCGTGACGCAGTCTCCGAACGTAAAGATTGAGCCTCCATCCGGCCATACCGAGACTCGCGGTGCAGAGAACCAATAGAGCGATCAAGGATGGTTGGCGGAAGCTCAATCCTTTCGGCAGCATCAGTGCAACGAGCAGTGTCGAGGCCGCAAATAGCAGATCGAGGACTGTGCGGTTGCGCATGGGCAAGAGATCTCGTAATTCCATCGCCTTCCACAGGTCTGCCAAAAAATCCGCTTGCTGGTCCCGATCCAGGGCGCCCCTGGAATGTTCGATTTCGAGCTTGGTGAGGGCTTGGATGAGTTCACCCGTATAGTCATCGACCCGTGAAACCCGCGCATGCAGTGTCATCGCAACCTCGTCATGGGGAACCGGCCAAGGAACTTCCGCCTCCTGGACATCAGGATCTGCTCGAAAGGATTACGGCCCGGTCTCAGCATATTCCGGGCAAGGCGTCGGATGAGGGAATTCGGTTCCCGAAGGTGAAGAGCCACGCGATGCGGCGCGCGGGGCTGGACATGACCCTCAGATTCCGGCGTCGGCGGGCCTAGGCGGCGAACTGGGGGCGGTCAGGGACCACTGGACCTTGATGGCTCCCGTGACCCGGGGGTCTGTGTAGGAGTCGGCGTTGAGTGCGAATCCGCTCCCGAAGGTTAGGCCCATTCCGGGGAGTGGGATTTCGGCCGGGGCATCCTCATCGGGTTTCTGGGGGAACATGAAGACCCCTTTGAGGGAGCCGAAGGTGGGGAAGGCACCGCCCGAACCACTGCAGTCGGCGCCGGTGACGGTGAGCCGCCAGGGCATGGCATTGATTGAAATCGTTGTGGCGAGGGCCAACCCTAGGGAGCCCGTCTTGGCATTGGTGTCCACGAGCAGAGGGGCCTGCAGGGAGATGGTGGGGTTGGCTGCCCCGTCCGAGGAGGCGGGCAGGGTTGGGACCGCGAAGGAGCCCGAAAGCGTCGCGGTGCACTTGGCCATGGGGCCGGTGCCGGAACCCCGGATGGTGAGGGTGGATTTGGGGATCGGCCATGTTCCGAGTACGGGGAACTTAGGCGCTTCGCCGGGCTTTTCCCGGTAGCCGGAAACATCGAGGCGGTAGCGCAGGCTTGGGGTGCTGCTGAACATCACCACGGGGTCTGCGCTGGCATACCCGGACCAGCTGTAGTTGAGTGGGATGTTCCATTCCGAGAGCGGGCGAGGATTGCTCTTGAGGCTTCGCACTTCGACCACCACATCCCCCGAGGCCGTGAGGGGAATATCGCACGTGATCTTTTCCTTCGCCCAGTTCTTCACGGCTACGGCGGTATTGCCTACGGAGACCTTTCCTTGGTCGCCCCCAAAATAGCCGTAGAGGGTTAATACCCCGGAAAATTCCTCCACGATCATCTGCTGGATGCTGGGCGCGAGGATCGCGGGTGGTTTGCCGGGAACTCCGACATAGGCCAGGAGCTGCTCGCCATTGCCTCCTGTCGCTATCCCTTTGGACTTCATGTCGTTAAGGACCGCATCCCAGGGGAAGGGCCGCTGGGCGGGGTATTCCGCCTCGAACTTGTTGGCGCCTACACAACGGTCCACGAAATACCGTGCGGCCCTCATGGCCGATTCTGCAGCAGCGACATCGCTCCAGCCGAAATGAACGTTCGCTCCTTTACTGGTACAGATGGCCTTGAAGGCGTTGGTGCTCGGGGTGTCACGCCCGCTGTGGCAGGCATTAATGAAGACAATGGCGTTGGAGCCGAAGTTGCCCCAGTACTTTTCCGCGAAGGCATAGGTGATGCCATACCAGGTGGCGGTGAGCGCCACCTCTTTTCCGAAAATATCTTTCTTGTAGGACCCCGTTTTGTCCGTGATGAAAACCAGACGGGTAGTGTCCAAGTCATCCTTGTAGGTTGTTTCACTCAGTTTCTTGTCCACGAGGGTGGACGACTGGAGGCTGAACCAACTGTGGTCGCTGTCCGTAGCCCAAACACCGTGGCCTCCGTGGCCCTGGAAGTACAAGAAGCCATCTCCAGCAACGGTTTTCAAGGACTCGACGGAGGCATTGCTGCCGGGCCGCACGGTCCACCCGGCCGTCGTCAGCCAGGCGCTCATATCGGCGATTGCGCCCATGTCCACTGCATCTGGATCGAAGGCATTGAGGAAGCGGGCCGTGGATGCGCCGGGCAGGGCGTTGTTTCCCCCAGCGGCTGCGGGCAGGACGGCGGGTTGGCTCGGGAGTGAGGAGACTCGGCCGGGATCCGCGAGGGTGGCACCTTGCTGGGTAGCTGAAGCCGCAGGCAGCGCTGCCGAGGGTAACAAACGATGACCCGGGGCCGGGTTGTTCGACACGATGTGGCGCCAGCCGTTTTGGAGCACACCCCAGGCCGCCAGACTTTCCTCGTACACCCCGGTCTGCGCATATTCGGGACGCGCGGCCATGAATGCGGCAATCTTTTTGATTTGGTCCAGGGGAGTGATGTTCTCGGCCAGGATCTTGGTGTACTCGTCCTCCACCACCACGAGGATGGGCATGCCTTCGAGCGCTCCGGTTTTCAGGGCAAGGTTTGCGCTGGCTGGCTGAACACCAGCGGCGGTTCCCGTTACGGTCATGGGGGTGGAACTCGGAATGGCTGTGCTGGTGATGGTGAGTTGAAGGTTGGAGGTCGTGGCAGAAGCGGGAGGCGTGAAGGCACCCGTTACCCCGGTGGGAGCACCCTGGAGGCTGAAGGTGACGACATTGGAAAAACCACCGCTGGGGACGACCTGCACACCCGTTTGAATGGTAGAGGTGGTTCCACTGGCAGGGACAACAGCCTGCAGGGAATCGGGGCTAAGCGTAAGTGTGAAGGCCGGCTTCACCGAGTCGTTGGGCACTGCAATGATTCCAACGCCCCCGCCGCAAGCAACCAGAGTGAGGATCGCAAAGGAAACCAGGGCCCAGGAGGGCAACCGCAAAGAGATGCTCATAGCTTCTCCGGAAAATTAAGGGGGGACCCCTCCATTTTATCGGATTTCTCGGAACAATCGCAAGATCGGCCTCTTCCGGCCGAAAGACAGGCCGTCCAGGTGTTTCATCGATTTAAGCCATGAAAAGGGCCTAGGAATCTTGCCCCTGCCTCATTTCCGCTAACAACCCTTGGATCGCCCTGACCGGATCCGTCGACTTAAATACGGCGTTTCCCGCCACCAGAACATCGGCGCCTGCCCGCACTAAATCCTGGGCATTATCCAGGCTCACGCCGCCATCCACTTGGATCACAAAGGGGATGTTCCGCTGGGTGCGCAGGGCATCCAGGCGTTTGATTTTGTCCACCACGCGAGGGATGAAACTCTGGCCGCCAAAGCCAGGATTCACGCTCATGAGTAGTACGAAATCGAAATCGCCCACCAGATCCACCAGGGTTTCTACGGGCGTCGAAGGATTGAGCACCACGCCGGCCTTGGCGCCAGCAGCGCGGATGGCGGCCAGGGTTCGGTGGAGATGGGGATCGGCTTCCTGGTGCACGCTCACCCAGTCGGCACCGGCTGCAACAAATTCGGTAGCGTAGCGCAGCGGTTCTACGATCATCAGGTGGCAGTCGAGGGGCAGTTTGGTCGCCTGGCGCAGGGACGCCACAACGGGTAAGCCGATGGTGATATTGGGGACGAAGCGCCCATCCATCACATCCACATGGACGATGCAATTACCGGCTTCTTCCAGCAACCTGAGGGCATCACCGAGCCGCGTGAAATCGGCGGAAAGAAGGGAAGGGGCGAGAAGGGGCTGGGCAGGGCGGAGGGACATGGGATCTCGTTTCAATAGCTGGTTTTCAGGGATGGTCGGAAAAATGAAAAATCTTACAACACAACTAGCTGTCGGTTGAGTTTCGTCGTGGAGAAAATGACGGAGAAAGTGGAACGCCGCTGTATGAAGAGTGGCTCTATTGGTTCGTCCAAACGACTGCAAGCGCTCAGCCAATATCCTTTTAGTGACTCGGGTGGGATAGCCCGTAGCCATTGCTTTTCACTCCACCACTTGCGTGCAGGAACTCTGCGATCCTCCGCTTTTCTCCGCGTCTCAGCGTTTCTGCTTTTTACTTGGCAGCTAAAACCATTTGTCCAGGTAACTGCGCAATGCATCTTGTTTTTTATTCCTTGCAAGTGTTTAGGGCATTGGTTTTCCAGTGAATCCAAAATCCCAGCGAAAAGCTCAACGCGGAGGCGCGGAGAAAAGCGGAGGATCGCGGAGGTCTTGTTCATTGGTATCCATCGGTGTTCATCGGTGGCCAAAAATTTTTGTTCTTGTTTCAATTTTCGGTGGCTCGTTGAACCAGAAATAAAATCAAGCCACCGATGAACACCGATGGACACCGATGAAAAGGGTGTAGTCCGATCCGTCATTGTTGGAGGTTCATTGGGGCGCTTCATTGGCGGCGATGGGCACTCCATTGACCCACATCCGACCCGGTTTGAGTTTTCGCAGTTCGGTGGGGTTGAGGGTGGTGATGGGCGCCTGAACCCAGAGGAGATCGGCCACGGCACCTGTTTTGATGACGCCCATCTCCTTGTGCCCGAGCACCTGGGCGGTGGCATGGGTGTAGGCCCGAATGGTTTCTTCCCGAGTCAACCGGTGTTCGGGCAAGAAGCCACCCAATGGGTCCCCGGTTGCATCCTGCCGGGTTTCGGCGGCGGCCATAGCCAGAAAGGGGTTGGCATCGGCGATGGGGGCGTCGCTGCCGAAGACCAGCTTGGCACCCCCTTGGGTGAAGGTCCGCCAGGGGAAGGCGCGATCCAGGCGATCGGGGCCGAGGCGCGTGGGGGTCCAGGCGTGGTCATCGGCCATGTGCATGGGCTGGACCGAAGCCACCAGTCCAGCTTTGCCGAAGGCGGTGGCATCGGCGGGCGTCACGATTTGGGCGTGTTCGATGCGGGGAAAAATGCCAGCAGTCTTTCCCTGAATCTTGCCAAGCCCTACCAGGGCGGCGTGGTTGGCCGCATCGCCAATGGCATGGGCCGCCGGCTGATACCCGGCCCGAAGCACCTGGCTGGCGATCTGAGCTAGCTTTTTAGGGTCCATCACCCAGATTCCCTGAGTGCTCGGAGCATCGGCGTAGGGAGCCAGCATGCGGGCGCCGCGGCTGCCGAGAGCGCCGTCGAAATAGAACTTGACCCCTTGCACCTGGAAGAAGGACAGCTTTTTCGCGCGGGGGTGTTTGAGTTCGGCAAGTAGAACCGCGGGTTCGTTATCGAAATAGCTGAACACTCGAATGGGCAGGGCCTTGGCGGCGGCTAGGCGGCGATAGATCGCAAGGGTCGCGGCATCGCCACCCATATCGCAGGCCGCTGTAAATCCCAAATTTCGAAGTGCCAAAAGACCGTGCTTAACCCAGGCTTCTCGTTGTTCCATGGTGGGTGGAGGCAGCACTTCGCTAACTAATTCCATGGCCATATCCAGCAGGATGCCCGTGGGGTTCCCGGTGGCATCGCGGAGTATCTGTCCCCCCTTGGGATCGGCCGTCGCGGCTGTGATACCGGCGACCTTCAAGGCTGCCGAGTTGGCCCACATGGCGTGTCCGTCCACGCGAACTAGGGCCGCC
>JAIFMW010000155.1 GCA_020048105.1 Deltaproteobacteria bacterium | reverse complement strand
AGGGTGATGAGCAGCAGAGGCAGTGCGAGAGTTCTCAGTTGCATGTATTTCCCTTCAGTTCTCATACATTCGTGGCGTGAGTGGGGCGAGGGTTCCGGGCTTGTTGGCGAAGAATGTCTTCTAGCCAAGGGGCCAGAATCTCCAAGGCTTCGGATCGGCGCAAGTCATGAAAAATTTCGTGTTTGACGCCTTCGAGTCGATGGCGGGAAAGGATGGCGGGAGTGACGTTAGCCCAGAGTTCTTCGGAGGCATCGGGATCGGCGATTAAATCGTTTCCCGCCTCCAGCAACAGTATGGGGCGATCCAGCTCGTGGCCCAGGTGTAAAACTTCGCTTCGGCCTTGATATAGGGACTCGAGGTAGGCCGCCGAGGCGAAGCGATGACAGAGTGGGTCGGCCCAATAGCGCTGAACAAAAATCGGATCCGAGCAGGCTTCTTCTTTGATATTGGGCAGGTCCAAGGGCTTGTGGGGGGCCACCCAGAGCAGCAATTTTTGAAGGATTTTCAGGGGCAGGCTGATGTCGCGCAGCTTGACCACGGGACTAGAAAGCACGAGACCTTCCATGGTGTCGGCATGCCACAGCAGTGCCAGCAGGGAAACAAGCCCGCCAAAGCTATGTCCTAGGAGAATCTGGGGAATGACGGGAGCGGGGGGCAAGGGCATGCCGTCCATGACTCTGGGTGCGGCACCCACCCGTTCGGCGTCGTAGCGGCGTTCATGGCGAAGGAAATGAACCAAATCATCTACAAAGCCGTGGATTCCATCCGCATCGCCGCGAATGCCACCGCTGCGGCCGAAGCCTCGATGATCCATGGCCGATACCGACCAGCCTCTTTCGTGCAGCCAAAAGGCGATATGGCGATAACGCTCGCTGTGTTCACCGTAGCCGTGGGCAATCACCACGCGCCCAAGCGGATTCGGGTGCTCCCAGCGACAGAACGCCAGGGCCGTTTCGCTATGCCCAGTGAGAGCCCCCCAGTTGGTGGGCTCCAAATCGTCGGGCAGTACGGTGGTGATATCGGCCATTCCTCCAGGATACCGGGAAGCAGGAAAGGCCCGAATGGCTTAAAGTTGAGGATAGACGCTCCCTCCCGAGCGTCCTTCAACCCGGAAGAAACGATGGATTTTGAAACCCTAGTGCGGGCCAAAAACGAACTGGTACCCCGCGTGCACCAACTGGTAGCTCACCTGGATCCGGAGCGTAAGGCTCTGGAATTGGAGCAAATCGAAGAGAAATCCGCGGCGCCGGGTTTCTGGGATAACCCCGATCTTGCCAAGCCGGTCCTCATGGCTCGCGGCTTGCTGACGGACGATATTGCCACGGCCAAAAAACTGAGCGGAGGGCTCGAGGACCTTGAAACTGCCCTGGAATTATCCAGGGATGACTCCGAAATGCTGGGCGAAGCCGAAGTGTTGGAAGCCAGCCTTCGTCAATCGGTGGATTCCTCTGAGTTGCGGATGATGCTCAGTGGCGATTTGGATCGAGCCAATGCCATCGTGGCCATCGCTCCCGGCGCAGGCGGCACGGAAAGTTGCGATTGGGCCGCCATGCTCCTGCGCATGTACCTGCGCTATTGCGAGCTCAAGGGCTGGCCGACCGAAATGATCGACTATCAAGATGGTGACGAGGCGGGTGTGAAGGGTGCCACCTTCATCGTGAGTGCGCCGTATTCCTATGGTTATTTGCGCGCCGAAGCCGGGGTGCATCGTCTCGTTCGGATCAGCCCCTTTGATTCGGCTAAACGACGCCACACCAGCTTTGCCGCGGTTTATGTAAGCCCCGAACTCGATGAAGATATCGATCTGGATATTCCTGACAAGGACCTGAAAATCGATGTCTTCCGTGCGAGCGGAGCGGGTGGCCAGCATGTCAACCGCACCGAATCTGCCGTGCGCTTCACTCATTTGCCCACGGGCATCGTGGTGAGTTGCCAGAACGAGCGCAGCCAAATCAAGAACCGGGCTACGGCCCTAAAGGTGTTGAAGGCGCGTCTTTACGTAGTGGAGCGCAAAAAATTCGAAGAGAAGGTGGCCGCCGCCTCGGGGGAAAAATCCGATGTGGCCTGGGGCAGTCAGATTCGCAGCTACGTGCTGCAGCCCTACCAAATGGTGAAAGACCATCGCACAGGCTGCGAAACGAGTCAGACCCAGAAAGTATTGGATGGCGACCTGGATGAGTTCATCCGTACCCAGCTATTGGCCAAGAGTTTAAAACCCAGCGAATAACCGCCCAATGCTTACCGCGTTGCTTCTCCCCGGTTGCACCGCTCCAGCGCCCTCGCCACTGGAGGCTGAGGCGTTTCGGTTCTGCCGAGCGGTGGCTGCAATGATGGGGTTGGAGGCCAAGGTCGATCCCGCGCGGGTGAAGCTTTTTCGTGCTCAGGCCGCTTCCCTGCTTTCGGGTGCTCGACGAGGCCTTGCCCCGGAAAGCCTAGCGTTGCCCTTGTTGGAAGCCGCCCAGGGTTCCCTCGATGTTCTCGCTGGCGATGGCGTGATTGGCGAGCGTCGCTATGGCCGGGCCGTTCAACGAATGGGCATGCGTTGGCGGGAGCGCCGGAAGATCCTGCCCGCCGAAAGTCCCCAACGGGTACCCGAACTGGAGTCCCTGGCGCTTCTCTGCGAGTTGGGTGGGCTCCGCGGTACCGCCTGGAGGGAAGAAGCTCTCCGCCTAAGGTTTCGCCTCGTCAAAGGCACGGATGGTGCGTTGGAAAAGGATCTCGCGTTGGCGGTAGAGGAACGGTATGGCCCGTGGCTGACTGTGGCCGAAACCGAGCCCATGGTTGAATTTAGCGGATATCTGGCGCAACTATGGCTACGGGAACCCTCGTCGGAAACCCTCACCCATCGGGTGGCTGCCGTTGCCCTTAAATCCAGTGCCGAAAGTGTATGGCGGCTTGCGGCCCGCAAAGGCAGCGAGGCTTTTCGGGTAGATCTGGGCGCACTTCTGGAGCGGCTGGACGCCAACGTGCTCATGAGTACACATGAAAATCCCGCAATGAATTTAGGCGCGGCACTCCTGGGAACCCCTGTGGATTCGGGAGCGCGCCGCTTGTTGAGGCGGATGGATGGCACCGCCATCGCGGCGAAGTCCCCCGAGTTTCGGCGTCGCATTGCGCGACTGTTGGGCGATTGGGAACTGGAGGCAGAGCAACTTTTTCAAGCCCTTCGCACGGAGACTTCGCCCGAAGCACGGCTCCGGTTGGTGTGGGAGGCTTCGAGTATCTTGCGCATCCATGCGCACCTCGGCCTGCTGCAGGAGGCCACCCGTGTGCTGCAGGCAGATGGGCCGGTCCTGGCTCGGCCCGATAAACCACAGGGGCAGTTTTGGGAGGCGCTGGCGGAATTTTCCTCCTTGCAGCGCAAGGCCGGGAATCGGGAAGAAGCCGAAGCTCTTATCCGCCTTAGATTGCATTTGGAGGAGCCCGCAGGCCGTGACCCTGAAGCACGCCTTCGCCTGCTTGCCAGCTTGGGGCGTTTCGTTGAGCTTGAAGAAGCCTTGGGTCCACCGCAACCCCAGGAGGGTTTGGAGCTTCTGGGGTTGCGCTTCCGCACTGCGCTAGGGCGAGGACGGGAGGCCACCGCACGGGAGGCCTTGGTTGCCTGGATCGATGGTGTGCTTCGCCTAGACCTCGACGAGCCTGTTCCGAGTCTGCCAGGGCTTGCCGCGGGGCAACCCTTGCTTCGGGATCGTGGGGAAAAACTCAACGCCTTGGCTGCGCGCCTCGGCTCGCGTTTGATGCCTGGACAGGAAGCCCTCTTGAAACGGGAGCCCGAATGGATCTTGGCTGCCCTAGACCCAGTGACTCGAGATCAGCCCCGAGGCATGGAGCAAAACCTCCGTTGGCGGCTGAATCGTTTGGAAAATGGCCCAGGGAAGGCAGGTGCCATCAAGGAGCTTCGTGGGGAAGCCGAATCACGTTTGGGGAATGTTCACTCTCTGGTGGCTGAGCTGCTCATCAAAGAGGCGGAAGCTCAAGCCGATCCTGATCCGGCTTTGCTGGAGCGCGCCCGGGGAATTCTAAGGGGAATCGAAAATCCGCCGAATGATCTGCGCCTTGCGATTTGCAATGCCTTGGCGGGGATCTATGCCCGCGAGGGGGATGGCCAGGCGTTGGCGCGGGAAGGGCGGTTCATGTTGGAAATCCTGGAGGACGAAGCGACGCCGGATCCCGAGCAGGTTGAGGGCCTGATGACCCTTCTGGTCATGGGTCTTTGGCGGGAGCAGCGGTTGGAAGAGCTCTTGGATGTATTTCCGCGCTTGGAGCATCTCGAGGCTCGTCTCGCCAAGCGGCCTGCGAGTGGCTCCATTTTGGAATACAGGGCGCCCCTGTTCCGTGCCGCACGCCTTCAGGCGCAGCTGCGTGCCGCAGGGTTGATCTGAGACTCGCGGGGTCTACAATCGATCTCCCACGGGGAAACCCCAAGGAGGACGCATGTTTCGTGTGTTGGAAGATTTCAGAGCCTGTTGGACCAAGGAATCCGAATTGACGTTGAACGTTTTCGACGCCATTCCCGATGGTGCGTTGGCCCAGTCCATTAATGCTGAGCATCGCGATCTTCAGCGCATGGCCTGGCATTTAGTCGAATCTCTCATTGAGATGCCTGGGCGTTTGGGTTTAGAGCTTGAAGGCGCACATCTGATAACAGCCGGCGTCATGGCCGACCCGCCGGCGTCGATGAGCATCATCCGCGATGCCTACGCCAAGGCCAGCGTCTCGCTGTTGAAGTCCATTGCGGCGTGGACGGATGCGGAACTGAGCCTTGAAGATGATATGTACGGGGAGAAGTGGAAGCGCGGCGTCTCCTTCTGGGTGCTCATCACCCATCAGGTGCACCACCGCGGGCAGATGACCGTGCTCATGCGCCAAGCGGCGCTAAAGGTGCCGAGCATCTACGGACCAGCCAAGGAAGGCTGGTCGGATTACGGAATGGAAGCGCCGAAAATCTGAAATTAAAATGCCCCGAAAGGGGCATTTTAAGAAGGGTAGAGGAAATACCTACTTGACGCGCTCCATGTAGGAACGGTCGGTGGTATTCACGCGAATTTTTTCGCCACTCTCCATGTAGGGGGGCACGTTCACGTTGATGCCGTTTTCCATCCTGGCGGGTTTGTAGGAGCCGGTGGCATTGGCGTTCTTCATTACGGGCTCGGTTTCGATGATCTCTAGAACCACGCTGGGGGGCAGGGCCACGGAAAGAGCGGCTTCTTCGTAGAATTCGACTTCAACCTGCATGTTGGGGGTCAGAAACACGAGATCGTCGCCCATGATTTCCTTGGCGAGTTCGAGCTGTTCGTAGGTTTCGTTGTTCATGAAGACCAGCTTGTCGCCGTCCTCGTAGAGGTATTCCATTTGGTGCTGTTCGAGGCTGGCCTTGTCGATCTTCTCGCTGGAACCGAACCGGTTCTCGCGATTAATTCCGTCCTTGAGGCGTTTCATCCGGGTCTGGATGCGGGCGGGCAGATTGCCCGGTGTCTGATGCTCCACGTAGGTGACGCGACAGAGCTCGTTCTCGAAGTTGATGATCATCCCGACGCGAACTTGGGTGGCGTTGATGAAGGGCATGGTGGGCCTTCCAAAGCGAAAGCCCCCGAGTGCTTGGGGGGCTTGAGTGGTGGGCGTACCAGGGTTCGAACCTGGGACTTCTACCGTGTGAAGATAGCACTCTACCGCTGAGTTATACGCCCGCGGCCAGTCAGTTTAGCAGACCTGGACTGGAAGTCTAGCCAAGGTTCTTCAAGGCTCTGGCGAAGCGCGGAGCGTCTGCGGCCCGCAGACTGCAGATGCCGACTCGGATTCCCGTGCTCACCGGCACCACGAAGACACCCTGCGCCCGCAAGCTTTCCGTAACGGCACTGGGCTCATGCACCCGAAGGGTCACAAAGAAGCCTCCGTGCCACGCGGCACCCGTTAGCCCTTCCGTGCGGAGCGCCGAGTCCAGGGCCATGGCTCGCGATTCGAGCACTTCGGACCAATGCCGGAGTTCGGCGTTGAGCCTTTCCTGCCGGTGGCCATCCTGAGCGAGGCGGATGACCAGAGCCTGCGCGGCCTTGGGCGCCGCTGACCAGAGGCCCCGGCACTCGAGGCCCAGGGCCGTGGTAAGGGTGGGGTCTTGGCACCAGGGGAAGGCCAAGGCACCGCCGCGAGCGCCATACATCGTCATGGATTTGGAGATGGAAAGGGCGGCGCCGATTAGGACCGGGCCCGTTTCGGCGAAGGCGGCATATTGATCCAGGGCATCCCGAACATGGGCTGGATCTGCGGTGTAGTCCAGGTAGGCGCTATCAAGCAAAAGCACGACAGGACCTCGCAAGGCTTGCTGGGCCAGCAGTTCCAAAATCCCTTCGCGATCTGCGTGATTCAGACTCAAGCCGGTGGGGTTCTGGCAGGGATCGTTAAGCCAGACCAGGAGTCGCCCCTGCTGGTTCATGAGGGTTTCGGCAGCCTGGCTCCAGGCGTCCAAATCGAGAGGTTGGTCAGCGGTCTTGTAGGGAGCTTCCACGATCTGGCAGCCAGCTTCGGCGGCGAAAAGGTTGTAGGGCCCCCAATAGGGTGCTGCCGTCAGGATGGCCATGCCCGGCTCCAGGAAGCTGCGGGCCGACAACGCCAGAGCTCCGCTCCCTCCGGGGGTGGCGCAGGCGGCTCCGGGGCTCTCGAGCTTTGGCCAGTAGCGTTGGACCATGGCTTTGAGATAGGTCGGATCACCCAGTAATGGAGCGTAGGGCGCGACTTCTTCGGGGGTAAGCTCCTTCCAAAGTTCTCGGATCGTTTCGTGAATTACGATGCGGCCCGTATCGTCGGTCAGTGCACCTAAGGTGGCATTGACGACTTGTTCCCCGCTGGCTCGGCGCTTCAGGGCTTCGGCGTTTAGGGCAAAGATGGGTTCTTCCCCCGGTGGGTTGCGTCGCGACGGAATCAGGTGTTCCAGCATGCGAGCTCCGTGTTCGAGTGGCCCAGTTTGAGTGGATGGCCACCTGCCAAGCCTAATAGAATCCGGTGGAGGCGCCAGCAGGTATGCTCCGGAGGTTTTCATGATCGTCCCCTTTCAAGGCATGGCCCCACGCTTGGGTGACCGCGTGTTTGTGGCGCCCAATGCCACCGTGATCGGCGATGTGACCATCGAGGGCGATGTCTCCATTTGGTTTAACTGTGTGATTCGAGGTGACGTGAACTGGATTCGCATCGGTGCCCGCACCAATATTCAGGATGCTTCCTGTCTTCACGTAACCAATGATCGATTCCCCCTGCTGATCGAAGAGGAAGTCAGCATCGCCCATAACGTGATGCTGCATGGCTGCACCATTCGCAAGGGTGCGCTCATTGGCATGAGCACGACCATCATGGATGGCGCAGAAATTGGTGAAGGTTGCCTAGTGGCGGCTGGTTCCCTGGTGCGTGAGGGCTTCCAGGCTCCTCCCCATACCCTAGTTGCGGGCTGGCCAGCGACCGTGAAACGCGAACTTTCCGTTGAGCAACGAACGCTGGTTAAGAGCGTTTGGACTCGGTACGCACGCTACAAGGAAGCCTATTTCGAGGACGGTTGGCCCGTGGCTTCGGCGCCCGAGGTCATCAACCCTCGTCCTGGCTTCGCCGAGGGGCACCCCTTTCCCTGATGTTGGCGCCGATTCAACGCCCATGACTTTGAACGAAACTCGAACCCCATCAATGAACGTCTTGGTTCGCACCGCGTCAGCCGCATAGCGAGGCGCCTGCGGGTCCATTGGTGCGGACATAACGAGGACGACATGATCCAAGACCGCCTGCTTTTGGGCGGCTGCGGCCATCTCCTGTGCCGTTGGCGCGGTCGTCTTGCCGATGGCGGCTCGGAACGCGGGCTCTTCGGACTTATGGAGATTCTTTTTTCGATCAAGGAAGCTCTGCAGGTAGGCGTCGAGATCGGTCTTAACGGTCATGGTTGATCCCCGAATTTTTAGAGAAGCCTTTGCAGCGTTTTCACTTCTTTGGCAGACTCTTTGGATTGAAACCAAGATGCCCATGCCGCCACTCCTCCTCCTTCGCGTTCATACCGATCTCCGGCTAGGCCTGGGCCATGTGGCGCGTGCCTTGGCGATTCACGAGTCCTGGACCGCCCTGGGCGGGCGAACCTGTCTGGCGGTGAGTGGCGATGCACGGGCTCGCCGCGTAGGTGGTGGACTGCATCCGTTTTTGGATCAACCGCTTGCCTTCGAAGTTGTGGATCTCGGAGAACGGTTGGATGCCGCAATACCGGATAGCTTGCGAGATCAAGCCTCCGTTGTGCTCGTGGATCAGTGGGATACGACAGCAGCCCAGATCCAGGCACTGCGCCCCCTCAAGGTCGCCGTTATGGAAGATGATGGCGAGGCTCATGAGCAGGCCGACTTGTTATTTCAGCCCTATTTGGAGGGAATCTACTGGCCTGCGACACCCGTTAAAAATAGTGGTGGACGAAAGATTCGCCCCTGCGAAACCAGCCATGGTTCGTGCCGGGTACTTCGAGGCCTGGACTATGTAGTGGTCAGCCCTTTGGCGACCCAACTGCGTCCCCGCCGCGAATCCCAGCAGCCTCTTTCGGTTCACAAGCTTCTCCTTACCTTTGGGGGGACGGATGGCCCCGGCTTGGCTCAGCGGGCTTTTGAAGTTCTGACGAACTTGGTTTCTTCCGGGCGTTGGATGGGCAAGGCTACGTTGGTGGCTCCCCAGGGTGTTAAAGGCCCATCAGTGTCCGGTTGCACTGTCGTTCCCCAATTGCCCGATTTGACCCGGCGCATTCCGGAATACGACGCCATGTGGTGTGCCATGGGGCTGACCCTCGCGGAATCGCTCTGCATGGGAGTGCCAGTAGCCGCTTGGGGGCAGAATGAGCGCCAAGCCCGCATGATCGGTGATGTCGCTCAATCCAATGGTTGTTTCAGCTTGGGGGATGGTCCCGAGGTCGCGTTGCCGACAGTAGTCGAGGCTTTGGCTCAGTGGCTGGGGCCAATCGGGCAGGAAGCTCGCCAAGAGCAAACCCGTGATGGGATGGGACTCGTGGATGGTTTAGGGGCCTCGCGAGTGGCTCAGGAGCTCTGGAACTTGGTGAAACCCAGCGCTTGTCCGGAAATTCATTCTTGACCTTGAGGTGCTTCAGCGATAAGGTTTCCTTTCTGCGACCTGCCGAGGGTGGGCCGCGCATGCGACGCCAAAGGCACCGGAGTAATGGCCATGAGCACCTATTTTCCCAAGGCTGAAGATCAGATGAACCGAAAGTGGTTCCTCGTGGATGCCACCGGCATTCCCGTGGGCCGCTTGAGTACCGTGCTTGCTGACATCCTGTCTGGCAAGATGAAACCCACGTGGACTCCCTTCCTTGATATGGGTGACCATGTCGTGGTTGTGAACGCCTCCAAGGCGGTTCTCACCGGGCGTAAGGCTCAGCAGAAAATGTATCGCCGCACCACGACCCGTCCTGGTTCCATGAAGGAAATCCGCGCGGATCGTATGCAGATCACCCATCCCGATCGCATCATCGAAGCTGCTGTCAAGGGCATGCTTCCTAAGGGTCCTCTTGGGCGTGCCATGTATCGCAAGCTCAAGGTCTACGACGGCGCCGATCATCAGCACGACGCCCAGAAGCCCGAACCCCTGACTATCAAACTGTAATCACTCGAGGCAACCATGGCGATTTCTCAGAACTATGGAACCGGACGTCGCAAGACCTCCGCTGCCCGTGTCTTCATGCGTCCTGGCACTGGCACCATCATGGTGAACGGCCGGACTCTGGAACACTACTTCCCCAATGCCGTGCTGCGCATGGTCGTGAACCAGCCCTTGTCCATCACCGACATGTCCGGCAAGTTCGATTTCCATGTCACCGTCGCTGGTGGCGGCCCCTCCGGTCAGGCTTCGGCCATCCGCATGGGCATCTCCCGCGCCCTGCTGCGCTACAACGATCAGCTCCGCGCCACCCTCCGTCAGGTTGGTTTGCTGACTCGCGATCCTCGCATGAAGGAACGTAAGAAGCCCGGACAGAAGGGCGCCCGTCGTCGTTTCCAGTTCTCCAAGCGTTAATTTTTCGAGTTTTTCGAAAAATTGCATGTTTTTCAAATCGGGGAGCTGCGGCTCCCCGAAGTTTCACCGGGCCGGAAGTGATTTCGGCCGAATCGGGCGGGTGACCGCCTTTCATCCCAACCGCGGCGACGCCGCTACCTCGGCCACAGGCCGTTGGATTTGTTGAGGAGGCCATCATGGCTGCCATTCAAATGAAGGAATTGCTCGAAGCCGGTGTGCACTTCGGGCACCAGACCAAGCGCTGGAACCCCAAGATGAAGAAGTACATCTTTGGCGCTCGGAACAGCATCTACATCATCGATCTGCAGAAGACCCTGCGCCTGTGGAACCAGGCCGCAAACTTTCTGACCAAGGCCGCCAGCGAAGGCAAGAACTTCCTGTTCGTGGGCACCAAGCCCCAGGCCCAGGAACTGATCGCCGAGCAGGCCGCGCGCTGCGGCGCTCACTACGTGAACAATCGGTGGTTGGGCGGCATGCTCACCAACTTTGCCACCATCAAGAAGTCCTTGGACAAGCTCAAAGAGTTCGAAGCGATCCTGAACGATCCCGCTCGCACTGCTCTGATGACCAAGAAGGAAATCCTGACCCTGGATCGCCAGCGCACCAAGCTGGACGGTGCCTTCCACGGCATTCGCGATATGCGCGGTGTGCCCGACGTCATCTTCGTTGTGGATCCCCATCGTGAAGACATCGCCATCACCGAAGCCAGCAAGCTGGGCATCAAGATCGTGGGCATCGTGGACACGAACTGCGACCCCGACAAGATCGACTACGTGATTCCCGGTAACGACGATGCGATCCGTTCCATCCTGCTCTTCTGCGAGCGCGTGGCCGACTCCATCCTCGAAGGGCGCCAGTCCTTCCAGGACAAGTCCGAGAACGTCGATATGAAGGCCATGATGGCCGAAAAGATGAACGAGGGTGGCGAAGCGTAGTCTCGCCAGAAGAAGCCGCAGTTCGGTTTCCCACGGTAGAAGCGTTTTACGATTTCACACTCTTTGGAGGAGATTGAAATGGCATTTACTGCACAGGACGTGAAAGCCCTCCGCGACCGCACGGGTCTCGGCATGATGGATTGCAAGAAGGCCCTCGAAGAAAACGATGGCGACATTGAAAAGGCTGGCGACTGGCTTCGCAAGAAGGGCATGCTCGCCGCCGCGAAGAAGGCCGATCGCATCGCTGCTGAAGGCATCGTGGAAGCCTACATCCACCCTGGTGGTCGGGTGGGCGTGCTGATCGAAGTGAACTGCGAAACGGATTTCGTGGGCAAGACCGAGGGCTTCCAGCGCTTGGTTCGCGAGATCGCCATGCATTGCGCGGCTCATGATCCTCAGCCCTGCTTTGTGCGTCGCGATGAAGTTACTCAGGACTTCATCGAAAAGGAAAAAGAGATCGCCCGCGCCCAGGCCGAGGCCACCGGCAAGCCCGCCAACATCGTCGAGAAGATTGTCGAAGGCAAGCTGAACTCCATCTACAAGGATTCCTGCCTCTACGAGCAGGCCTTTGTAATGAACCAGGACGTCACCGTGGAGCAGTACATTTCCCAGAAGACTGCCGAAATGGGCGAGAAGCTCACGGTCCGTCGGTTCGTGAAATGGACCATGGGCGAAGGTCTCGAGAAGCGCAAAGATGACTTCGTCGCTGAAGTTGCCGCCCAGATGGCCGGCAACTAAGTTCGAGTCGGATGCATTCGTAGCACGATTATCCAGGGCGGCTCTCGGGCCGCCCTGTTCTTTTTGGAGTCCAACATGAGCAAAGTTGCGTGGTTGTTTCCTGGACAGGGTTCTCAGGCCGTGGGCATGGGCATGGCCCTGGCCGAGGCCAATTCCGCTGCGAAGGCAGTGCTTCAGGAGGCGGATGAGGCCTTGGGATTCGGGCTTTCCAAGCTGATGGCCGAAGGCCCCGAAGAGACGCTGAAGCTCACCGAACATACTCAGCCTGCCATTCTCACGCACAGCATCATGGTGGTGAAGGCTTATGGCGCGAGTTTGCCCAAACCCGATTTCGTTGCGGGGCACAGTTTGGGCGAGTACAGCGCGCTGGTGGCAGCGGGTAGCCTGGCCTTTGCCGATGCAGTGCGCACCGTGCGTGAGCGCGGTCGAGCCATGCAGGTCGCCGTGCCTGTGGGTGTCGGCGCCATGGCCGCCATCATTGGAATGGTAGTCGCGGATGTCGAAGCGGGATGCCTTGAGGCTGCTAAGAAGACCGGAAAGATCGTTGTGCCCGCCAACTTCAATGGCGCGGGTCAGGTGGTCATCGCCGGCCACGCGGAAGCTGTGGAAGCCGCCATGGAAATCCTGAAGGCCAAGGGCGGACGCAAGATGATGAAGTTGCCTGTGAGCGCTCCCTTCCATAGCCCTCTGATGGAACCGGCCAAGACCCATATGACGCCAGTTCTGGAGGCCCTGACCTTCCAGGCCCCCATGTGCCCATTGGTCAATAACGTCGATGCGAAGCTTGTTTCGGATCCTGCGCAACTGCGGGATGGCCTCATTCGCCAGATTCCTGGCGCTGTTCGCTGGGAATCCATCGTGCGCCTGTTGCTTGCCGAAGGCGTCACCACGTTTCTGGAACTGGGCCCCGGCAAGGTGCTTTCCGGCATCGCAGGCCGCATGGCCAAAGAAGCCGGGATCGAAATCAAGGCAAGTTCTGTCGGTACTCCGGAGGACATGGCCGCCTTGGTGGGATAACCTCGAATTTGTATTCGGAGGAAGTCTTGCGCCACTGGTTAATGAAATCCGAGCCCTCGGACTACAGCATCGATGACCTGGTGCGGGATGGTTCCATCCCTTGGGTGGGTGTACGCAACTACCAGGCGCGGAACTTCATGCGGGACGAGATGAAGGTCGGGGATGGTGTGCTCTTCTATCATTCCTCCTGCGCCGAGCCTGGCATCGCAGGCTTGGCCGAAGTAAGTCGCTTGGCCTATCCCGATGCCACGCAATTCGATCCAGCTAGTCCCTATTTCGACCCCAAGGCTACGTTGGAAAATCCGCGCTGGTATCACGTCGAAATTCGTTTGGTGCGAAAAACAGTCCTGCTTCCCTTGACGGTTATTCGGGAATTCGACGAACTCGCTGGAATGCGTTTGCTCCAGCGGGGCAATCGCCTTTCGGTCACGCCCGTGGAACTGAAGGAATGGCAGTTTCTCCTGAACCACCTTTGAGGAGCCTCGATGCTCGATGTGCTGAAGATCGAAAAGGCCTTTGGCACTCGCAAGGCTGTGGATGGTCTTTCCCTTCAGCTACGGCCTGGCGAAATCCTGGGCCTGCTAGGCCCCAACGGTGCGGGGAAAACGACGACCGTTGCCATGATTGCGGGCTTGCTGATTCCAGACGCCGGTGAGGTTCGCATTCAAGGGCGAAAAATCCAGGGCGATCAAGATCCTCTGAAACGTCAACTGGGCCTCGTGCCTCAGGACATGGCGCTTTACGAGGACCTTACGGCCGAGGAGAACCTCACCCTGTTTGGTGCGCTGTATGGTCTTGGGGGCAAGGATCTGGAAGCGGCCAAGGTGCGGGTCCTGGAATCGGTGGGTTTGCATGATCGCCGCAAGGATTCCGTAGCCACCTATAGTGGCGGCATGAAGCGACGCTTGAACCTCGCCGTGGCTTTGCTTCACGATCCAGCGTTATTGATTTTGGACGAACCCACCGTAGGGGTGGATCCTCAGAGCCGCAACGCCATTTTTGAAACCCTGGAAGCCCTGCGAGCGGCGGGAAAGGCCTTGCTCTATACCACCCACTACATGGAAGAGGCGGAACGGCTTTGTGATCGCATCGTGATCATGGATAGCGGTCGCATGCTGGCCGAGGACACGCTTGGGGGACTGCTTACACGCCTGCCTGTGGCGAATGTGCTGTGCGTGGATTTTGATTCGGAATTGACCCTATCCGCGTTCGACGGCTTGGAGACCGAAGCCTGCGTTTCGAGCCTGACATTCACCCGCGGTCGCCTTCGGGTAGGACTTCAGGATCTTTGCCTCGATGTGCCCCGAGTGCTTCAGAAGCTTGCTGATCGCGGGTTGCGGTGGTCCCACCTGGAATGCGAACGGTCCAGCCTCGAAAATGTTTTCCTCGCCCTGACGGGCCGAAGCCTGAGGGACGCATGAACGCCATTTGGGCCTTACTTTTGAAAGATCTCAAAGTTTTCTTCCGGGATCGCCGCGCCCTGTTGATGGCCTTTGCTGCGCCCATCCTGCTGGGAGCCTTCATGGGTTTCCTCTTCAATGGCAAGGATCACGAGGCCTCAAAAATTCCGGTGCTGTTGGTGGATCAAGATCAAAGCCCACTGAGTATCAAACTCGCTGTTGGATTGGGAAGTGACAAGGCCCTTGAGTTGCGCCCCAGCGAAGCCGCTGTGGTGCGCCAGGAAATTCGCAAGGGCAGGGCCGTGGCGGCCTTGCTCCTCCCAAAAGGCTTTGGAGATTCTGCCACCCGCAACTTCTTCCAGTCAGGGACCAAGCCGACTCTGATCCTTTTGGTGGATCCCTCTAGGGCCACCGAGGCCACCATGCTGCGGGGCCTTCTGGCCCAGCACACCATGGAGGTGGTTTCGGCTGAAGTGTTTGGCGGGCCTTCGGGCCTCAGCATGCTCAAGGAAAACGCCGAAGCTGCGGACCAAAACCCCAACATCAATCCGGCGGCGCGAAAGGCTCTGAAGGATCTCTACGGGAACGTGGCCACCCTGAACGAGACCGGTGCCACCAAAGGCAATGGCGCTCCAGGCATGAAGCTTCCCTACGAATTGAAGGAAGAGGAAGTCACCGCCAAGGTTGGAGTCCGCTACAACGGCTATGCCCATAGTTTCGCGGGCATGGGAGTGCAGTTCATCCTTTTCATGGGAATAGAGGGTGGCATGGCGCTTTTGGTATTGCGCCGCAGCGCTCTCTGGAAGCGCTTGCGAACGGCGCCCATCGGTCGGCATAGCATTTTGGTCGCTCGCATTCTTAGCTCAGCGGTCATCGCTGCAGTGCTCATGCTGGGGATCTTTGCCGTGGCACGTATGGTTTTTGGGGTCAGGATCCAGGGTAGTTTCCCTGGTTTTTTGCTGATCACAGCCGCCTTTGCCCTCTTTACGGGTGCCTTTGGGCTCCTCATTGCGGCCCTGGGGCGAACACCCGAAGCTACGCGGGGCTTGGCGATACTGGCAACGCTCGTGATGGTCATGCTCGGAGGGGCTTGGGTACCCGCCTTTGTTTTTCCGCCCTGGCTCCAGAAATTCACCCTGGTCTTTCCAACCCGGTGGGCGCTGGATGGGCTGGACGCCATGACTTGGCGAGGCCTGGGCTTCCAAGCTTCTTTGGCGCCAGCGGCTGTTCTGATAGGATTCGCCCTGGTCCTTGGTGTGGTGGCCTGGGCGCGCTTTCCCTTTGAGGAAAACAGCTAATTAAAGCTGCAGATGGGCCATGTGTTCTTCGGTGCTGATGGGCGTATTGGGCTGATCGTGAATGATCTTGCCGTCCAATAACTTGACGATGCGGTGGGCATGGCGAGCGATATCTTCTTCGTGGGTGACCAGGATGATGGTGTTGCCCTTCTGGTAGAGCTCTTCGAACAGGGCCATGATTTCCACGCTGGTCTTGGAATCCAAGGCGCCCGTGGGTTCGTCGGCCAAGAGGATGGATGGGCTGTTCACAAGGGCACGGGCAATGGCCACGCGCTGACGCTGACCGCCCGAGAGCTGATTGGGCATGTGATCGGCACGTTGTCCCAGGCCCACGTCTTCCAGGGCTTTTTTGGCCATCGCATGGCGATCGCTGGGCGTGACGCCACCGTAGATGAGTGGCAGCTCGACGTTCTGGAGGGCCGTGGTGCGGGCCAGCAGGTTGAAAGTCTGAAAAACGAAGCCAATCTCTTCGTTGCGGATCTGGGCCAGTTCGTCGTCCGTCATGGCGGAGACAACCTTGTTGTTCAGGTCATACTCGCCGCTGCTGGGCGTATCCAGGCAGCCGATCATATTCATCATGGTGGATTTGCCCGAACCGCTGGGGCCCATGATGGCGACGTATTCGCCGCGCATGATGTCCATATCCACGCCGTCCAGGGCTCGCACTTCCATGTCACCCATCAGGTAGACCTTGGTTAAATTACGCAGCCGGATGAGCGGGGACTCGGACATGGGAACCTCTGAAAGAACTTAACCTCGTGTCATGATGCGCCAAGGGCCGAACCTTGACTAGAAGTCTTCGGGATTGGCTGCCCAGTGGTTTATTCCATCCGATGAATTGCATGAGGTTCGCGACCAACCGCTGTTGATTCATTCCGAAGGTTTAAGCGAATCCTTAACGATTTTTCGCAAATCAGCAAGGGGATAGGGTTTTGGGAGGAATCCCGCTAGCCCGTGTCCTAGCATTTTCTGCACAGATTCCTGTTCGTTGTAGCCGCTGCTAAGAATTACCCGCACATTTGGCTGGATTTCGAGCATGGCCTGAAAGGCCTCCTGCCCATCCATGCGCGGCATGGTGAGATCCATGATGACCAAGGCGATTTCAGCCTGGCGTTCACAAAATAGTTTCACGGCTTCTAACCCATCCCTGGCGGGGATGACGTGGTACCCCATGGCCTCAAGTGCAGTCTGGGCTGTTTCCAGGATCATGGGCTCGTCGTCGACCAGCAGGATGGTTGCATGGCATTCACTGGGTTCTTGGAGTTTGACCAGGGCTGGCGGGTCAACGTTTCCTTCCTTGGGTTGGAAAACGAGTAGAAAAGCCGAACCTTCTCCGACCTTGCTTTGAATCCGGATACCCGCCTGGTGGCCACGAAGAATACCCAGCATGGCTGAAAGACCCAGGCCTCGACCCGTGGGCTTGGTGGTAAAGAATGGCTCGAAAATTCGCGCCATGGTCTCAGGGGAGATCCCACACCCTGTGTCGCTAACCTCTAAGCTTACGAAGTCACCTGGGTTAAGGTTTTGGCCAGGGAAATCCCTGGCCAGGGTGGTTTCATCAAGGGTGATGGTCTTCGTGGCGAGGGAAATTGCGCCTTCCTCATTTCCGATGGCGTCGGCGGCATTGGTCACCAGATTCAAAATGACTTGGTGAATCTGCGCACCATCGGCCTCGATAGGTGGAAGGTTTTCCGCCAGGAGGAGACTTAAGGAAATCTTTTTGGGGATTGATACCTGAAGAAGGTGGGTCATCTCCTGAACCACCAAATTTAAATCGTGGAGTTTTACGACGAATCGGCCTTTCCCTGAATAGGCCAACATCTGTTTCGTGAGTTCCGAAGCGCGCATGACGGTGCTTTCGGCGCTGTCTAGGTAGGGCACGGCGGGGGAATTACTCGGAATGGCCATCTGGGCCAGATTTAGATTTCCCAAAAGCGCGGTAAGAAGGTTGTTGAAGTCGTGGGCGATGCCTCCAGCCAGCACACCAAGGCTGTCCAAGCGCTGGGCTTGCTGGATCTGCGCTTCTAGGCTTTGCCGTTCGCGCTCTGCGCGCTTCGTTTCAGTAAGATCTCGCCAAGCGGTGTGCAAAATCCACTTCCCCTTCCAGGGCACTGCCGTGAGCATGACGTCCACCGGCAATTCCGTACCGTCAAGTTTGCGGTGAACCCATTCAAAGCGATGACTTCCCTGGTTGAAGGCCATGGCGATTATCGCATCGGCCTTTTCGCGAGAATCCTGGCCATCGGGTTGCCATTTGGGAGAGAAGATTGATGGATGGGTATTGAGTATTTCCTCTTTGTGATGTGCCCCAAGCAGTTTCAGGGTGGCTTCATTGCAATCCACGAACAGGTGTCCATCAATGAGTAGGTTGGCATCCCCAGAACACTCGAAGAGCAGCCGGAATAGGCGTTCCTGCTCTTGAATGGCCTTTTCGGTTTGCTTTCGCACAGTGATATCTCGGCCTTCGGGGATCAAAAGCTTGATATTGCCTTCACGATCTCGAAAGGGCTTTAGTGAGAAATCGATGTAATGGTCAGCGCCTTCATGATCTCGGTGAATGGTTTCAAAACGAACGAGGCGTCCCTGGGCGGCCTGGGCAATGCCCTCGCGCAATTTTTGCTGACCCGCTTCAGAATCCTTCCACCAGGGGGTTTCCCAGAAGGGGCGTCCAAGCACCTGCTCCTTGGTAATCCCAAGGAAGTCTACGGAGGTTTGGTTGACTTGAAGCAGTGTTCCGGAGGTATCCAGCAAGCCGACCATCTGAAAAGCCTGATCGAAGATCGCACGGAACATTTCTTGGCTCGACCTCAGCTCATCTTCAGCCTTGCGTCGGTCCGATATATCCTTGCTCACACCTGCGATTCGGTGAATTCGACCATTGATATCGCGGATTGGGACCAGTTGTGTTTGGAAATACTTTCGCCCTGTGCCTAAATCGAAATCTTCCTCGTAGGTGATAGGCCTCTCGGCTTGCACGCATTCCCGGTAGCGGGCTGTGACCTTCTCGGCAGCCTCGGCCGGAAGAAATTCATGGAGTTGTTTTCCCGCAATATCCTGATTCCGAAGGCCGACCTGAGCTTCCTGGGCCGGGTTGATGCTTTCACTGACAAAAATCCCATTCTCCTGAACCCCGATCCAGAAAAAGGAATCAGGGGAATGGAGAAAATGCCCCTGGTAGCGCTCTTCGCTAGTGCGGAGCGCCAGTTCCACGGCTTTTCGTTCGGTGACATCGTGCTGGATGCCAAAATGGCCGGTCACCAAACCTTCGGAATCATAGATGCAGAGATAATCCCCTTCGATCCAAATGGGGGTTCCATCTGGTTTATATTCCAAGCCCTCTTGACGCATGCGCCCCGTGTCGAGGAAATTTCGCACCATTACGCGGGCAGAGGCCAAGTCGTGGGAGAAGAACGACCGAATGGGTTTGCCAAGGAAATCCGTCTCCACGGCCTGATACTGCGCGAGCATGGCGGCATTGACGCGCTGAATCCTCATGTGATCCAGGAAGTAATCCACCGTGGCGTTTTTATCTATCCGATCGTTCCAGAGGATCGGGTGATCTGAGGTTGCAATATAGAAACCATCGATGGACTGAGAGAAAAATAGATTCAGCAGTTGCTGGCTTTCAAGCAAGGTTTCTCGGCCACTTTCCCGTTCCAGATCCCGGGCCTGAATCGCATCGGCCATTGCGTCGATAGATTGTGCAAGCCACCGAATTTCCTTATTTCGGCTTTCCAAGCCGCACCGTATGTCCAGGTGTCCTTGGCCTAAATCTTCCGCAGCATGGGCTAGGTGGAGAATGGGGCGGGCCAAAAAGCGATTTCCAAACAACCACGCCACAAGGCCTGCGAGTGCTGCGATTCCGAACAGCAGCATCAGATTTCGTTGAAAGCCCTGTCGTGCATCTGCCAACGCGAAGGCTTCGGGGACAGCTACTTTAATTAACATGTAGGGTGTTTTTTCGCTCGGCAGCGTGAGGGTTCGCACGGCGGTCAGGTATTTGCCGTTCACGGAGTGATCGAGGAAGGCCCCCTTGGAGGCAGCCTGGGCAAGCTCTTGAAATTGGTATGGAGAAGCTGGATTACTCGGGTGCTTTTGGCCCGAATCACCGCCCGCTAATTCGGCGCCGGTGGGATCCATTAGTACGATTTTGGCTCCCGGTGGCAGCGTCAATTTCCCCACCATGGAATTGGGATAGCTGAGATCGATGCCGCCTACCAGGACGGAGTTAACGGTCGTTCTGCCCTCGAGAACGGGTAGCGAAAAATGAATCAGTCGCTTGTTGGAAAAATATCCGAGAACAAAATCCCCGGCAGAAAACCTCAGGGTTCGAAGGGCTTCTCGGTAGTATTTGCGGCCTTTGACAGAGGCCGAATATCCGGGTGAATGGGAGGCAAAAATGTTGGCGTCGGGGCCCACGGAGAAAATGGAAACGATCCGTTCGTTCTGCCTTTGTAGTCCGGCGAAAAGCTGTTCGCTGGCATGGCGGTCCCTTTGTCGGGTTTGGGGCAGCTGGGCCAGGGTTGTCAGCAACTGCTGCAGCGCGTTTACCGCCTGCTGATGGTGTTCTGCGGCGGTGGCGGCCAGATCCTCGGTTTGTTGCATGGCGCTGCGAAGGGCCAATTCTTGGCGCTCTTGGCCAGAATAAATGACAATTCCCGCTACGGGCAGCATGGCCAGCAGGACCAGGAGCAGTAAGAGTGCGCGGAGGGAAATGAGATGACGTGGCATGGGGGTTTCAGAAATAGGTTCTTCCACCTATCGGCCCCTTCTCAGGAAACCTCCAGTAAAAGCGCTTGCCCAATTCCACCGCCGATTCCCAGAGTCGCGATGCCCAATCCCCCGCCCCGTGCACGGAGTTGGTGGATGAGGGTGACGAGGATCCTTGCCCCGCTGGCACCAATGGGGTGGCCCAAGCTTATGCCGCCGCCGGCGACATTCAGGCGGTCCATGGGGAGTCCAAGCTGCCGAGCGCAGCAGACCACCTGAGCCCCGAAGGCCTCGTTTAGTTCCCACAGGGCGATGTCCTGTACGGACCGCGATGTTTCGGCCAAAAGCTTTTGTACGGCCAGGACGGGACCTTCGCCCATGTCCATGGGGTCCAGCCCCACCTCTGACCAGCCAAGAATTCGAGCGAGGGGGCGTTGATCCAATGCCTGATCCGGTCGGGCGATCAGGAGGGCGGCGGCGCCATCCGATAGGGCGCTGGCATTGCCGGCTGTCACTTGCCCAGAAGGGTCAAAGACCGGTGGCAGCCCCGCTAGAGCCGACAGGGTGTCCTTGGGGCGGATGCATTCGTCGTGGTTTAACTTTGGGTGAAAGAGTAATTCGGCTGAAAAATTAGCCCTCGCGGCGCGCTGATGGCTTTCCAGGGCATAGGCATCGGCCTCGATTCGTGTGATCCCGCGCTTGGCCACGAGTTGTTCAATGGTTTCTCCCATCAGTAGGCCCGTCAGTGGGCACCGCAGGCCATCTTGGTGCATGACATCGGGTAATTGGGTGTGGCCGAAGCCGAGGCCCCAGCGCAGCCCAGGGGCCAAATGCGGCGTATCCGACATCGCCTCGCTGCCACCCGCCAGAATAGGGGTCGGAAATCCTAGGCTAAGGGCTTGGCCAGCTAGGAAAACCGCTTCCAGGGAGGAGGCGCAAGCCATGTTGAGGGTCGTGCCTAGGCATTCGATGCCGAGCCCCGCTTGAATGGCGATGGTCCGGGCTGGGTTCATGCCCTGGGTATGGGAGCGGGCCATGCCCCAATAGATGCGCCTGGGTCGGGGTAAGGAGAGATCCGACATTAGGCCCTGTACGGCGGTCACTCCGAGGCGGACGGCGCCCTCCCCAGCCAGGGCTCCCCCGAACCGCCCTTGGGGAAGGCGGCCTGCGGCGAGCACGAAAAGATCCCCGGCAGGCATCATGGTGTGCTCTCCGTTGCCGGACTCAGCCAATCTTCGGGGGTGGGTTCCCGGGGGCCGAGCATGGTATCCGGTGGGAACCAAGCATCCAGAAGGGCCTTGTGACGGGCGATGTATTCCCGACTCCAAAATGAAACTCGCTGCAGCCAGGGTAGGTGTTCGGTGGGCGCTGCGATTCCCCAGGCTTCGAGGCCCAGATGCTGGGCGGTGTAAATGGCCCGCGGTAAATGAAAATCCGAAGTCACGATGATGACTCGGCGCAACCCAAACACCACATAGGCCCGTCGAAGGCTATCGTAGGTGCGGCGTCCTGCGAAATCCGCCACGATCCGATTCGGGGGAACACCTTGCTTTAGGAGCCATTTCCGCATGGCTTGAGGTTCGTTGTAATAGGGGCTGCGGTTGTCCCCCGAAACAAGAAACCAACGAATTTGGCCTGAATGGAACAAATCCAGGGCCGATTGAAGGCGGCGCTGGAGGACCTGGGTTGGCTCTCGGTCCGGGAGTACGCCGGCACCTAAAACCAAGGCGGGCATGTCGTGGACCCGCAAATCGGCTTGGGTCAGGATTCGCCCTTTAGCGTGGGAGGGGAACCTTCCCATGGTCCAAAGCAGATCCCCGATGAGGAGTAGGCTCACGGTGATCAAGATTCGGCGCCAGGGTCCCCCGGCAAGACTCGTCAAGGCAGATAGGCGCATCGTGAGTTAGCATAGACCCTTACCCCACCGGGTCCCACCGGGAGCATCGACTAATGAAGCAACATGTACCTTTAATCTCAACTTTCCCCATGTCCTGCCGGATTTCCCGGCATCCGTGGCGGGCTGCTCTGCCCATGGCCTTGATCGCCATGTCTGGAGTTGGCTGCTACCGGGCTTCTGGCATTCAGAGGCCCGATGCGGTAGCCGTAGAAATCCCCTCCGTGGGCGGGGATCGGACCCAAGGGCTCAAGGCGGAAGCCGCCCCAGGCGACTATTACCTTGGCAACGATTCTGTGGAATTGGCCATCGATGGAACCCCCTTTGGGCAGCGCGGAGGCGTTGCGGGCGCCGCTTCGGGTGGGAGCATCATCGATGCCTGCTTGGTGGAGCTTGATCAGAATTACAAACGGGTTTCTCCCCCCATGGATATGTTGGAGAGGCTTACCCCGGTCTTGAACCAAGATCCTTCCATCAGCTTGGTGTTTGATCAGTACAAGGCCGTCAACACGGAATCCCTCTGCCGTATCGAAATGGTGGGTGCTGTCCACGATCCCGCCCACAAGCTTGTGGGTGCCACCTGGGATTCCCTAGGGCGAGTGCAAGGCCTGGCCGTTTCCCACTCCGTATCTTTGGAAAAGCAGGGCCGCTTTTTCATTCTTGATACCAAGGTTGTCAACAATTCGAGCGTGGCACTTCCGGTGCAAAACATCGGCGATTATCTTTTCCAGAAAACGGGTGGCTTCCGCTTCAACGTGCCGGCTACCGAAGATATGGTGGGCACGGCGCTGACTACCTGGGGTGTTGAGATTCCCGCTGCGGGTCCCGGCACGGCCTTTGGCCTTCCTTTCCAGGGCGTCAAGGCCGGGATGGTGGCCTTCATGGGCGTGGAGCCGTCGGGTTCCACCGAGGATATTCATTCCACCCTTGGCATTCTGCCCATGGATTCGGATTCGCTGGTGGTGACGTCCGACCCTCAGCAGGCCTTCAGCCAGACTCGCCCGATAGCCCCCCAGCGCTTGATCGCCGGGTCTTTGCCCGTTGCAAGCCTGGCCCCAGGGGCCAGTCTTGGGCACGTCCGTCGGCTTTATCTCGTGGGGGGAAGCTCTAGCGCGGGCAGTCTTCCCAACCAGGCGACGGGGCTCTTCAACCAAATGGCCGTGGATCGGATGACCCTCAAAGCGACTGAATTTGGTGCGTTCAGTTTCCAGCCGTCGGGTACGGCCGTCCGGCAAGGGCCATGGCCAGCGGAATTCAGAATCGAACGGAAAGTGAATGCTACGGATTGGAAATTGGAAAGGCTCGAATGGATGGAGCCCTACGCCAACATTCCCGGCCAGGGTTCCTCCACCGCTGGCCCCATGGTGGCCATGAACCTACCAGTTGGTACCTATCGGATGGTGATTCAGAATGGCCAGCCGAATCCTTTTAACAAAACTATTTTGGAAACGCTGGTGAACTCCTCCAGCACGGAGAGCCCCGACCTAGCGACTCCTTTCGCAATCAAGGCAAAGACGTGGTTAACCAGCAACGATTTACTGAACTATCTTTGCCCCGAACGCTCCAATGTGTTGAGTGCCTCGGGATCCCCCTATTTATACAGGGCCCTGCCACATTACTTTTCTTCTAGGCGCACGGATGGGGCTCCCACTTCGGTTCAGCCCATTCGCATAACCTTGTTTGGGAAGGATGCCACCCCGGATCCTTCAACTAAGCGGGTGCTCTCTCTCGGGGCCATGTATAGCCCGGTGGAGCGAGGAATCACCATCGCATCAGCCAATTTTGGTGTGTTTGGATTCCAGGCGGGCAATCAAGTGTTTGCCGCTTCACTTCCCTCGTCGAGCCCTGCTGCCTACTGGCTTGAGAATGGAGAATATCGAGCCTTTGCCACTCGGGGTCCACTAGCTCCCCTCGAGAGTCAATCGATCTCTGCCTATAACGGCCAGTCGGCGACCTTCCATACGTTTACCTTTTTACCTGGTTCCATGCCTACCGGCTGGACTAGCTTCGATCTGCCTGGGGCGTCACTCGCCACGACGGGTGGAATTCTGCCGGTGGAAAAGCTGGCTTCTGCTCTGGCCGAAGGTGTCGAGGTCGTTGCGCTCACGGAAACGGATCGTCTGACCAATGCCGCGGCTATGGCCAAGGATTTTCGCGCCGAATTTCTCAACTATCTGCTCACGGATGATGATCGGACGCCCATCGGTTCGGCACCTGTCGTCCTGGGTGCGCGGAGTGCCAATCTGCCCGGCACAGCCTTTGGTTCCATGACGGCCCTTTTCACGCCAGCGCCTCGCATTGAACGCGCGGGAGGTGCGCGCAATAGCAGTGAATGGACTCTGGCTGATTTCCTAGCTCAGGCCGAAGGTCAATTCAACATTGTTCACCGCCCGCGTGGCCCTCAGGGGTTGTTCGTTACGCAGGGCTTCAATCGTACAGTACCCCTTGGACAGGGTGTGAATGCCTGGTGGAACGCCACGGGTTCGCTTGCTAATGGCAAGACCCATGGTGGCTTCGATGCCCTAGAACTGCTGCGCGCGGAATATTCCGATGCGAACGGCCAGGCTTTGAGTCTTTTGAATGGGGCCAATGCCACTGCTTGGTTTACTGAATTTCAAGCCGTGCGAGAGGATTGGTTCGCCCTGCTGAAACAACAAAGTCCCACCAACTTCACGAAGGCTCTGGGCCTGTCGGCCGCCAAGTTCAGTCTGGATACTCCCGTGGGGCTCGCCCGCACTTACCTCAAGAGCACTGGGTTCACTCAAGATGATCTTGCGCCCCTTCT
>JAIFMW010000182.1 GCA_020048105.1 Deltaproteobacteria bacterium | reverse complement strand
AGGGGTAGTCCCAGAAAATGAGCCAGGATGGCCCGCAGCGAACCGCCATGAGCTACGACAAGGGTGGCCTGATCGCCATCGAGGGCGCCTTGGAGGGCCAGTAACGAGCGACTGGCGCAGCGGGCGAAGGACTCGCCGCCGGGAGGTGTGCCGATAACGGGGTTCGCCAAGTAGGCATCGGCTCCTGGGATGTCGCTCCAGGGCAGGCCTTCCCATTCGCCAAAGGCCTGTTCCGCCAAATCCGGCAGTACCAGACTCGGCAAACCCAGGTCCAACGCGTGATCCCGGGCCCTGGAAAGGTTGGAGGTGAACACGCGCTGAATGCCCATGGCCAGGAGATCGGCGCGGATCTGGGGCCATTGAGCTTGACCTTCGGCATTCACCGGGAGATCGGTTCGCCCCAAGGGCGCCCCGGATTGGGAGGCAGACGTGGGGCCATGGCGAAGGAGGAAAAGGGGCATCATCTCAACATCAACACTAGCAGCGCCGCAGCCTCCACCAGCTGATTGCCGGCCCCCAATAGATCTCCACTATGTCCGCCCAGGCGGCGGCGCAGATAAATGGCCCAGGCCAGCGCCATGGAGGCCGAGGCGGCCACGGCCCCAAGGACATGGGGAACCTGGAGATGCCAGGCGGCCAGGACCGCCGACCCTGTGATGAGGGTGGAATGAATGTACGGCCCCCAGCCCAGGCCTTCATGGACTTCCTTGGCCAGACCTTGGCCGATGGGTGGCAGTAGGCGCAAGAGAAATGCGATGGACCAACGTCCCAGCACCATGGCCAGGGGAAAAGCCAGCAGTGCCTTGTGATCCAATGCCACCAGCGCCGCCCAACGAAAGGTGAGCAGGCACCAGAGCGCCATGGCCCCATAAGCACCAATGCGGCTGTCCTTCATGATTTCCAGCACCCGTTCCCGGGTCCACCCGCCGCCCAGGCCATCGGTGGCATCCGTGGCGCCGTCCTCATGAAACCCACCGGTGAGCATCAACCCTGCGGCTACGGCAAGTAATGCGGCCACTGAAGCAGGCCAAAGTCTCAGTCCCGCGATGAAAATCCCAGCCGTGGCCGCGCCCACACCGGCGCCCACTAAGGGGAACCAGCCTACGGCGCGGGAGATATCCTCCACGTGGGTATCGGGTCCGGGCACGGGAATGCGGGTCAGGAAACGGATGGCAGCTATCAACGAACGCATGGGACTACTCCAAACAAGGCCACCGCCAATTAATTACGAACAAACCTGCCATCGGTGTTCATCGGTGTTCATCGGTGGCAAATATTCTTTTCTTTTTCTTTGCATGCGGTTTTTCGTAACAGGGAAAACAAAATTTTTTTTTTAGCCACCGATGAACACCGATAGACACCGATAAAAGCAGTGATTTCATCCTGGCGTTTTGTGGTGGGATTCCAGGTGAGGATCACTGCGCTGGGCCCTGCCAGTTCTTAATGCATTTCTGCCGTGCTGACTCCAGCGCCGCTGAAGGTGGCCATTTCGCGCATCACGGCACAGGCGCTGCGCAGGATCGGCACCGCCAGGGCAGCGCCGCTGCCTTCACCCAGGCGAAGATTGAGATCGAGCACGGGTTCAATCTCCAACTTTTGCAACAGGCGCCGGGCACCGGGTTCGGCGCTGCGGTGGCTCCACACCAGGTAATCCTTCACGGCAGGATCCAGCGCGATGGCCACCAGCGCGGCGGCCCCGGCAATGTAACCGTCTACGATAACGGCCCAGCCCCGCGCGGCTCCGGCCAACATGGCGCCGGCCATGGCACCAAATTCGGCGCCGCCCACGGCCGCCAGCACCGCGAGGGGATTGGCAGGGTCGGGTTGATGCTTGGCGAGGACCGCTGTCACCACGCTTACCTTGTGATTCAAGACCTCCCCATGGACCCCGGTGCCCGGTCCCACCGCTTCTTCGGGGCTCAACCCACTCAGGGCGCAGACCAACAGCGCGGCAATCGCCGAATTGGCGATGCCCATTTCTCCCAAACCCAGCAGGGCGAAGGGCTGACTCGGAATGTCGTTCACTTCGTCCATACCCGCTTGCAGGCTGGCTTTGGCTTGATCAAGCGTCATGGCCGGTCCCGCCAGGGGATCGGCGGTGCCGCGCACCACGTTGCGTTGGGACACGCCGGGGAAGTCGCAAGGCACCGCCACACCCGCATCGATGACGCGATGGGTGATGCGATGGGCGCGGCACAGGGCGCAGATGGCCGCGCCACCACGGGCCATATTGGCCACCATCTGGGGGGTGACTTCGGGCGGAAAGGCGCTCACACCGTGGCGGGCGATACCGTGATCTCCGCCAAAGGTGAGCAGGAAAGCCTCGGGATCGGCAGGGCGCTCCGTACCCGCGATCCAAGCCAGTTGCAGGCCCAAGGATTCCAGGCGCCCCAGACTGCCCTGAGGCTTGGTGAGATCATCCAAATGCGCCTGGAGAAAGGGTTTTCTGGACGGGTCCAGAACGGTAATGTGCGGCAATCGCATGGTTTGGGCTCCTTCTCGCTCCCACGGCGAGAGTTGAGGAGCGTGTCTAGGCATTGGGTGGGGCTGCGCTGGATGCGTCAGCCGAGTGATGCGAGGCAGGCGACGAAGGCCTTGGTGGGCCCAAGGTCAAGGAGCCTAACGTAGCCTCACGAAGGCTGCCGCTCCAGCCCAAAGGGTTGATGGCAAAGGGGCTCCATGCTGCGTCTGCGGGCTGGAACGGTGAACCTGCACCGCCCTGCGCCCGCATCCTTCTCGGTATCGCCTTTGGCGATACGCGAGACATACAGACATTTGCCTGAAACCCCTTTGCCATCAACACAGTTCCCATCCAATGCCTAGACACGCTCCTATGCTCCGGCACGGTCTCCGGGCTCGCACGCGACGGACCATCGAGGTCCCCGACACCTTCCCGGCGCAGCGCGCCAGTGGCCCCGGCAGGGTCTCCCGGCCTACGAGCCGAGGTGCTCACCGTTGCGGGGCAGCGCAGGAATGGGCCCATCCACGCGAACGGACTTACACCTGCTTCCCGTATTCCGGGGCAGTTGTTGAACTTTCAGAATTCCATGATCCCTGGGTTCGAGGCAAGGTGGGCGGCGGAATGGGTCCATACTCGGGCCATGCCTCCCGCCACCCCCAGCCCCAAACTCATCGCCTTGCAAAAGGATTTCCAGCAGATTGCCTCCATGGCGGGTTACTTGAATTCCAGTTTCGATCTCCCCCAGTTGCGGCTCTTCTTTACGCTGTACGGTCGGATGACGGTGAAAAACGAAGCTGAAGGCTTGGAGCTTACACCCAGGCTCCAGGCTTGGTGCGAGCGGGTTTCGGCCCAACTCCGCGAGGATAGCTCGGGCTCCATCATGCCGCCGCAAGTGCAAGTGTCCGCGCCGCAGCCCTTGCCCAACGGCGAATCGTGGTACGTGGTGGGCAATCTGAGCTTCAACACCAAGGTGACAGAAACCAGTTACCAGCGCATTCGGACGGCCGTGTTGGCCGCTTACCAGGCCGCCTCGGTGTTGCGAGAGAAAGGCGTTATTCCAGGCCCCGACGAGCCTTTGACGCCGCCGCGTGTCAGCCAGACTCAACCCATTCCGATTCCGGTTTTCAACCCAGAAACCTGAACACTTTTGATTTTGGAAAGTCCACTCCCATGGATAGTTCGGGATCACCCATCCCCCCACATTCCCGTGCGGCACGACTCCTCGAGGGTCCGGCCACGCTGAAATTGGTGGCAGATTATTTTGAGGGTCGGATCGATGGGCGTACCTTTCGAGCCAAGTACGGCCATTACCGTGTGATCAGCGCGAATCCGCTGGTGATTGAGCCGGAGCAGGGGAGTTTTGTCTACCTTCAAAAGTTCGGCGCAGTGGTGTTCTGGAATTGTTCCGACCGGGTGATAGCCGCGCTTCACGAGGAACTGGGGGTGTTGGTCGAACTGGGCACGCGGGTGGAAGGGGTCCGGGATCATCTGATGGTGCACATTGGAGCACCCGAGGAGCACGTAGGCTTTTCCGAGGTATGGTTGCGGGATTTCACTCTGGATCGCCTCAAAATCGTGAGCCTTGCGCTGGCGCAGAGTGTTGCCCTGGAACATTTTGAAGTTTCGGTTCGCGGCGCGATGGCCAAGTTTGAGCCCGTCATGGCGGGGCTGGCGCGGCACGGACGCCTGTTCCTTACGCACCTGGAGGCCATGAAGATCATTGGCTTCACCATGGAGATTCGGGCCGCGGTTTTGGAAAACCTCACACTATTCGATGACCCGCCCGAGACCTGGGAAAGCGAATCACTGGCCCATCTCGATAGCGAGCTGTTCGGCCAATTTGATTTGGCCGAGCGTCTGAGCGCCATCCAACAAAAATTAGCCTATCTTTCGGATGCTGCCGCGCGGGTGATTGATTTGCTGACCACCCGCAAGACCCATCGCTTGGAATGGGTAGTCATTGCGCTTATTGCGGTAGAGGTAGTGTTTTTTTTGGTGGAGAAGTTGCCAAAGCTTTTGCGCCACTAGCCCCAGAGAATCAACCGCACCAACGGGATCACCGCCAAACTGCAAATCACGCCGGAATAGAACGCCACCAAGGTGTATTCACGGCCGCAGTATTTCTGAATGAAGGGAAGGGTGACATCCATGGCGGTGGCGCCGCCGAGGTAGATCGGTAGGTAGGGGGAAATTCGTGCGACGAAAGGTACGGTGATGATGGTGAGCAGTTCGCGAAAGACATTGTGGATGAAGGCCAGGATCGCCAGCAGCGCCATGCCACGGCCCGCGATGAGTACGGAGGAGAGCGAATACCAGCCAAGGCCAGAGTAGAGCAATAGACTCTCGCGCACACTGAGACGCGTGAAAAGGCTGAACACCAGGCCGCAGCCAAGGGAAAAAAGGATATTGAAGAAAGGTACCAACAGCATCGGCAAGGCTAATTTTCGCAGATCCAATTTGTGGAGCTCGACCCCCAGATCAAAGCCGATTGAGAGTAGGAGGAGGCGCAGAAGCCAATCACCCACGGCATCGACAGGAATGGAGGCGATCATGGGGGAGGGTAGCCACAGGAACACCAGGAAACCGGCCAGGATCCACCCGCTGTTGAGGCCCACGGCCAGCATCTCCTGCCCACGACTCTCTGGGTTTTCGACGGCAATCGCGGGCGCTGATTCGGGTAGTGGTTTCCGCGTCAACCAAGCCCAAAGGGCAAAGCCCGCCGTGTAGAGCACCAGCATCAGCACGCTCGAGGCGATGGCTAAGAAGAAGACGCCGAGGTCTTTGGCAAAGAGTCCTCGATTGATGGCCAACTTGGTGCCCATGAAAAAGAGCAGCGCCCACAGTGCGTAGCGGGTGAGATGCCGGTTTAGCTGGATTAAGCGATCCTGTCGCCGGGCAAACCAGCCAGCGACGATGCCTAGGACCAGCACCAGGAGTAGAAGGAGCATGCCCACTCTAAAGCCCCAACTTTGCCTTTAGCGCCCGCGCGGCTCGGCCGCGGTGACTCAGGGTGTGTTTGATGTCGCTGGCCAGTTCGCCGAAGGTCTCCATGTAGCCTTCGGGAATAAAAATGGGATCGTAGCCGAAGCCCTGCTCGCCTCGGTGATCGAAGGCCAGCGTTCCTTCCACCGAGCCGCCCACGGTGAAGGGTTCGCCCTGGAGTGGCGCCAAGGCTAGCACGCAGACAAATCGAGCAGTTCGGCGTTCCTCCGAAGGAATCATGGCCAGCAATTTGCGATTTTTGGTGGGGTAGTCGAGGTCAGTCGCAAAGCGCGCTGAGAGCACACCAGGGCCACCCCAGAGTGCGTCGACACAAAGGCCGGAATCATCGGCCAGGACACCCTCCACGGGTTCGGTTCCATGTTGTTGCCACCACCCCAGAGCATGGGTGGCCTTTTGGAGCGCATTGTCCTGAAAGAACGCGCCGTCTTCGGGGATATCGGGGGCCGTGGTGGGCCAGAGCACGAATGTGATACCTGGCAGAAGTTCGGTAAGTTCCTGAGCCTTGTGGGCGTTTCTGGAGGCAAGCAATAGCTTCATGGTGATCCTGATGGGAGCGTCCCAGATCCATGGTACCCGGCCCCAGGAAACGCTCGGGGGATCGGATGTGAATACCATTCGATGGCCGAGTTGGCTGTCGAGTGCGCTTTAGTCTTTCTCGAAAAACGAGGTTCCAAACCCGCGCAAAACGCCTACGCGATCCTCGCTTCGGGCTGGCCCCTCAATGGTGATTCCTTCGATGCGAGAAGGCATGAGCCCAGCCTTGAGAGCCGCCGAAAAGGCCAAATCGCCTGCTTCGGTTTCAGAGGTGGCACAAACCCGCACCGTTTTCATGAAGCCCTGGCTGCCGTGGGTTCCTTCCACCATCACATCGTAAAGTTGCTTTCCCACGGGATCCTCCGACTTCGACAATATTTAATGTAAGTCAACATCCAACCGTTTCGCTGTACCAGGCGCGGGCTTTCTCTGGCGTGATTTCGCCATGAATCAGCGCACGGCCATCGCGGAATAACACCACGCGCCAATTTCCATCCATGCCGGAAAGGGCGAGGGTACTAAGTTTCCAGGGAGTATCGGTCCTGGATTCAAAACGCAGTTTGAGGGTCTCGAGATTCAACAGACTCGGAGGATTTACGCGGATTTGCACACCATCCAGGCCGCAAAGGCGGGAGGCACGCAGGCTCCACCGGGCATCGAGGAATTCGGTGATCTTTTCAGAACAAAAGCGGCAGCGTGCGCGGGGTGGTTGGATGAATTGACGCTCGTTTTGCCAAAAATCGAAACGGACCAATTCTCGATGTGGCTCCTTGCCGGTGAGCATCTTGATGGCCTCCAGGGCCGCCCAGCTTCCGATCACGCCCACGGCGGGCCCAAGCACGCCCGCGCTATCGCAGGTGTCGACATCGCCGCCCGCAGGTGGTTCCTCCATCAAGCAGCGCAGACAGGGTGTTCGGGGCGAATGAATGGGCCAGACCATGCCTTCTCCGCCCAAGGCACCGGCGTAGATCCAAGGTGTGCCGGTTAAAATCGCCACGTCGTTGATGAGGTAGCGGGCCTCAAAATTATCGGTGCCATCCAAGATTAGATCGAAACCCGTCAGCAATTCTCGAGCGGTGCCGCTCGTGAGATCGGCGATCACCGGGCGAATCTCTACCTCGGAATTGGCGTCCCGCAAACGTGACGCCGCCGCCTCGGCCTTGGGGCGCAGCAGATCGTTCTCGCCATACAGGAGCTGCCGTTGCAGATTGCTTTCCTCGACGATATCGCGGTCGATGATGGTCAGATGCCCAACGCCTGCCCGCACCAGCCAAGGGGCGATGACCGAGCCCGTGGCGCCCAAGCCCACCAGTACAACCCGGGCCGAGCGGAGTTTCGCATCGGCTTCGGAGCCTAAAAAAATTCGTTGCTTCTGATAGCGGTCACTCATTGGAATAGGCTATCGGCTACTTGTAGGGGTTGCATGATTTTCCAGATATCGGTCGAGACCGTATTTCACCGTTGGGGTAGCGGCCACGTACCCCTAGTCAGCACGTGCAGCCAGTAATGTGAGCCGCGTGAGAGCAGAGTGTAGGTCACGGACATCTCGATTTTCACGTTATCGCGGCCCACAAGAACGAAGTAGAAGGGCCGGTCGGAATGACCCCAGCGTTCGGGGCTCACCCGCCACCGCGCCGTGGCCTTGCCATCAACCGAAATGACCTCCATCGGTTGATCTTCCCCCACGGCCTTTGGAGTCCACTCTCCAAGGGGAAGTGGAAGGGTTATCACCCACCCACTTGCGATTTTGTTCGCTTCGGCACGAAGGGTCTGGGCCGAGCGACCGCCTATTCGAGGCGTCAAGGTGTGATGGCGACATCCAACCGCGAGAAGGACGAACGAGATCAAGGACGCACATCGAATCGGGTTCATCGGGTTTCCTCGCAAGTTGGAACTAGCCTATCCCGGGAAGGACCAGATATCAAAAAGGACGAGCCATGGCTCGTCCTTTTTGATGTTTGAAGGGGAAAAAGCTCAGTGCTGGGTAGAACCCTGCTCGGCCATGGCCTTTTCGTATTCAGCCTGGAGGCGGCTGGCATCGGAGATGGCGAACTTGTAGACGTATTCGAAGCGATCCGTGCCCTTGGTGAGGCCGATGATGACTTCGTAGACGCCTTCAGCGTTGACTTCGAAGGGGCTGGCGATGACGTTGAAGGTGCCTTCCTTGGCGCCGTCGGGGATCTGCACATCGCTGTCGCGGATGATGTCCTTGCGCT
>JAIFMW010000147.1 GCA_020048105.1 Deltaproteobacteria bacterium | reverse complement strand
CTCGAAAAGGAGCCATAGGCGATAAAGCTGAGAATTCCAGGAATGCGGATGGGATTGTCTATTTTTCGTTCCTGGACATTAGGTTGGCCAATGAAATTCATGGCGGCATGGGTGCCACTTTCGAATCGACCCTCCATGGCCGCTAGCGCCACGGGCTGGTGCTTGGCGACGAGCTTGCCCTGCAAATCACCCGTTGGAAAAGCCACTAACAGGGCCGAAACAAGGCCTGCAAAGACTCCAACCTGGAGATTCCGTTTCGCATGCACGAGATGCACACCCTTCAACATCCAATAGGCACCGACAGCCGCCACGACAAAGGAAGCCGTAACAACAGCAGCCACCATGTTGTGAAGGTACTGAATATGAGCCCAAGGATTGAGGAGGAATTTCCAAAAACTCACGAGTTGCAACGTTCCGTCGGCCCCAATGCTGTATCCCACCGGGTGCTGCATGAAGGCGTTGGTGGCGATGATGAAGAAACCGGAGAGCCAGCTCCCAACAAAGAGTGCGACTGCCGCCCAGAAGTGCCTACGGGGACCGATCTTCTTCTCGCCCCAAATAAGCAGTCCAAGAAAAGTACTCTCGAGAAAGAAGGCGAACAGGCCTTCCATGCCAAGCGTCTGCCCGATGATGCCTCCCGAATACCGACTGAAGGAGGCCCAGTTCGTCCCAAATTGAAATTCCAGGGGAATCCCTGTCACCACACCCACAGCGAAGTTGATGCCGAAAATGCGGATCCAAAATCGGGCGAGGTCGTTATAAGCTTCATCCCCTGATCGCCGGGCCACCCATTTCAGGATCACGATGAGCAGCGCCAGCCCCATGGTCAACTGAGGAAAAAGGTAGTGAAAGGAGGCCGTGAAGCCGAATTGCAGCCGGTGCCAAAAAACCGGATCGCCCATTGTTTGCTCCTATCGGAGAGGTTTATCCAAAGACTGTAGAACGCCTATGCAAAGGCAACCAGGCAATATTTTTTTCGATGCTAGGGAACCCACAACGTTCCCTCTAAGACTTAGTCTCAGCCGAAGGGGTCGCGTCCGAACGGTTGTGAACGATTCGCTGAGGCAGCGGGATCACAATGCCCTCTTTGCGGAGGGCCAACAGGAAACGTCGACGAAGTTCTCGGGCGACTTCCCATTGCTTGCCAGGAGCGACCTTGGTCAAAGTACGAATTGTGATGCCGTTCGCCCCAATGGCTTCCACTCCCAACACTTGTGTTTGTTCGATTACGCGATCTGGCCATTCTTCGGCCAGCCCGGCACCCACCTGACCCAAGAGCACCATCACCGCATCGAGATCCGCATCGAAGGCCACCTCAATATCCACCTGAGATCTTGCAAAATCCTTGGAAAGCACCACGACCTGGGTGATGGTTCCGTTAGGAAGGTAGTGGGCCTTGCCTTCGGAATCTCGGATCTGGGTAACCCGCAGTGTCATCCGCTCTACGGTGCCTGTGTGCGAGGTGTCAACGCTGATGATATCTCCAACGCCAAACTGGTTTTCCATCAAGAGAAAGAACCCTGCGATCCAGTCCTTTACTAGACTTTGGGCGCCAAACCCCAATGCCACACCAGCAATACCGGCGCCCGCAACCAATGGGCCAACGTTGACACCAAATTGCTGGAGGGTACTCAATGAAAAGAAAGCCACCACCAAGACCCATGCCAAGTGATTAAGCACGGAGGCCAGCGTGTCAGCCCTGCGCTCGGCTTCAGTGGTTATATCAGACTGGCCATCATCGACCGCCTTGCGAACGGCCCGTCCAATGAGGCGCACAGACCACAAAATAATAAAGCAGGTCAGGAGCACTAATCCGAGTTTTTGCGCCTTGTCCCAGCCCACCTTTTCCATCCAGGAAAGGAATGAATCGAACTTTCCGTTAAAGATCAAACTAAAATTTGGCAACGCTAGGACTCCCCGATTTCCGCCAGCACCACTCGACCCTTCCCTTCGGCCTTCGCCCTGAACAAAGCCCTGTCAGCTCGCTCAAGTAGGTGTTCGGCACCGTCAGCGTGAATCGGATAGGCGGCAATTCCAATGCTAACAGACACCGGTACGCTGATTTCACCCATCTGAACCGGGCCATCGTTAAGCTTCTGTAGCAGTCGCTCTCCCATGATCTTGGCTCCCGAAACGGTGGTACCGGGAATCACGATGCAGAATTCGTCCCCGCCATACCGGTACAGATGATCTTGCGCACGGATCAAACGCTGTGCCTCAATGGCTACGTGAGTCAACACCTTGCTCCCAGTTGGATGCCCAAACCGACTGTTGAGGGCTTTGAGATTGTCTACATCAAGGAAGAGTAAAGAAACCGGTTCGGCTCGAGTCGCGGCTTCTCGAATCATCTGTGGCAGATCAACCTCGAGGGCTCTCCGGTTTCGGGCAACGGTCAGGTCGTCGCGAAAAGAAAGGGTCAAGCTTGTTTCTAAATTCCAGGCATTGATCAGAAGATCATCCACATCCTCGATCCAGCCCAAATAATGTTCGGGATCACCCGTGGGATCCTTGAGGCGAAGAATCCCCATCTGCGCACTGGGGCAAAGCAATCGCGCTTGGCCTGCACGCACAAGTTCTGCGGCTTCAGAATGACTGATGGGTGCTTCCGGAAAACCTTCTCCGCATCGCTGAAAGAAGGATTCCTCCTGGCGAATCCAAATGGCTCCCTGCTTGGCCCCTGAGAGCTGCTCGGCCCGCACCAAAATCAGTCGAAGCAGTTCATCAAGAGTCGCGAGATGAAGCATCTGCCGCAACCACCCATCACTGCCGAGATCTCGCTGTTGCACGTGATTTAGGGCAGCACGAACAGTTTCCAGCGGCATGGATTGCCGCACCACCCAACCGGGACGACGAGCGAGCACATCGCTGACCTCTTCGGGGGAGGCGTCCCTTACCCACCATAGAATTTCCAATGCAGCCGAAGGTATGTGCCGAGGATCGGGCCGGTCGGCCACGATAAGGACCGTACCCCTTCCAGGCCCGGTTTGACACTGAAATCCCCATTTTTCGAGAGCCCGGCGAAGCAGCTGCTCACCCTCGTGGGGATGAATTTCCAGCCAGAAGACATCCGCCATCGCGACCTCAGTCCAGGGCAGCTTCAAGCCGGGCGGCCAGTCGCTGGAGGTGCGAACCAAGGGATTCCAAGGAGGCGCCAGGTTCCCGACCGCCCCGCTCCGACCGGACCCACCGCTTCAGTAGACTCAAGGCCTGGGCATCTCGCACACCCAAAGGCTTGGTTGTCTGAATAAGCTTATGGGCCGTTCGAACGCGATCAGGTGATTCGGGGGCAAGGTTGGCCATTTGGGTGCAAAGATTACGGGCCTCCCGTGCCGTCGTTAAGTCCAAACGAATCAGCGGTACCCGCGCGTTAATGCGGAGCAAGAAAACATCCAAAAACCGGAGCAACTCACCCACCAATTCAGAACCTTCCCGTAAGGCATTTTCGATATTTTCTGGGTTATCCAATATTCGTGAAAACTGCTGGGTTATTCGATCGAATTCGAGCCGATCTTGGCTACGAATCAACAAAAACTCAGGGCTCCGTCGAAACGAGGCGATTTGAGTTTGGGCTTGCCCCAGGGCCAGCGCCAAGCGAGGAAGGTCCTGCAGTTCAAGATGAAGCTGGATCTGTTGATGGGAAGGGTCAAGGTATTCCCAAAGTCGATGGAGCCGCTGCCGAAGTCGATCGCCTTCTTCCGTCAAGGAAGGAGAATCCGGGAAAAGGCGCTGCCGCAATTCGGGCGAGAAGAGTCCAACAAGGTCCGCCATCAATTGGCGCTGATGAGAAAGCAACAGTGCCCGCAGGTTATCGAGACTATTGGCCAATTGATCGACATCGTTATTCGCAAGTGTCTGCTGCAAGAGGCCGCGAATGGTGGCTTGATCCTGCAAAAGAGAAAGTACTGCCTGCCGTAAAAATGCGCCCAAAAGAAGGCTTTCTTCACTGCCCTTGGGCAATGACTCTGCGACTCGAGGGTGATAGACCCGCTCCGCTAGGCGACCAAGTTCAGATTCGACGACAAGGAAGGTTGGAACCGTGGCGTAGCGTTCAGCAACTGAGGAATTTGCCGCAGGCTCCATCCGCTCCACCATGCCCAGCAGGGCAAGATGGCTGGCTAGAGCCCGAGCCACCACCAAAAACGCAGGAGGATGCTCCTTCCGCAGTTGCTTCAAAAGATCCCGAACCCCCAAGGGCAGTCGATCCTCGAAGAAGCGCCCTTCGACTCTGGGCAAGGTCCAACCCAAATGATTCCATAACCATTGCAAGCTGCCTCGCACATTTTCCACGGCGGGCCAGTGAATGCCTCGGTCCAGCGGGCGAACCAAGCTCATTCGAAGACTTGCGATCACGTGCTGCACAAGCAGTAGAGGCTCTGCCCTGATGCGAGTCGCCTCCGGAAGCGCTCCCTCTAAAAGAGCTTCCAGGCGACGAGCGTGCTCCAACGGCCGCCCCGTGGGAGCGTGAAGAGCCTTGTTTAGACTCTTCATCTGCTGATTAAGCCGAGAGCGAAGTTCATCCGCGGCATCGCCTTCTCCGACAACCAGGAAAAGATTTCGGAAGTGATCCCGATTTTCTCGAAGAAAGGCCGCCCAATGCCCCATGAGCCTTGGACCATCCTCGGAGCCCAAGGAAGAGGACATGGTCCGCAGGCTGGCGATGAGATCCAACAGATCGATTACCCATTCAGGTTCGCGGTGAAAACTCAGCAGATCTCGGTGAGCAGCTTTCGCCATTTCTCCCAAGTGAACCAAGCTGTGCTGAATCACGAGCCCCATCGCTGGGCGTGCTTCACCTAGGCGTCGATCTGAAAATTGATTCAGAAATGCGAGAAAAAGCCCAAATGATCGACGCAACCGCCCCAAGAGCGGTGATTCCTCTGCTTGAAGCACGGAGTCAGTCGCGTTCTCGAGCATCGGCGGAAGGTCCGAGGCGCCCAACCGGAGGATCTCCTCCAGAAGCTCCAAATCCTGACGGGATAGTTTCTTCTCCCGGATGAGTTCCCGGGCCTTATCCAGGCGCTGGATTGGCGGGATCGGATTGGACATGTCCAAAAGCATAGCCGATCATTTGAAAGTCGCCAGATACACCAGACTGACATTCAGGGTGGTAGACTTCAGGCCACCCCCAATTGGAGGCAAACTTTGGCCAGTAAGCTTGGCGATATGCTCGTGAAGGCCCAACTGATAACCGAGCCCCAGTTGGAAGAGGCCTTAAAGGTTCAGCGGCGCGAGGGCGGAAAACTCGGCAGCATCGCGGTTCGCCAGGGATTCTGTTCCGATCAGGACATTGTCAGTTTTTTAGGCATGCAGTACGGTGTCCCGGCCGCAGACCTGGATCAGTGGCCCTTGATCGAAAGCGCGGTCATCGCCCTGGTTCCCGCAGAGCTTGCGAATAAACATAAAGTCCTGCCCCTGCAGAGATCAGGAAATGTGCTTACGTTGGCAATGTCGGACCCCACCGACATTTTTGCGATGGACGATGTCAGGTTCCACACCGGCTATAACATTGATCCTGTTGTCTCTTCGGAAATGGGACTAATCCGCGGCATCGAACGCTACTACGGCGGGTCCAGTGGCCTGCGGCTGCGCGATGATATGGCAGGGGTTAAAAAATCGGGTAGTGGCTCTTCTCTACCTAGTCCCGAATCCGCCAGCATTGGAGCCTTCAATCAGCATGCCTTTGACGACGCGGCCGATGGCGCCCTGGACCTCAAGGAACTTGAGACCGAGCTTGAGGATAGTGAAACCGAATACGAAACGTTCGAAGAAGAAGAGAACATCAATGCCTCTGCCTTAGCCAAGGGCAGCGAAGAAGCTCCAGTAGTCAGGCTTGTGAACATGGTTCTCATTGATGCCATCCGTAAGGGCGCATCAGACATTCACATCGAGCCCTACGAAAAGTCCTATCGAATCCGGTTCCGCATTGACGGTCTACTTTCAGAAGTCATGCGCCCCAATATCAAGCTGAAGGATCCTGTTACTTCCCGCATCAAAATTCTCGCCAAGCTCAATATTGCCGAGAAGCGCCTGCCCCAGGACGGTCGCATCAAACTTCGCGTAAACCTTGGGGGCCAGCAGAAAACGATCGATTACCGTGTTTCGATTTTGCCCACTCTCTTCGGCGAAAAGATCGTCCTGCGCCTTTTAGACAGCGACAAGTTGATGCTTGATCTCACCAAACTTGGTTTCGAACCCGAAAGTCTTCAGCAATGGGATCGACAGATTTCCAAACCCTATGGAATGGTTCTAGTGACCGGGCCCACTGGTTCAGGGAAGACCAACACACTCTATTCTTCGATTGCCAAATTAAACGTGGCCGACGTGAATATCATGACGGCGGAAGATCCCGTGGAATTCAATTTCGCTGGCATCAACCAGGTGCAGATGAAAGAACAGATCGGACTCAATTTTGCTGCCGCACTCCGCTCCTTTTTGCGGCAGGATCCCAACATCATTTTAGTCGGCGAAATTCGAGATTTTGAAACTGCCGAAATTGCGATTAAAGCCTCCCTCACGGGCCATTTGGTGTTGTCCACTCTTCACACCAACGACGCGCCCAGCACCATCAGTCGGCTCATGAACATGGGTGTCGAGCCTTTCCTGGTTGCAACCTCCGTCAACATCATCTGCGCCCAGAGGCTCATTCGCCGGATCTGCGTCAAGTGTAAGGCGCCAGATCCACACCAACCACCCGCCGAAGCCCTCCTTAAGATTGGCTTTACGGAAGAAGAAATCCGCAAGGGCATTACCGTCATGAAGGGTATGGGCTGCGAGATTTGCAATAAAAAGGGATTCAAGGGCCGAGTTGGCCTTTATGAAGTAATGGAAATGTCGGAAACGATGCGGGATATGATCCTCACCGGCGCCAGTGCCATGGAGTTGCGTGAGCAGGCGGTCAAGGAAGGCATGATCACATTGCGCCGGTCCGGTTGCCGCAAGGTGCTGGATGGGGTAACCACCATCGAAGAGGTCGTCCGAGAGACGGTGCTCTGATCTGCGGGAGGCAGCCATGGCCGAATCAAATGTTCAATATGTAGTTCCGCTTCAGCAGTTGCTCAAAACAATGGTGGATTATGGCGGCACCGACCTCCATATCACCACAGACAGTGCACCCCAAATCCGAATCGACGGAAGCATGGTTCCCCTCAAGCTACCGCCACTTGATTCCGCTCAAACGCGATGGCTTTGTTACGGGGTGATGACCGATCAGCAGAAGCATCGACTCGAGGAGGATCTGGAAGTCGACTTCTCCTTTGGGTTGCAAGGTGTGGCCCGTTTCCGCGCGAATGTCTACAACCAAAGAGGCGCAACGGCCGGAGCCTTCCGTACCATTCCCGAAAACATTCGCAGCTTTGAAGCCTTGGGTTTGCCCCCGGTCATGGTCACCCTTTGCGAGAAACCCCGTGGGTTAGTGCTCGTTACAGGCACAACGGGCTCCGGGAAATCCACCACCCTGGCCGCCATGGTGGATTACATTAATGAGCGCGAGCCTCTGCACATCCTTACCATTGAGGATCCCGTTGAATACGTGCACAAACACAAGCGATGCCTTGTTAACCAACGCGAGATTCATGCGGATACCCACAGCTTCAAAAAGGCACTTCGATCCGCCTTGCGTCAGGATCCGGACGTCGTGCTGGTAGGCGAACTGCGGGATCTTGAAACGATCGAGAGCGCCTTAACCATTGCCGAAACGGGTCACCTTACCTTCGGAACGCTGCACACCAATTCCACGGTTCAGACAGTCAATCGCATCATCGATGTTTTCCCGGCCTACCAACAACCCCAAGTTCGCGCCCAACTTTCGCTAGTCCTCGAAGGCGTGGTGTGTCAGTCCCTCATCCCGAAAGCCAGCGGCAAGGGCAGAGCTTTGGCGCTCGAAGTCATGGTCCCCAATCCTGCGATTCGAAATCTCATCCGCGAGGACAAGATTCACCAAGTCTACAGCTCCATGCAAACAGGTCAGCTCAAGTTCGGAATGCAAACATTTAATCAAAGCCTTTCAGGGCTTGTACTTTCAGGCGATATTACCCAGGAAGTCGCAATGACCTACAGCTCCAATCAGGATGAATTGCGGGAACTGATCAATCGTGGCGTTGGCACTCAGGGGTCTGTTTCAACCCCGATGGACCAGAAATCCAATAAGGGTACTGGGTCGGCACTTCTCGGCGGCCGCAATCCCAACATCAAGTATTCCTGATGACTTCCCCAAACGTCCTTCCTGGCCTATGCTGATCATCT
>JAIFMW010000144.1 GCA_020048105.1 Deltaproteobacteria bacterium | reverse complement strand
GTGCTGGTGGAGAACGCTATCAAACATGGCGTTGAGCCCAAAATTGGCGGGGGAATGGTGCGGATCCAGGCACGCCTGGAGGGTCGTAGCCTGACGGTCACGGTGCGGGATTCCGGCGATGGCACGCGTCGATCCTCCAACGGGAGTGGCCGGGCCCTGGCCAATCTGCGGGAGCGTTTGGCCCGTCCCAAGGACTTGGTGCTGGAACCCAGCGCCGATGGTTTTCAGGCGAGCTTCGCCTACCCCCAGGCCTGAGATGAAGGCCATGTTTCGTTCCGCCTTTCTATCCGCCGCCTTACTCTTGCCACTCAGCGCCCAGGTCTGGGACACCCCCACTCAGCGTGTGATCCCTTCGCCCCCGTCTATCTCCTGGATTGAACGCATGTGGAACACCGTTCCCTCCTCTCTCCGCCTGTCCGCCCTCAGCCGAATCCGTCCCATGGTGATAGACGAGCCCGAACTCCGCCCAGGGCTCCAGCGTCAGGATGGCAAGGGGCCCATGGAACGCCTTGCCTTTCCCGCGGAACTGATTCCGGTGACCGGCTCCCGTCAACTGACTTACTGGCAGGGGGTCGCCTGGGCCGTGGGTCCCCGCAGGCATCCCGCCCTCAACTTCCCTGGCCTACTCGGCAGAACTTATGATGGACCCCCTAAGATTCCCCAGGCCGTTTACGTCAGTCGCGATTTCCGAACATGGTCTCTCTATGCCAATGGCCTCGACCCCAGGGTCGACCACCTGATTCCGCTGGAGAACGGTGACTTTGTGGCCCTGGCATGTCGCGAGGCCTTTGCCTTCGGAGGCCGCAAGGGCTGGGTGGCGCGCTTCCAACGGCACGCCGATGGGCGGATGGGGATTCAGGAACTCCTCGATGGTGAACGCTCGCCGGTGCGGCCCAACGTGGACTGGCGCATTGCCAGGACTACCCGAGGCCTGGTGATCACGGCGGATCGTTTTGGCACGCTGGTGCTGGATAACCGGCAGGGCCGCATTCTCCATGCACGTTCTGATTGGCCCTGGGCTGCCTTCGAGTCCAGGCCCACCTTGATGCTGGCTCGTCCTGATGGCACCGTGCTGGTGCTTTCCCACGGAATCCGCGATTTGGACACGAACCTTTTCCGGTACTGGACCAAGACCGACCAGGCTTCCCCTTCCACCCGGCAGGTCCTATCCCTCCTCAATTGGAGGGAACTCCATGGTTCCGTTGGCATGGCCAGGCGAGCACCGCGCCGGGTGCTTCTGGGGTGGTACCTCCTTGATCCGGCCACGGGTTCAAGCCGCGCTGTTCCGCCCCCGGAAGGTTTTCCCCAGGACATGCCATACGCGAAGGAGGCGGAATTGCTGCCCCTTCTGAACGTCCTTCCTGGTGGCGGCCTCGCCTGGTCGTTCCAGTAAGGTAGGCTGCATTCATGGTTCGCGTGATCGTGGTGGAGGATGAGCCCCTGGCTCGACAGCATCTGGTGAAGATGCTGCGGGAGCTGCCGGGAGTCGAAGTGGTGGGGGAGGCGGCCCACGGGGCGGAAGGTTTGCATCTCGTTGCGGAACTGAAACCTGATGCGGCCTTCCTGGATATCCGCATGCCCGGGATGGATGGCATCGAGCTCATGCACCTCCTGCCCGAGCCGCGTCCCGCGCTGATCTTCACCACGGCCCATAAGGACCATGCTCTGGATGCCTTCGAGGGCGGTGCTATCCACTATCTGCTCAAGCCCATTAGTCGTGTGGGGGTGGCCCAGGCCTTAGCCCGGGTGCGGCCCCGGCAGGACCCGCTCCAAAAGGAGTGGTTGCGTCTCCCGGTGCGGCGAAAGGGGTCTCGGCGTCTACTTAGGCCCGAGGACGTCGATGCCCTGGTGGCGGATCTCGGAGACTGCCTGGCCTGGACGTCCGAGGGAACCCAGCGGGTGGAGGGAACCCTGGTCCAGTGGGAAGAGCGCCTCGAAGGGCATGGCTTCGTCCGTGTTCACCGAAACGCTCTGGTGCGCCTGGAGGCCATTCTGGAGGTCGCCGAAGGTGACGAACTCGTGTTGCCTAGTGGCCGATTGCCCATCGCCAAGCGGCGCGTGGAGGAAGTTCAGCGGATGTTGGGGCTGTGACCAGGAGTTGGGCAGGGCGAATTTCAACCTCCACCCCAGGGCGACGGTTTCCTCGAGGCTTAGTTCTTTGTGTCGTACGAGGTTGTTTTTGGTGGGGCTGTGAAAAGCACGGTGAGAAGGACGTGCCGGAAGGGGACGGTTAAAACCCAGTTAGCAGCAAATCGATGGCTGAAATGATCTCTCCTCGTGCCCCAGACAAATTGCCAACGCTGTTGCCAAGCTCCCGCTGATGTATGCCCGCCATTTCCGGCACCATGGCGATCAAGGGTTTGTTCTTGAATCGCACCACCGGCGTAAGGCGGGTCATGGCTTTGGAGTGCGCTGCCCCTTGGTAATACAAGGGCACGACCATTCGGGTGGCAAGAACAGACAGGATGTCCGATTGCACATCCAGCAGGTATGGCACCTGACCCTTGGACCTGGGGTTAGGATTTTCGTGGACAGAAAATTGAGCCATCAGAACATCCTGGTACCGTCACTGAAGACGCCGTGGGTATCAATGCGTGTGTTGTATGCCTGGATGGCTTCGGCATTTTCCTTTAGCCAGCGTTCAGCCATGGAAACCTTAACCGCCTGAGCGAGTGCCGTCTCGGCAACGCTGGATAAGTTCAAGCCTAGGTCTTTGCCCATCTTCAATAGGTCGCTATTTAGGCTCAAGTTGACGGGTTTTTTTGGGGCATCCATCCGGTATCCCGTGAACATACGTGCCTCCATTTACGATGCGTATAAAGCATGCGCATCTATTCTGTGCTCGTCAATGATTGTGCTTCGCCAAGCCCTGCCTAATGCCGAGTTCCGTTCAAAAAGCTGGAGCGGGATGGTTACAAAGGCCGTACCGGAAAAACCAAGGGTGCTTTCTCTTGGTGCCCAGGAATACCCAAAATCAATTGAGCCAGGATGAAGGGGAGAAAGCCATCTGGTGCTTTCGCACAGCCTGAACAGATGGCGTCGATGCTTCGGATAAGTCCTGCAATCGAGTCCAAGGAGTCAGCTCAGCCGACATCCTGCTGATTTCATCCCCTTCATCCTTTTTATCCAGGCTGATGTTCTTTTCCTTGGTTGATGGCTATGAATTTGACTCTTTGATCGCGGCTCGACATTCCTGTTTGCTGGAGGCCGTTTCATCCCAAACCGGCCCTGGGCGCCGCGATTTGACGAACAAATCCTGCCCATCCTGTTAACGAACCTTCCGGTTTGAGTTCCAAGGCATTTTGGCGGTTCCTACCCTGTTGAACGCAAAGCCGATTATTGGCGGGCACGCGCTTGGAGGGTGGGTTGTTTTGGGGGTGCCCCACGATGGGTGCCGCCGTTACCGCGTGGCCTGGGTCTTTGGCTTGAACTGCAGGCTCAACTGCCCGCCGAGAAGATCTTCGATGGGCAGGGCGAATTTCAACTGCCGCCCCAGGGTGACGGCTTCCTCGAGGCTCAGGCCTTTGTTTCGCACGAGGTAGGCCATCCACAGATTGGTGGCTCGGCCAGCGGAGGCGCAGTGGAGCAGGGTCTTGCCTTTGGTATTCGCAAGGAGATCCGCAAAGGCAGCCACGGTCTTGGGAGTACCAGGCTCCTTGGCGCTCATGGGTAGGGTGGCATAAGTGAACCCAAGTTCCTTGGCGAGGGTGGCTTCCTCGAAGGCCATCGCTGCAAATTCCTTGTTCTCCGTTTCGGTGCGCAGATTGACCACCAGGGTCACGCCTTGGCTCTTGAGCCAGCGCAGCATTTCGAGTGTGGGCTGCCCTCCGAGAAAGACATCGCCATTCGAATATAGATCCTTGAAGGACTCGATTTTCTGAACCGCCGAGGCCGGTGGCTCCGCGCTCATGGCCACGAGGCTCAAGGCCATGGCACAGGTTGCGAATAAGACAGGCCGAAAGCGCATAGGAAGTGTCCTTTTCGAGGGAAGTAAGCGTCCTAGCGTTTGACCACTAGGCTCACCACGGTCTTATCATTGCCGCCCATGGAGATCATGATCCCGTGTTCTTTCTTGAGGGGCACCTGATAATCCCCGGCCTTGCCCGTCAACTGTTTCCAAAGATCCACGGCCATCCGAACGCCGGTGGCGCCGGTGGGGTGACCGTAGCCCACGAGCCCACCGCCGGTGTTGGTGGGGAAGCGACCCGTGCGTTTGTTCTCACCTGCGGCAATGAAATCGATGCTCTGGCCCGGTGCCGCGAGGTCCAAGGCTTCCAGGCTCAACATGCCGGTGATGCTGAAACAGTCGTGAACTTCGATCACGCCGTAATCCTCTTTCGCGATTCGCGCCATCTTGCGGGCAGCCGCGGAGGCCCTTCGGCTGGTGGTGAGCTCCGTGAGATCCGGAGGTGGCGTGGTGAGGTTGGCCGAAGCGTGGCCGTAGCCGACGACCTTGATGACGTCCTTGCGTTTCAGCCCTAGGCGTTTATAGCCCTCCTTGGAGCACACCACGATGGCGGCGGCACCATCGGAAACTTTGGAACAATGGAAGAGGTTGATGTGCTCGCAGAAGGTGCGGCTATCCGGTGGTGTCAGGCCTTGGCTGAGTAGATCCTTCACCTTGTTGAAGTGTTCCTGGGCCAGCGGATTGAGTCGGGCATTTTCCACGGCCGTGGCGTACCAGCGGGCCATGGCCTCACGGGATTTCTCCACGCCGTACTTTTGGCCGTAGGCGCCGGCGCGATCCGAAAATTTCTGAGGGAAGAAATACGTACCGCCTTCTTTGCGTTCCCCTGCAAACCAACCGGCCCCTGCGAGAATATCCGCGCCGTACACAGCTTTGACGGTGTTTTGCACTTCCACGCCCATAACCAGTACGCTTTCGGCGAGGCCGCTCAGCACGCTCTTGATGGCCGTGGCCAGGGCCAAGCCGCCGGAGGCGCAGGCACCCTCCACGCGGATCATGGGTTTGTATTCGAGCGAAGGATGGGCAATGGTCATGAGCGAACCCAGGTGACCCTGCTTGTTGAAGCGGGCGGCCATGAAATTGCCAATGACGCCTTCGTCGATGGTGTCGGGGTCATCGATTTGGGCAAAGACTTCGCGGCCCACTTCCTGGATGTAATGTTCGAGACCCGGGCGAGCCACACGGGGATTGAATTCCGGGCGGCCTGTGCCAAGGCTCATGGTGTAGGCACCTGCAGCAAGGTAGAGGGGTTTTGGCAGCTTGGTCATGGTGGTATCCCTCAGTCCAGGTGATCGTTGATGGGGCCATAGAGGTGGAAGAAGCCCAGCGTGAGCACCTTATTCACATCCTCGGCGTGTTTGGCCACGCCCGCTTCCACGAGGCGCTGGGAAGCTGCCCGGCTGGCGCGGAAGTAATCCGTTGCGAGGCGAGCGCCCAGGGTTGGCTTCGTTTCAAAGTTTGAAAAGTAGCTGCGCAATTTGGTTTCCAAATCGGGATCACCTTGCAGGGACTTCCAGGACAACGCAGGATCGGGATGATCGCCGAGTTGAGCATCGGCCTCTTTATCCCAAGTTCCATCGAGTGGTACGTAGGCCTGCTTATCGGGGTCGTAGATACCCACAATGGCGCCCTTCTCGTATTTCAAGAACCCGTCCTTCTGGGTGCCCGATGAGGTCTGACCGCCTTTGACACCTAGCTCCAAATAGCGATCGATGAGTGGGCTGTGCAGGCCGTCATTCAGGTATTTATCCATTACTCGGAGAATGAGCTGAAACACATCGATGCCCACGTAATCGATGAGCTGAAAAATACCCATGGGCCGCAAGAGCCAATCGCGGGAGGTCTTGTTGACGAAATAGACCGCCTTGGTAAAACCGTGTTCGCCGGCCAACCGTTCCACTTCGCGAATACCATGAAGGCCGTCGCGCATGAAGTGGCCGTTGCCGATGAAACCCGCAATATCATTGGATGAAACGACCGTCTTGCGCAGCACTTTGGCGAGTTCGCCGGCGAGCTCTTGCAATTCGGTATCGCAGACATCGGGCGTGATGATTTCCAACAATTTCTGCACTGCCGGGGGATTGTAGAAGTGGTAGCCGATGACTCGTCCGGTCATGCCCGCGGCCTCGGAAAGCACATGCAGGGGAATGGACGATGTGTTGGTGAGGATATACATCTCACGAGGGCAAAGGGCCGCCAAATCTTTGTAAATACCGATCTTCAATTCTTCCTTCTCGAAGGCAGCCTCGAAGACCAAGGTGGAGTCTTGAGCCAAGACCATGGTCTTGCCGGTGCGCACATGCAGAAGCACTTCACTGGCGAAGGCCTCGATCATCTCTCCGTTTTCGACGAGATCCCGGCGATCGGCGTAGAGGCGGCGCAAGCGACTCATCTGCTTTTCGGCGTCTTTCACCGCCTGTTCGCGGAGGTAGCGAACCAGGCCCTGGAGTGAGACATCGCTGACATCCACGAGATTCAGGATGTAGGTCCGATCCTTGTTCTCAAGGGCGCGATAGGCCAATTCGAGGGCCAGTAGCAGTGCAATGCCGCTGCCCATCTTGCCTGCGGCACCGATGACCGTCACGTTCTGGAGCCGGGTGTTCAGGTCCATGTGGGTCTCCTGGGATTAATTGAGAAAAGAGAAAAGAGAAAAAACACCACGGAGGCACGGAGAGCACGGAGAAAGCAGAGAAGAGAATGAGTGTGGAAATGGATGTCGGAACATGCCTATCTTTCTTTTTGTTTTTCTCCGTGTCTCCGTGGTGAATCGTCTTTTTTATGCGCCAGTGAAAACCGCGGGGCGTTTAAGGATGAAGGCGGCCATGCCTTCTTTTTGGTCTTGGGTGGCGAAAGTCTGGGCAAAGAGTTCGGCTTCGTATTCCTGGCCCTGGGCCAAGGTGGCTTCAACGCCGATATTGATCGCATGCTTGCTGTAGGACACGGCCACGGGGCCCTTGGTGGCGATGGTTTGAGCAATTTCGAGGCAGCGGGGAAGGAGCTGCTCGGGAGCTACGATCTCGTCGAAGAGGCCGATCTGCAGGGCACGTTCAGCCGAAATGATTTCGCCCGTGAAGAGCAAGTATTTGGCCTGGGAACGACCCACCAGTCGTGCCAGGCGCTGGGTGCCCCCGAATCCGGGGGTCACGCCTAGATTGACTTCGGGTTGTCCGGCTTTGGCCTTTTCGCTGGCGATGCGGAAATCACAGGCCATGGCCAGTTCGCAACCACCGCCCAAGGCAAAACCATTTACGGCGGCGATGACGGGGTGGGAAAAGGATTCGATGAGGCGCATGACTGACTGACCTCGACGGGCGAAGGCGCGGGCCTGGATGGGGCCGAAATCTGCCATCTCCTTGATGTCGGCGCCCGCCACGAAGGCCTTGCCGGCACCGGTGAGGATTACTGCGCGAAGGGAGGGATCTCGTGCTAAATCGAGGAACACGGATTCGAGCTCCGCGAAGACCCTGAGATTTAGTGCGTTGAGTGCTTCCGGACGATCCACCGTGACGATGGCGATGGCGCCCTGACGTTCGAGTTTTACGATCGTGCTGTTCATGACGAATCTCCTATTCCGGAAGGGGATCGATCACACAAAGGGGATCGCCCATGGAAACGGTCACGCCTTCGCGGGCGGACACGGAGCCGACAATGCCATCGATGGGCGATTTGATTTCGTTCTGCATCTTCATGGCTTCGAGGATGAGCAAGACCTGGCCTACGGTCACAGAATCGCCGGGCTGCACCAGAATGGACCGAACGTTGCCAGCCATGGGCGATTTGAGATCCTGCCGCCCCGAGGCACCGGCGGCCAGCTTCATGGCGAGTTTCTTTTTCCGCTCTTCCACTACTTCGATTTCGTAGTGATCGCCCTTGATCATCACGCCAAAGGTATCGGAGCCGGGGGCTGCATCGACATCCACTTCGTAGGATTTCCCCTCGATGATGAGCGACAGGATGTTCTTTTGGGGTTCCAGGAAATCGACGGTGTAGTCCTTGTCCCCCAGAGCCACGGTGAAGATGCCGGGTGTGTGTTCCTGAACTTGGATACGTGTGGCTTGGTTTCGGTAGGTGGCAATATACGTCATGGTCGTCTCCTAACGCACACGGCCGCTGGATTTCCAGGCGGAATGTTCCTGGCCATCGGGATGACCACCCAGCATGTGTTGCGCGCGTTCCTTGTCCCGTCGATAGGCCTGAATGGCAGATGCCAATAGGGCCACATCCTCGTGAGGCATGGGGCGTGCAGCATCGGCGGGCCGGAAATGGTTGTCGATGTAGTGCGTATCGAAATCGCCTGCCGCAAAGGCCTCGCTTCCGATGACGCGGGCATGGAAGGGAATCGTAGTCTTGATACCCTTCACCGAATACTCACCGAGGGCACGCAGCATGCGCGTGATGGCCCGTTCTCTCGTGCTACCCCAGACGGCGAGTTTGGAAAGCATCGGATCGTAGTGAATGGGCACATCCAGGCCATCATACATGCCCGATTCGTCGCGGACCCAAGGGCCACCAGGAACGCGCAGACCAATGATCTTGCCCGGCGTGGGCAGAAAATTGTTATCAGGGTCTTCGGCGTAGATGCGGCATTCGATGGCATGGCCATCGAAGGTGATGTCTTCCTGGGTGAAGGGCAGGGGATCACCAGCGGCGGATTTGATCATCTCCTTGCAGAGATCGACGCCTGTGATCATCTCCGTAATGGGGTGTTCCACCTGAAGGCGCGTGTTCATTTCGAGGAAGAAGAAATCGCGCGTCTTGCCCGACACGATGAATTCCACCGTCCCCGCTGAATCGTAACCCACGGCGCGCGCGGCCTTCACGGCGGCTTCGCCCATGGCCCGGCGCATCTCGGCGTCAACGATAGTCGAGGGCGCTTCCTCGATCACTTTCTGATGACGACGCTGAATGGAACATTCGCGTTCAGGGAAATAAAGGATGTTGCCGTGTTTGTCGCCCAGTACTTGGATCTCAACGTGGCGTGGGCTTTCCACGTAGCGTTCGAGATACACGCAATCATCGCCAAAGTAGTTGAGACCCTCGGATTTCGCTGCCCGGAAGGCCGCAGGAACATCCTCCATGCGGGTCACCATGCGCATGCCTTTGCCGCCGCCGCCCGCGGCAGCCTTCATCATCAGGGGCAAGCCGATCCGTTCGGCCCACTCCATGGCGTGGGCTTCGTCCCGAAGGTTTTCCTTCATGCCGGGGACTAGGGGCACGCCCATTTCGGCCACCGCCACGCGGGAGGTGGTCTTGTTGCCCATGACGCGAATGGCCTTGGTATTGGGGCCAATGAAGGTGATGCCCAGGGCGGCGCAGCGTTCGGCAAATTCGGCGTTCTCGGATAAAAAGCCATAGCCTGGATGGATGGCGTCGGTACCGGTCAACTGGGCGACTTCCAGGATTCGATCCATGTTCAGGTAGGACTGGCGACTGGGCGCAGGTCCCACACAGTAGGCTTCGTCACAGACGCGCACGTGCAGCGCCGCGCGATCGGCCTCTGAAAAAATGGCCACGGAGGGAATGCCCAATTCGCAGCAGGCGCGGTGAACGCGGATGGCAATTTCGCCTCGGTTAGCGATGAGAATCTTCTTGAACATTCGCTTAGCTCCTCGTTACAGCGGCAGATTGCCGTGCTTGCGCACAGGGTTGCGATCGCGTTTGTTCTTGCAGGCTTCCAGGGCACGAATGAGCTTGGGCCGAGTCTGGCAGGGCTCGATGACTTCTTCGATATAGCCCAGCTCGGCAGCATTGTAGGGATTAGCGAAGGTATCGCGGTAATCGTCCACCAGCTCCTTGCGGCGTGCTTCGGGATCGGCGGCGTTCTGGATCTCGGCCCTATGAATGATATTCACGGCGCCTTCCGGCCCCATGACGGCAATCTCGGCGGTGGGATAGGCCACGCAGTAATCGGCGCGGATGTTCTTGGAGTTCATCACGCAATAGGCGCCGCCATAGGCCTTGCGGGTGATCACCGTGAGCTTGGGTACCGTGGCTTCAGCGATGGCATAGAGCAGCTTGGCGCCATGTTTGATGATCCCGCCCAGTTCCTGGCCCACCCCCGGCAGGAAGCCCGGCACATCTTCGAAGAAGATCAGCGGGATATTGAAGGCGTCGCAGAAGCGCACAAAGCGGGCGCCCTTCAGTGACGAATCCACATCGAGCACCCCGGCGAGGAAGGCCGGCTGATTGGCCACAATGCCTACGGAACGGCCATTCAGGCGGGAGAAACCCACCGCGATGTTCTTAGCGAAGTGCTCTTGCACCTCGAAGAAGAGACCATCATCCACCACGGCCTTGATGACTTCCTGCATATCGTAGGGAAGGTTCGGATTCTCAGGGACCATCTTGTTGAGAGCGATTTCGCAGCGGTTGGGATCGTCCTGGCAGGCCTTCAGGGGCGGGTCGTCCTGGTTGTTGGAGGGAATGAAGGAGAACAATTCCCGGATCATTAGGAGGCACTCTTCATCGTCGGTACTGGCAAAGTGGGCGCAGCCCGAACGCTCGTTATGCGTCATGGCACCGCCCAGTTCTTCCTTGGTGACTTCTTCGTGGGTCACGGTCTTGATGACATCGGGCCCGGTGATGAACATGTACGACGTGTCTTTGACCATGAACACGAAGTCCGTAATGGCCGGGGAATACACGGCGCCGCCTGCGCAGGGCCCCATGATGGCGCTGATCTGAGGGACCACGCCTGAGGACAGCACGTTGCGTAGGAAAATATCGGAATAGCCCGCCAAGGACTGCACACCTTCTTGAATGCGTGCGCCGCCCGAATCGTTGAGTCCAATCACTGGCGCGCCATTCTTCATGGCCATGTCCATGATCTTCACGATCTTTTCGGAATAGGCCTTGGAAAGGGAGCCTCCGAAGACTGTGAAGTCCTGGGCGAAGACATAAACCAGGCGACCATCGATGGCGCCATAGCCCGTCACTACGCCGTCGCCGGGGATTTTCATTTTCTCCATGCCGAAGTTGTCGCAGCGATGCACCACGAATTTATCGATTTCCGTGAAGCTGCCTTCATCGAGCAGGATTGCGATGCGCTCTCGGGCCGTAAGGCGTCCGGAGGCATGGTGCTTGGCGATCTTCTCGAGGCCTCCGCCGAGTTCGGCTTGTTCGGTTTTTTGCTTGAGTAGCGCCAGCTTTTCTTCAAGGGTATGGGTCATGCGGGTTCACCTTCGATTGGGGTGGTTGGGAATGAGGGGCAAAAAACGGAATTCACCACAAAGGACACAAAGATCACAAAGAACTGCAAAAGGAAGGCACAAAGGTAAAAAGAAAGGCACAGAGGTGGCATCGTGTGGAGACCTTGATGCCGGATGGCCTTGAACTGGTGAATCTCTGTGTCTTTCTTTTCATCTCTGTGTCCGTCTTTCTTGTTCTTTTCTTCGTGACCTTTGTGTCCTTTGTGGTGAACCCTTTTTTAAAGCAACTTGGCGATGGTCTGCAGCTGCATGAACGTTGTGCCTTCGTAGATTTTTCCGACCTTGGAATCGCGGAAATATTTCTCGGCGGGGTAGTCCTTGGTGAAGCCGTAACCACCGAAGAGTTCCAGCGCCTCGCTGGCAACCCACTCGGCCACCTGGCTGGCGAAGTACTTCGCCATGGCGGCTTCTTTCACGAAGGGCTGCCCGGCCTCCTTGAGTCGAGCGGCATTGTAGGTCAGTAGGCGCGCGGCTTCGATGCGGCTGGCCATTTCGGCGAGGCGCATTTGCACGGCTTGGAAATTGAAAATGGGCTGGCCGAACTGTTTGCGTTCCTTGGTGTAAGCCAGGGCGTGCTCCAACGCGCCTGCGGCAAGGCCCACCAATTGAGCCGAGATTCCGATGCGGCCTTCGTTAAGGCTCTCGATGGCGATCTTGTAGCCCTTGCCGACCTCGCCAAGGACACTGTCATGGCTCAGGCGAACATCGGCAAAGGAAATCTCACAGGTGGAGCTGGCGCGAATGCCGAGCTTGTTTTCTTTCTTGCCAATGGTGAAGCCCGGAGTGTCGCGGTCCACGAGAAAAGCGGTAATGCCTTTGTAACCGGCCTCGGGGTTGATTGTTGCAAAAACAATGAAGAGCCCAGCCTGCTGAGCACTGGTGATCCATAGCTTCGAGCCATTGAGCAGGAACCCCTCTTCGGTGGGAACGGCTCGGCATTTAAGGGCAAAGGCGTCGGACCCCGAATCTGATTCCGAAAGGGCAAAGGCGCCGATCTTCCCATTGCTGAGTTGGGGGAAGTATTTGGCTTTTTGCGTTTCGCTGCCCCAGCGATTAAGGCTGGTGATGACCAAGGTGTTGTGGACGTCGACCAGCACACCCACGGAAGAATCCACCCTGGAGAGCTCTTCGATAACCAAAATCGAATTGAAGAAGGTTGAACCAATGCCACCATAGGCTTCCGGTATTTCGATTCCCATGATGTCGAGTTCGAATAATTTTTTGATCAGCTCGGGATGCATTTCCTGAGACTCATCCATGACCAGCTTGAGTGGTTCGATTTCTTTCTTTGCGAAATCGGCAACCATTTCGCGAAAGGCTTGCTCTTCTTCGTTCAACAGAGTCAGTGGTTTCGACATGAATTCTCCCGGACTCCAAGGCGTTAGGTGCGAAGCTGTTGGGCTTGCGGTGAAAGAGTGTTGATCGAAGATGGTGGGAATGACAGCACTTTGATTCGATAAAAAAGGCGCGATCACATGGCCCTTCGGTACCGCCCGCCCATCTCGTAGAGTACGTGGGTGATCTGGCCGAGACTGGCCACACGGACTGCATCCATGAGCACATCGAAGAGGTTGCCGCCGTTTCGGGCTTGCTCACGCAGGCGCTCCAAAACGGGTGCAGAGGCTGCGGCATGACGCGTCTGGAAGGCCCTCAGGCTCTGAATCCGAATGCGTTTTTCCTCGGTGGAGGCGCGACTGATCGAAGGTGTTTGGTTAAGAGGTTCGGGGCCCTCCCGCAGGTACGTATTGACGCCGACCACAGGGAGTTCGCCGGAATGTTTTTTGGTTTCATACAGCAGGGATTGCTCCTGGATGCGAAACCTTTGGTACTGAGTTTCCATGGCACGGAGCACACCCCCACGGCCATTGATGCGGAGGAATTCTTCGAGCACGGCTTCTTCCACATCCTCGGTGAGTTTTTGAATGAAGTGAGAACCCTGAAGCAGGTTTTCATTCAGATAGAGGCCGAACTCCTTGGTGATGATGAGTTGGATGGCCATGGCGAGACGGACGGATTCTTCCGTTGGTGTGGTCAAGGCTTCATCGTAGGCATTGGTGTGGAGGGAATTGCAGTTGTCGGTGAGGGCCGTTAGGGCTTGCAGTGTGGTGCGAATATCGTTGAATTTCATTTCCTTGAGGTGCAGGGAACGGCCCGAAGTCTGGACGTGGTACTTCAATTTGCAGCTCTTCTCCGAGGCGCCGTACAGATCGCGCATGGCGATGGCCCAAATTCGGCGAGCGACACGACCCAGCACGCTGTATTCGGGATCGAGACCCGAACTAAAGAAGAACGAAAGATTTGGTGCGATGGCATCGATGGACATGCCTCGACTCAGGTAGTACTCAACCAGCGTGAAGCCATTAGCCAAGGTGAAAGCCAATTGGGTGACGGGGTTCGCCCCGGCTTCGGCGATGTGGTAACCGGAGATGCTAACGGAGTAATAGTTTCGGATCTGATTGCGGATCAGGAAATCCTGCATATCCCCCATCATCCGCAAGGCGAATTCGATGGAAAAAATGCAGGTGTTTTGAGCCTGGTCTTCCTTGAGGATATCGGCCTGGACGGTGCCGCGAATGGTGCGCAGCGTGTCGTGACGGATCTTCGTCGCGATTTCTGGGGGCGCATCGAGGCCTTGGTTGGCTTCTTTCCATTTCTCCAATTGCTGATCGATGGCGGTATTGAAGTACATGGCCAGGAGCACCGGGGCCGGACCGTTAATCGTCATGGATACCGAGGTGGTGGGCGCGCAGAGATCAAACCCGGCGTATAGCATTTTCATGTCGTCGAGCGTGGCGATGCTCACGCCGCTTTCGCCGATCTTGCCAAAGATATCCGGGCGTTCGTCGGGATCTTCGCCATAGAGCGTAACGGAGTCGAAGGCCGTGGAGAGGCGATGGAAGGCTTCACCCTCGCAAAGGAAATGGAAGCGGCGATTGGTGCGCTCAGGGCCCCCTTCGCCCGCAAATTGACGCTTGGGGTCTTCGTCGGCGCGACGGAAGGGGAAGACTCCACCGGTGAAAGGGAAGGAGCCCGGAACATTCTCTTGGCGGAGGAAGCGAATGATTTCCCCCCAACGATCCGAGTCCGGAAGTTGCACTTTGTGAATGGCGATGCCCGAGAGCGTTTGCGTTGTAAGGGGCAGGGCGTGATCCCGGTTGCGCACCCGATAGGTGAAGGTGTCGCCGGAATAGGCGCTGCGCACTTCCTCCCATTCCCTGAGAAGGGTCTGGCCGGTTGCGCCGAAGGCCTTCTGGGCTTCTTCCACTCGCCCATCCAAGGCCTCGCTGGCCACTTCCTTCTGAACAGATGTGAGGGCCTGAAGACGATCACCCTGGGCACTCAAAATGCGGGTCTGCCCCTTGTAATCGCGGATGGCTTTGACGATGGTTTGCAGGTAGGCATGGCGTTCGAAGGGAATGATGGGATTGCTGCGATCACTCGAAAAGGCAACCGGGCCGGGGTTCGGCAGGGCCGATTCTAAATCTACGGAAAATTCCAGGCGCAGTAGAGCCAGCAAGTCCAAGTAAAAGCGATCCACACCGGCATCATTGAAATGGCCCGCCGCGGTGCCATAGACCCGTAGTGCCTCGTCGGGAATGGCGGAGGGAATGTCCTTGTTGCGTCGTACCTGCCGACGCACAGCCATCAGAGCATCTTCGGCCCGCTTGTCCTCGAACTTGTTGATGACCACCATTTGGGCGTAATCCAGCATGTTGATTTTTTCGAGCTGAGTTCCGGCGCCGAATTCGCTGGTCATCACATACACCGGAACATCGGACATTTCGGTAATTTCGGTGTCGCCCTGACCAATCCCGGTGGTTTCCACCAGGATGATGTTGGCGCCAGCCCGTTTCAAAACCGCCGTGCAGCGGCGCACGGCCGCAATGGTTTCGGTCCCGGCGCTGGCAGCCAGACTGCGGAAGAAGACTCGAGGATCCCCCGTGGTATTCATGCGCAGCCGATCACCCAGTAACGCGCCGCCCGAACTTTTTCGAGTGGGGTCAATGGCCAGAACCGCGATTTTTAGCTTGGGGAAATCCAAAAGCAGCCGCCGAATCAATTCATCGGTCAGAGAGCTTTTCCCCGCCCCTCCCGTGCCCGTTAGACCGACAACTGGAACCGATTTCGGTGACTCTTCATCAGCACACTCCTCGCCTTCCAGGGCACGAGTAAGCAGGGTCGATAGCCCGTAGGGTTCATCCCACTGCGGCTGAACCGAAGCATCTCCTTTAATCATTTCCTGGCGGGTACGTGCCAGGAGATCCTGAATCATCCCTTCGACGCCCAGTCGCATGCCGTCATCGGGCGTGTAGATTTTTTCAACTCCCAAGCGATGTAGTTCATCGGCTTCCTCGGGCAGGATGACCCCGCCACCGCCGCCGAAGACCTTGATATGACCAGCACCCAGTTCACGAAGCCGCTGCGCAAGGTAGCCGAAAAATTCCATATGACCGCCCTGGTAGGAAGATACGCAGACGGCTTGGGCGTCCTCTTCCACCGCGGCTTTGGCGATATCCGCCACACTGCGGTTATGGCCCAGGTGGATGACCTGTGCGCCCTGGGCAACCAGGAGTCGGCGAACCAGGTTGATGGCGGCATCATGGCCATCGAAGAGGGCAGCAGCCGTCACGACCCGAAGTGGTGCGCTGCCTTCACCCATGGAACCTCCGGAAAGTCGAAACTGGAAAGTAGAGTGTTCACATTCTGAACAAATACGGGATGCGGTCCATCGATTTGTGGGGACAGGGCAAAACCATGGCTAACGCCAGATCAGGCCCCAAATCAGGCCTTGGATGCCTAAGGACGCCAAAACGTTTCGGCTAGTTTTCGAAAGGAACGACGAATTTCTGGAGAAAGGCCCTCATCGCCGTGAGGACGACCTGGTTGGCCTGAAAATGAGGAACATGGCCGCAGTCGGGAATGATCAAGGTTTCGGTGGGGCCTTGCGCACGACGGGTCACGGCCAGAATTTGGGCGGGGCTCCCGTACTCATCGTTCTCGCCTTGGACCATCAGGAGCGGGGCTTCGATGCTGGACATGGGTAAGGTGATATCCCAATCATGGGAGGCCGGATCCAGCCAGGTGCCGCACCAGGCTTGGAATAGGGCGTCGACTTTTTCGCCATGGAACCGGGCAAGTTTGCCACGCAGCATTCCATGGTTGAAGGCTTCCTTGGCGGCCTGTAAGCCACTGCGGGTGATGGGTTCCAGGAAAACGTGGGCCGCTTCGGAGATTACGGCTCGCGGTGCCTTCGGGAATTTTGAGGCGAAAAGGAGGGCGATGCTTCCGCCATCGCTGTGTCCCACGAGAACGGGAGTCTCGATGCCACAGCTGGCCAGCACGCGTGGGAGCACCACCAAGGCCTCTTCTTCCAGGTAATGCATGGTGCGGGGTTCCGAAAGGGCGGGCGAGGTTCCGTGACCGAGACGGTCATAGACCAAGGCGGGCAGCCCTGTCTGTCGAGCTAGATTTTCGGGGAAATCCCGCCACTGAGCGATGCTGCCGAGGCCCTCATGAAGGAAGACGAGTGTGGGTTCCCGCTTTTGGTGGGCGTGATGCCGGATCCATCGCGCGCCGAGTTGGTGGTTCCCGACGGTCAGCTTAATGTCTTCGATGTGAAGAGATGGGGCATTGGGCATGGCGAATTCTAGTCGGTGATCCAAGGCCCTGACAATCGCGGGTAGAATCGATTCAGGATCTGTCTCGGGGTTCGTCGTTGCGGCCGGGGTGTTTCCACTTGCACTTCACCCGCTCCTTGCGCACCGGAGTCCCATGATCTCGTTCTCGAATATCAGCAAGCAGTACGGCAAACAGATTTTGTTCATCGATGCCGATTTCCAGCTCAACGCCAGTGAAAAGGTGGGTTTGGTCGGCCCCAATGGCGCTGGGAAATCGACGCTATTCCGGATGATCATGGGTGAGGAAACCGCCGACGATGGCACCGTGAGTCTGCCGAAGAAGCTCTCCATCGGCTACTTCCGCCAGGAAGTGGATGAGATGTCGGGGCGTCCCGTGCTCGACGAGGCCATTGCCGGCAGTGGTCGACTGGGCGATCTCCACCACGAATTGATGGAGCTGCAACACGCCATGGCGGATCCTGACTGCGCCGACTTTGACAATGTGCTGGATCGCTTCGGCCATGTGCAGGAGGAATATGAGCACCTTGGTGGCTACGAGTTAGAGGCCAAGGCCCGGGCCTGCCTAAGCGGCCTGGGTTTCGCCGAAGATCAGATTGAAGGTGATGTGGGTGCGCTCTCGGGTGGTTGGAAGATGCGCGTTTCCATGGCCAAGGTGCTGCTCGGCAATTTCGATGTCCTGCTCTTGGACGAACCCACCAACCATTTGGATATCGAATCGATTTTGTGGCTGGAGAACTTCCTGAAGAGCGTGTCCTCCACGCTGCTAATGACCTCCCACGATCGGGACTTCATGAACCGCATCGTCACCAAGGTCATCGAGATCGATGGCGGCGATATCGTGACGTATTCCGGCGACTACGACTTCTACGTGCGCGAGCGCGAAACCCGCGAAACCAATCAGGAAGCGGCCTATGCGCGGCAACAGGCCAAGTTGGCCAAGGAACAGCGCTTCATCGAGCGTTTCTCGGCCCATGCCGCTAAAGCCGCTCAGGTGCAGAGTCGTGTGAAGGCCCTGGACAAGATCGAGCGCATTGAATTGCCCAAGAAGCGCAAGGTCGGCAAGTGGGATTTCCGCATTCCCGGTCGTTCCGGCGACGATGTGGCGATGTTGAAGGGTGTCAGCAAGGCCTATGGCACTCGTAGCATCTATAAGAATTTCGACTTCCATATCCGCCGTCGCGAGCGGTGGTGCGTAATGGGCAAGAACGGCGCCGGTAAATCCACGCTGTTGAAAATGATGGCGGGTGTCTTGGAGCCGGATTCGGGCGAAGTGCGCCTGGGCGCCAGCCTCAAGCTGGGGTACTTCGCGCAGCAATCCCTGGATCTGCTCGACGCGGACCTCACGGTGCTGGAACAGATGCAGCAGGATTTCCCCATGGAGGGCATCGGCGTGTTGCGCAATATGCTGGGAGCCTTTCAGTTCTCGGGTGATGACGTGGACAAGCGCATCCGCGCCCTTTCGGGTGGCGAAAAATCCCGTTTAGCCATGGCCCGCATGCTTCTGGATCCGCCGAATTTTCTCGTGCTTGACGAGCCCACCAACCACTTGGATCTCGCCACCAAAGAACTGCTGATCGATGCCTTAAAGGATTTTGAAGGCACGATGCTGTTCGTGTCCCACGACCGAACCTTTCTGCGCGGGCTCGCCAATCGCGTGCTGGAATTGGGTGGCGAAGAACACGAAGGACCACTACTCTTCCAGGGCTCCTACCTGGAATATGTCGAGAAGATGGGTCGCGAGGCGCCGGGCGTGCATAACTAGGACGCGGTCATTGTGAAAATTGGCTTCTCTGATATCCGCCCAGGCCGAAAGGAATGCGCTCGAAACCTCGCACGAAAGTTCGGCTCGCCAGTTGCATCCTCAGCGAAGCTGCTCCGCATGCGGAAGACAAGTCGCTGGCGAGTCTGTCTTTAGCAGTGCTCGCCGCTGGGCTGGCAAACTTCTATGAGCACGCCACCGGTTTCGGCGGGATGGATGAAGGCGATGCGATTGCCATGGGCGCCCTTTCGGGGGGCCTTGTCGATCATGCGGATGCCCTTTTCTAAAAGCTCCTTCACTGCGGCGTCCACGTCATCGACTTCGAAAGCCAGGTGATGGATGCCGGGGCCTTTCTTCTCTAGGAATTTGCCCACGGGGCCTTCGGGATCGGTGCTTTCCAGATATTCCAGGGAGCTCTCGCCCACGGAATAGAAGGCAGTGCGGACTTTCTGATCGGCGATTTCCTCGATGTGTTCGGCCTGGATTCCGAAGATCCTCTCCAGCTTTTCCATGGCCTCTTGCAGGGTGGGCGAGGCGATACCGAGATGGGAGATGCGCAGCAACTTCATGAAATCCTCCGATCCTCCATTGTAGCTAAGCTGAGTTGGGGAGGCGCTAGCGTGCCAGAACAAAGCGTGAAGGCAGTGGTTTTCGATGTGGGCAATGTCCTCGTGGAATGGAATCCGGACCTTCTCTATCGCACGCTGATCGTTGATCCGGTGGAGCGGGACTTCTTTTTGTCCGAGATCTGTTCACTGGCCTGGAATCAGGAACTGGATCGCGGTCTGGATTGGGATGTCGCCATCGCCGAACGCATCGCTCGCTTTCCGCAGTATGTCGCCTGGATCGAGGCCTACCGAGATCGTTGGGAGGAAATGGTGCCGGGTGCCATTTCTGGAACCGTGGCCTTGCTCGAAGGCTTGGTGAGGACGGGTTGTCCTTGCTACGCCCTTACCAATTTCAGTGCCGTCACTTTCCGCAGGACGCGGGCCCGCTTTCCGTTTTTTGAGCTGTTCCGAGGCATTGTCGTCAGCGGCGAGGAAGGCTTGATCAAACCGGATCCGCGCATCTTTCAATGTTTAACGGAGCGCTTTGGTTTGGATCCCGGGCACACGCTGCTCATCGATGATTCCGTCGCGAACGTCGAAGCGGCACGCGACTGTGGCTGGCAGGCCCATCAGTTTACAAACCCTGGCGTGTTGTCGATGGAACTCATGCGTTTGGATTTGATGAACGAGTGAGGGGCAGGCCCATCGTAAGCTTGAGGTTCAGTTCCCCAAAAGGATAGGTCGCTATGTCGAAATTGAATCCGGTCCTGGCGCAAGTGCGCCCTGCAAAGTCATTTCCCCTATGGCCTTCCATGATTTTCCTGGGCCTGATCCTTCTGCTGGGGTTTGTTGCGTGGGGCATTGATTTCGTGGGCTTGAAGAGGGCTTCGGATGCAAAGGCCTTTTTGGTTTCCAGTTGGGTTCTCAGCTACCTCATACCTGCTGCCGCTGTGATCACGTTCCTTCTGACGCTTCGCAATAACTATCGTCGTTTTCGCGGACCGGTATTTGGAGCCATGCTGCTTCTGGTTTTATTTCAGGGGAGTGTTGTCGGTCTCGGGTTCGTCAACCTGAAGAAAATCGCCGAAGGTGGGCCCTATTCCAGCACTCGGGAATATGTTCCATTGAGCTCCCGCCCTTCGGTTTGGCCCGATCCGCTTCAGCCTGCCACCTTTGATTTGGGTGGGGGTGTCAGGCTTTCCATGAGCCTGGTTTGTTGGGTGGATTCTTCCAAGCAAACCCTTCCACGGACCGTACCAAAAACCTTTCCTCGGCCTGAGCAGGACACCTCCACGCGCCCACTCACGGCAAGGAGCCTTCAAAACCTTGTGGCTTTCACGAAGGCCATGGGGTACGTCCGTTTCTTTCACCCCAGCGATGAGGCGACCAAGGTCTATTGGAACCATTTGGCCGTGCTGGGGGTTCAAGCCATTGAAGATGCGGCTTCACCCGAAGAGTTGGCCCACAAACTTCAGGCGTTTTTTGTCCAAGTTGCCCCGACGGTTCAGTTTCTGGCTCCCGGTGAAACGGTTAAGAATCTGGAACTGCCCAAGGGTGCAACCCAGCTCGTTCGCTGGCGACACCAAGGTATGGGGTTGGTGAATGAGCATGGTGGTTTCGGGTTTTCCAGATCAGTGCGATTGGCAGACGTGGCCATCACTTGGACCGTGATGCAGCACTTCTATCCCTATTTCGATGTTGTCGCATGCGATTGGTCCGCCGAATTACCCAGGGCCTTGCAGCAGGCTGCCGTGGACCCCGATGACCAAAGCTCTCTGAGGACCTTGCGAAAGTTGGTGGCGGCCTTGAAGGATGGCCATGGGAAGGTCTCACGGGCCCAAAAACAAGATCGCCTAGTGCCACTCCTCGATCTTCGAATCCTCGAAGGTCGAGCTTATGTAAAGGCTGGTCCAAAGGAGATTCCCCGAGGCAGTGAAATTCTCGCGGTAGACGGAGAATCCATGCCGGATCGCCTGGCACGCTGCCGTTTGGAAATATCGGCGGCCACGGAAGGTTCGATGAATTCTCGCCTCGCTTGGAAAGTCGTTTCGGGTTGCTCCGGGCCCAAGGCGCGGTTGGCCATCCGGACGCCCCAGGGTAGGCCCATGGATGTGGAGGTGGCTCTTGAAAAATATTCGAATGAGTTCTGGGCTCAAGGGCTTCCAGCCCAACTGGCTGAACTTGGACTGGGCCTGTGGTACGTGGATTTAGATCGCATCGAGGAGGGTGAATTTTTGGCTGCTTTGCCGAAATTGGCAGAGGCCAAAGGCGTGATTTTTGATCTGCGGGGCTATCCGAAAATGGGCCCACGATTCCTTCAGCATCTGACGAAGCAACCGATCCAGAGCGCACGTTGGAATGTTCCCGTTGTCACCGAGCCCGATGGTCGCGGTTGGCAATGGAATACTTCCGGACGCTGGAACCTGAAGCCGCTCCAGCCCCACATCAAAGGTAAGGTTGTTTTTCTTACGGGCGGGGGCGCCATCAGCTACGCCGAAAGTTGTTTAGGCATTGTCGAGGCCTATAAGCTGGCTGAGATTGTGGGTGAGCCCAGCGCTGGGACCAATGGCAACGTCAACCCCTTTTCACTTCCGGGAGGCTCTAGCGTCAGCTGGACTGGAATGAAGGTGCTCAAACATGACGGCAGCCAACACCATGGAATTGGTATTCTGCCCACGATCCCTGTTAGCCCAACACCCAAAGGGCTTGCTGAGGGGCGAGATGAAGTGTTGGAAAAGGGGTTGGAGGTTGTGGCCCGCTAGGTCTGAGAGACTCGTCGTGCCTTGCCAGTGATGTGTTCCGGCGTGATTCGCACGACCGTCGTGCGGTCGAATTCCGTGTGCATGGCTTCGGCACCTTCTTCTGGGTGCTGCGGCGCGAAGCGTTTCAGCAGGGCTTCCAGCGCTTGGCGTTTTTCGAGAGCGTCGTTCACCGCAATGGCGCGACCAAAGAGAATGGCGCTTTCAAAATTCGTAGATAGATCGGCGGGGAGCACTTTGGAACTCGCCACGGCGCAATAGGAAACCCTAGATTCAAAGGTGAGGTTCTCCAGCTTGTGGCCTGCATGGGCGCAATGGAGATAAACCCGGCCACCCAAAACCACATGGTTCACAGGCACGCCGTAGGGCCAGCCATCCTCGCCCAGGGTGCTGAGCACACCCCATTCGGATTGGGCCAGGATTTCCCAGGCTTCGGTTTCCGTAATGGCGCGATCCCTGCGGCGAATCTCGTGAAACATGACTTCTCCTTAGGGGCGAATGGTCTTGATCTGGGCCTTTTGCTTTCGGCTAATCAACCAAAGAGCTAAGGTCCAGGTCGGCACGAGTTCCACAAAGGGCACCAGTTCCACAACGAAGGTGGGTAGTAGCGCCCAGTGCCAGCCCACCAGATACCACAGCACACTCATGGCGATGAGATCCAAGGGCTTATCCAGCCACGTGCTGAGGGTTAGGGTGATCGGGAAAAGCCCGAGTTGCAGGGCATCCACCGCGATGGCGATGATCCAGGCGGCTCGCAGACGGGTGGGCGTGAGGGCTTTTAAGGTCGGGGCAGGAATCGTCATCATTACCCTGTGGCGCCGTGGACTCGGCGCCACAGAATACATAAAGATTCCGATCGAGACATTCCCTAGAAGGTGGTTTTCAGCACAATGCCGAATTTTCGGCCATCGCCTTCGTAATCGAAGGGGAAGGCCTGGATCTTGATGAGCTTGTTCTTGCTGGAGCCAAGAAGATTGGTGGAATAGATCGAGACGCTGGATTCGGGAGTGAAATTCCAGGTGACTTTCGCGTCCATGGTGAACCACGCATCGAGGCTACGGGCCCGGTAGAGATCGATATCCAGGTTGCCGCCACTCAAGGGGACCGTTTGCAGTCCGACATCGGTGCTCCGCCGATCGGTGGTGCTTTGGTAGTAGCCCGTTAGGGCCGAAACGATCTGCCCTGTCGTATAGATCACGCCGAACTTGAACCGGCTCCCGGGATCCCAGGTGAGCTTGTCGGGGCTGGGTGCGATGGTTTGATCCAGAATTTCCTCGTCCACGCGTTTGGCAAAGGAGTAATTCACGTAGCCTCGCCATCCGGCAAATCCGAACAGCAACTCGGTTTCCAAGCCCTGAGTGGTCAGGGTGTAGATGTTGGCGCTAAGGTTGGCGTTGGCGGCACTGTACGCGATCTGATTGGAGAATTTGGTTCGGTAGAGGTTCGTGCGCCAGTTCAGGTTGGAGCCGATGATCCAGTCCACGGCCAGTTCGGTGGTGTCTAATGTTTCCGGCTTTAACTGCTCGAGATTGGAGCCCAGGGTGAGTGTATTGGCACCGGCCAATTCCGAGGGGGCCGGGGCGCGGAAGGCCCGTCCCCACATCGCTTTGATCGCCAGATTATCTAAGGGCGTGACGACGATCGCGACGCGTGGGCTGGCTTGCGAGTATGACTTGGACCCCGTTTGCCCGGTGTCCAAGAAGGCCTGACTCGCATCCAATTTGTGATAGTCGAAGGAGGTGTGATCTGAACGAATGCCCAGGACGCCCTTGATCATCGAACCCAAAAGCTTGCCGGAACTGAACTGGGCATAGAAGCCCGTGCTGGTCATCGGCTTGTCCTTGACATAGCCAAGCCAGGGGCCGTTCGGCACGTTGCCTGGGGTGGGTGTGAAATTGGGGGGATCCATCAAATTATTGCTGTAGTGGCTGTTGTCGCCGTCGTAGAGGAACCGGGTACCTTCCATGCCGAATAAGAGATTGGAGCCCTCGGGGAGATCCACGCTCCATTGGGTTCGCAGGAAAAGGTCGCTGGCCGAGGTGTCGAGGTACTCGAAGATGCCGTTGGGGTAGTAGCCGCCAAATCCGTTGTCGGGATAGAAACGAATATTCCAGTTAATTGCGTGTTTCTGATGGCGGATTAGATATTCCTGATTCCAGTTTTCTGCGAATTTACTCGAATAGCCAAGCGCAGCAATCTGGCGCTTCTCTGCCAAGCGCTCTCCCAGATCCGGGATCTGCCAAACCCAGCCGTGGCCGGTCTTGAAGTCCCAGGCCTGATGATGAAATTGGAAATTCCAACCCTGTAAATTACCTTTGCCCGAAAGCTTGAGCCATCCGTACTGACTCTCCCGTTGGTCATTGACGGGGAATTTGGCCAAGGGTGCCCCGACGGCGTTGCCGACCGTGCGCAGGGAGCCATCGTAACTATCGTGGCCGTTGCCATTCGTTTGAAAGGCATTGAAGGCCATTACTGCCGAAACCAGATCGCCATCCTTGCCCATGGCGAAATCGTAGATGCGATCCCCCTTGCTTCCGATCCGCATCTGGGCCTCGCCGCCCGAGAGATCCCACGGGTTGATGGTGCGTAATTGCGTCGCGGAATTGGTGGCATTGGAACCATAGAGGGCGCTGCCGGGGCCTCGCACAACCTCGAGGGTCTTGATCATGAAAACGGGTGTCATCTCAGAGGTGTAGGCGGTGCCGTAGATATTGTCGTTGTAGGGAATGCCATCCACTAGCAATAGGATGTGATTGTTGTTCCAGCCCTCGTGGAGTCCGCGGCTGGCCACCGTGCGGCGATCGTAGTCCCGGGCCGGACCGAAGCCCGGAAGGCTGTAGAGGGCATCGTTGATGCTGGTCCAGCCATAGGCCTGGAACTGATCCCGGGTAATGACGCTGACCACGCTCGGAGCCTCGATGGCTCGTTCCGCTTTTTTGGAGGCCGTGGTGATCGGCGTATTGAGAAGGGCAAGGAGGTCATCCATTTCCTTGCTTTCGTCTCGCTTCGGGCTCGCCTGACCCAAGGCGGGGATGCCAGCCACCAACGCTAGGCATAGGACTCTCGAAACTTGGCTTCTGAATCTCATGGGGCCTCCTTGGGGGTAGCTAGAATCTCCTTCGGCAAAAATGTTTGAAGAACTTAATAAAAAAAAGCATGAAACACA
>JAIFMW010000094.1 GCA_020048105.1 Deltaproteobacteria bacterium | reverse complement strand
CAGGGCATTCCTGATCGACCCGAAAAGCTCACCTTCCCAACGCTCAATTTTCAGGTTCCCAAGAGCAAAGATTTCAAAGCCGAACTGAAGAACGGGATTCCCGTCTTTCTCGCACCCGACCCCAAGGGGCCGCCCATGGCTCGCCTGACTGTCACTTGGCGGGGAGGAGCCTACCTGGAGCCCAAAGGAAAAGAAGGCCTGGCCAACTTCTTTGGCAGTCAACTCGTTCTCGGCGGCACCTCCAAGCTCAGCCCCGAACAGCTCGAAGACAAGCTCGAAGGCATGGCCGCTTCCCTTTCCAGCAACTGCGGCAACACAAGCGGCAGCATTTCCTTGCAGGTCTTGGACAAGGATCTTCCCGATGGGCTGGAGCTCCTCACCCAGGCCTTGCTGGATCCAGCCTTTGCCCCGGAACGGCTGGAGATTGCCAAGCGTTCCGCACGCCAGGCCATGGAACGGCGCAATGATTCCGTAACCAGCATCGTGCCCTACCAAATGAATTACCTGCTCTTCGGTGAGAATCATTTCGCCGCCAATGAGCGCACCGCTGCCAGCCAGGAAGCCGTGACTCAAGGCGACCTCAAGGCCTTCCATGCGAAGTTGCTCCATCCCAGCAATTTTGTCATCCACGCCAGCGGCAACTTTGAGCGAAAAGCTCTGCTCGAGCTGCTCAATAAAGGCCTAGGTTCCATGAAGGCGGCGAAGGACCTTAAGCCCGTTGAGAAGGTTCCGGCGCCCAATTTCACGCGCCAGCCCGGCATCTATGTTTCCAATAAAGTTGCCCCCCAGAGCATGGTCCAGTGGGCCTTCCCCGGCATTCGTCGCACCGATGCCGACTGGCATGCGGGTGCCGTTATGAATCACATCCTGGGCGGCAGCTTTACCAGTCGCCTGATGAAGAAGATCCGCTCCGACGAAGGACTGACCTACGGTGTGCGCACGGCCCTCGGCGAAGGCGCTCACTGGCGCGGGGATTTAACCGGAGGTCTGCAAACCCAGAATCGCACGGTGGCCTATGCCCTGCGATTGGCTCTGGCTGAAATGCAACGCCTAAAGGAACAGCCCCTCACCGAGGCCGAGCTCACCATCGTCAAGAATGGCCTCATCGAAGCCTTTCCCGCCCAGTGGTCGGGCAAGCAAGCCATTATGGCCCGCATGGCGGAAGAACAGCTGCTGGGCTGGCCCAAGGACTGGTGGGTGGACTACCGACAAAAGGTTCAGGCAGTAACCCCGGCGGATGTGCAGCGCCTCGCCAAGAAAGTCCTCGATTTTGAAAAACTCGTAGTCTTTGCCGCGGGCACCGCCGCAGAAATCGAAGCTGGCGACCCTGATCATCCAGGCGCCCTCAAAGATGTTTGCCCCTTACCTCTGGTGCATCTGCCCTTGAGAGACCCGCTGACCCTCAAACCCCAGAAATAAACGCTCGAAAAGAACGACACCAAAAATGGAGGCTTGAGGCCTCCATTTTTGGTTTTGCCCAAAACTGCAGGCGAAGCGAGTCGAAACGCCCTTATGTCGTGCAGGTGCAACTCGGTAGGATGCTATTACTTGCCTCGGGCTCCCTGGAGCCGATGAATAGATCGAAACCCTTGTTGGGGCCCTAAACCGAGACTTAAAGCCTATGCCAATGGACCGCAATCAGCAGAAAACAACGAAAAGCCTGCGGGTCGCGGTCATTGTCGGCATTTTAATTCTCGGCGCTGCCTTTGCGGGGTGGCTGGCCGTCAGGGTCGGCCGCGAGATGCGCACGGAGCTGTCTCAATCGGCAAACTTGTTGGCGCAAACGCTCAATGTCGAACAGATACAGACACTTTCTGCCACCGCAGACGACCTTCAGAAGCCCTCCTACCTACGACTCAAGGACCAGCTTTCGATTGCTCGGTCAGCCAACCCACAATGCCGCTTCATCTACCTCCTGGGCCGCAAGCCCGATGGAACCGTTTCCTTTTTCCTGGATAGCGAACCCGCCGAATCAAAGGATTGCTCCCCACCCGGACAGGTTTACGCAGAAGCCCCAGATGGGGTCCGGCGTGCCTTCGCAGGCCAGGGCGCCGCCATCGAAGGGCCCTACACCGACCGCTGGGGTACCTGGGTTTCGGGGTTGGTTCCCGTACTCGATTCGCAGGCAACCACCTACGGTCTGGCCACACCGGAACAAGCTCAGGCGATGGTGAAGAAGGCCGTGGACTTCTACCGCAAGCACGGCCGAGAGCGTTTTTTAAAGGAAGCCAACAGCCCCCAAGGCGAATTCCGCAAAGGTGAGCTCTACGCCTTTGCCTATGACCGCAGCATGACCATGCGGGCCCATCCCGTGAAGCCAGAATTGGTCGGCCAGAACCAACTCGACAAAAAGGATTGGGCCGGTGGCAAGTATTTCCGCCGCGAGATCCAAGAAATCGCCATGACCAAAGGCCACGGCTGGGTGGATTACGAATACGAGAATCCCATCAATCAGCGGCGAGAGCCCAAAACCACGTACCTCCAAAGCGCAGATGATCTTGTGATTTGCGCCGGGGCCTATAAGGGAACTGGCGCCATCACGGCGGTCTTGGGCATGGACATGGATGCCCGCGCCTGGAATATAACTCTGGCCCGCACAGCCTTGCCACCGATCCTGTGTGCCTTGGCGCTCGTGGCCGTGGTGCTGATTGGCTCCGCTCTGGCAGCACGGCGATCCCGCTCTGAAGCCACGCCATCTCGTTGGATGCGGCATCTTGAACCAGGCCTCGTGATTGCGGTGGGGCTGATCCTGACCCTTTCCGCCGGGTGGATCGTCGACCGCCGGGAATCCCAAGACCGCAAGGAGGCCTTCGGGCAGTTGGCTGCAAGCCAAACAGGGCCCGTTGCCACGGCACTGCATAACCTCCGCGACACAGAAGTGGAGGGACTCGCAAGGTTCTTCCAAAGCCGCGACCACATCACCCACGCAGAATTTCAGCAATTCACGGCCTATCTGACTCAAAACCCGGCGGTCTCAGCCTGGGAATGGATTCCCACAGTCAAAGCCACCGAGAAATCGGCATTCGAGGCAGCGGCTCGCATGGCGGGCCTTGAGAACTTCGAGATCTGGCAGAAGGGTCGAAATGGAGCCAGGATTCCGGCCTCTGGACGAGAGGTCTATTACCCCGCCTTCCAAGTGACCCCTTTGGTTGGCAACGAACGGACTCTGGGCTTCGATCTCGGCTCGGAACCCCTCCGTCGCACTGCCATCGAGAAGGCCGCAAGCACCCGCCTGACCACAGCCACCGCCGCCATCACCCTGGTGCAGGAAACAGGCACCCAGAAGGGGATGCTGATCCTTCGGCCCGTCTTTGCCAGCGATGATCCGGGGCGGGTCCGAGGTTTTGCCGGAGCCGGGCTAAGGATGGGCACCCTTTTAAGAAGCGTGGTTCCAGATCCGGCCGCCTTCATGGAGCTTTCGCTTCTAAAAAGCGAGGCACCTCCGGAACTGCTCGCCACAACGTGGGATGACGACCACGCACCCACCTCGGGACTTTTATCCACGCGCCCAGTCTTTGCGGTCGGCAAAGTCTTTGCGGTGAGCGCCCATGCTGGCCCGGAGTTCCTCTCCAGACACCCTAAGCAAGCTGGCGGGATCGCGATTTTGATTGGTCTGGTGCTTACCACCATTCTCGCCCTGGTGGTCCGGATGGTCGTACGCAGGCAGGAAGAACTCGAAGGCTTAGTTGCCGGTCGCACCCTGGAACTGCGCAAAAGCGAGCAATCGTACCGGAATCAATTTGCCGCCAATTCCTCGGCAATGCTGATGCTGGATCCCCAAACGGGCGCGATCCTGGATGCCAATACCGCCGCAGTTGCCTACTATGGCTACCCGCAAGAGCAATTGCTGGCCATGCGCATCACCGATATCAATACCTTGCCTGCTGGGGAAGTCCTCCAGGCCATGGCCTCGGTGCGACAGGATCAGGGGCAGTACCAAGAATTTCAACATCGCCTCGCCGATGGCTCCGTGCGAGATGTGGAAGTATCCGCAAGCAACATCCAGTTTGGCGAGCGCAATGTCCTCCACACCATCGTCCATGACATCACCGCCCGAAAGGAGGCCGAGTCCTCCCTCAGCCGCTCTGAAACCAAGTTCCACACGCTCTTCGAATCAACGAGCGACGCGGTCATGTTGTTGGATGAAAATGGCTTTTTCGATTGCAATCAGGCCGCTCTCACAATGATGGGATGCAGCAATCGGGAAGAATTTTGTTCCAAACGCCCTGCCGATCTTTCTCCACCCCAACAACCTTGCGAATCGGATTCCACAACGCTCGCGCAAGAGCGCATCGCCGCCGCTATGGCCACCGGAAGCCAGCACTTTGAGTGGGTGCACCGGCGAGTGGATACCGGGGCAACGTTTCCGGCCGAAGTATTACTCAGTGCGCTCAACCTGGATGGGCGCCCCGTGCTCCAGGCCGTTGTGCGCGATATCACCGAACGCGCAGCCGCCGAAGAGAAACTGCATGGAATCAATCTCGAACTGGAGGCCGCCAGCCTTTACGCCAAGGATTTGGCCATCCAGGCCGAAATGGCAAACCTCGCCAAGAGCCAGTTCCTGGCCAACATGAGCCACGAAATTCGCACCCCCATGAACGGGGTGATCGGCATGACCGAACTCTTGTTGGACACCGAACTGGACGAGGAGCAGCGACACTTCGCCGAGACGGTGCAGAACAGCGGTAACGCCCTGCTGTCACTGATCAATGACATTCTCGATTTTTCCAAAATCGAAGCGGGCAAGCTTGAGATGGAAACGCTGAACTTTGATCTGCGCACCCTGCTGGCCGACTTTTCAACACCCTTGGCGCTGCGTGCCGAGGAAAAGGGCCTCGAATTCATCTGCGCCGCCGCACCCGATATTCCCAATTGCCTGTGCGGAGATCCGGGCCGCCTTCGCCAAATTCTTAACAACCTGGTGGGCAATGCCGTCAAATTCACCAAAAAGGGTGAAATCTCCGTACGAGCACGCTTGGTATCGGAAACCGAGACTCAAGCCGTAATTCGTTTTTCGATCAAGGACACCGGCATTGGCATCCCAACCGATAAGCAGAAGTTGTTATTCCAAAAGTTCACCCAGGTGGATGCCTCGACCACGCGCCAATTCGGCGGCACCGGGCTGGGGCTCGCGATTTCCAAGCAACTCGCGGAATTGATGGGCGGGCAAATCGGTATCGAAAGCGAAGAAGGCCAAGGCTCCGAATTCTGGTTCACGGCTCACTTCACCAAACAGAACAACCCGGAAGTAGAAGCCCCTGTTTTGGCTGAGATTGGTGGAGCCCACATCCTAGTCGTGGATGACAATGCCACCAATCGCGAGGTGGTCATGGCCCAACTCAATGCTTGGGGCGTGCGAGCGGAAGAGACTGCGGATGGCCCCTCGGCCCTGAAGGCCCTCGCTCGAGCCTGGAGTGAGGGCGACCCCTTCCAGGCGGCCATCGTGGACATGCAGATGCCTGGCATGGATGGGGCCACCCTGGCCATGGCCATCAAAGCCGATGCAACGCTTCTGAAAACCCAATTAATCCTGATGACATCCCTCTCCCAGCGCGGGGATGCGAAACGCATGGAAGCCATTGGATTCGCCGCCTACCTGCCCAAACCCGCCCGCCCCATGGATCTCCTCGGCTGCCTACGGGCGGTCTTGGCCAGCACGACTTCGCTATCCCTACCCTCTCTCATTACGCGGCATACGGTCCGTGAAATGCATCGGGGTGCAGTCCGAATCCTGCTGGCCGAAGACAATTCCATCAATCAGCAAGTGGCCTTGGGCATCCTCAAAAAACTTGGGCTTCGAGCAGAGGTTGTGAGCAATGGCGCGGAAGCGATCCAAGCCCTTGCCATTTTCGCTTACGACGCTGTGCTCATGGATGTACAGATGCCCGTTATGGACGGGTTCGAGGCCACCCGGCGAATCCGCGACCCCCTATCCGCCGTTCTCAATCACCAAGTTCCCATCATCGCCATGACCGCCCATGCCATGCCGGAAGACCACGACCGCTGCCTGGAAGCCGGAATGAACGACTTTATTTCTAAACCAATTTCCCCCCAGGCGCTTCTGGAATCGCTGGAACGCTGGCTTCCCCAACGTGGCGTGGGAATGCAAGACACAGCCCAACCCACGGAGCCAAGGACAACCACTCTGGAGACAGCGAAGGTTCCGGAGGCAACTGCCCTCCCGGTTCTGGACATAGAGGGAATGCTGGATCGCATGACGGGAGACACGGTCTTGGCCCGCGTTGTACTCGCAAGCTTTCTGAAAGGCATGCCAGAGGAACTCGAAGCCTTGCTCCGATGCCTGAATGCCGGGGATACCGAAGGTGTTGCGTGTCAGGCTCACACCATAAAGGGTGCCGCCGCCCAACTGGGTGGCGAACGACTCTGTGCCACGGCTCATGAAATGGAAAAAACGGCCAAAGCCGGTGACCTCACTGCCGTCCAAGCCCAGATGCCAAACTTAACAAACCAGTTCGACCAACTGAAGAAAGCCATGGAAAGCCTACTCGCTGAGATCGAAACCTAAAGAAGCAGGTCCAGAGGACCTTGCCCAGGCGTTGCGTTGGGAGGCTCGACGGGTTCTTCCACCTTGCCAGAAACCGGAACCTGAAGGCGCCAAAGCCCCAGCAGCATCACGTCGGACTGAAATTCAAATTTGATGGTGCAGATCGAAATTCCGTTGTCGCTGGTGCGCTCGATGGAAACGGCGTCGGCCTGCACGATGGCACGGCGGAAGCCCAGGCGAAACGCCTTCCTTCGAAGTATATTTTCCATCTCCAAGGTGCTGCGCCCTTCTGATCGCTGGGCCAAGATCTCGGCGGAATTCAGCAGGGAAAGCCTCCCGGTCACCAACGGCCCAAACTGCCAGAGCAGCACTCCAAGGACAAACAGCAGGAACGTCAGCACAATCTGAAGGCCTCGATGAACCACCACGGCCATCCAGACTTTCCGTATCAGAATCCAGAGGCCCCTGACCGTCCAATAGGGCAACCCCACGGTAACGAACACCAAAACGCGAAAGGCCTTCTTAAAGCCCTCGGTCATCGGCGAGATTTGGGCTGATAGCGATCTGCTTCCGAAAAATGATCTACGCCCTTGAAGCCCGGAAAGACACGGGTACGGTGGGATTTCCCCGCGGGAATCGAATAGAAATCACCCCGCATGTAAAGCCGAGTATAGCCATCCACGGTCAGTTCCATGCGTCCGTCCACCACCACACCCCATTGCTCGCCGTGGGTATGTTCAGGAATGCTCGCCTCGGTTTCGGCTTCCTTAAAGAGCACCTGGCCTTTCACCCCTTCCAACAGCCATCCACGAACGCCTTTGCACAGAAGCTCCGCTTCTGGAAGTTGGCGAACAAAGGCCGGAAAATCGCGGGGGTTCATGGCCGGTCTCCTTAGGAGAATGGAATGGTAGTTATGGGACCATCCCACGGCTTTTTCCCTTGTTTGTCAATTGTTATTTATCGATTCATTCCAATCAGCCCTGGGTGATGGTGCTGCCTGCGGGCACCGCATGGGTCAACCAAACGTTGCCACCAATCGTGGAGCCCTGCCCGATGACCACCCGCCCCAAAATAGTGGCGCCCGCATAGATCACCACATCATCTTCAACAATGGGATGGCGGTCGATGCCCTTGATGGGCTTGCCCTGCTCATCGAGAGGGAAGCTCTTGGCGCCCAAGGTGACTCCCTGGTAGATCCGTACCCGATTACCAATGATGCAAGTCTCGCCTATCACCACGCCGGTGCCGTGATCGATGAAGAAATACTCGCCGATACGGGCTCCCGGATGGATATCGATGCCCGTCAGGCTGTGGGCATGCTCAGTGATCAGGCGCGGCAGCAGCGGCACTTCCAAGAGAAACAACTCGTGGGCCAAGCGCTGATTGGTGATGGCCTGAATGCCTGGGTAGCAGAAGATGGCCTCTTCGGGATGCCGCAAGGCGGGATCCCCTTCGAAGGCCGCCACCACATCCGTGGCCAGCATTCGCCGCACTTCAGGCAGCCGTTGAATAAAGGCCCAGGCCAGTTCGAAGGCCCGATCCTCGTGATCCGCAAAGCAGGCCTCGGGGGAGCAGCTTGAGCAAAAGCCTCGCCGAATCTGGTCTCTAAGCCCGTGCAGAACCTTATCGAGGGTCGCGCCGACCTGGTAGCGCATCGTTTCCGAAGTCAGTTCCGAAGGACCAAAAAACCCAGGGAAAAGGATCGACCGGAGATCTTCCACCAATTCATACAGCACCGTTCGACTCGGAAATTCCCGCCGCGCCAAAGGCTGATGGCAAGACTCCAAGAAACCGGCCCCGGAATCACATAGCGATTCCACAACCGAGCGCAGACCAGCACTTGGAGAAGCAGGATTGTAGGGCATGAGA
>JAIFMW010000109.1 GCA_020048105.1 Deltaproteobacteria bacterium | reverse complement strand
CAGCGCACCCATCCCCGCCCGGATCGAAGCGCCCATGCCCTCTTCCCATTCCGGGTTGGAAACCACCTGAACCTCGAGGCTCCCCAAGGCCTGCCGACTCACCTCGGCGGCGGCTCCTACCACGACGATCACCGGCGAAAAGCCAGCCTCCAAGGCCACTCGCGCCGCGCGATGGAGAAGGGTTTCCCCTTCCCACAGCAACGCTTGTTTGGGGGTGCCCAAACGCCGGGAAGCCCCGGCCGCAAGGAGGATGGCCGGAACGGGCATCAATGAATGGCAGCCTGGCGATCCCGGAGATGTCCTCCGGAACGACCAGCCAGCACGGCCTGGATTTCCGCCAGGATGGCGAGGGCGATGCCCTCCGGGGCCTCGGCCCCCAGATCCAAACCCACCGGAAAGTAGAAGCGTTCGCGCATGGCCTCGGTCATCTCGAAGCCTTCGGCTTCCAGTTCCCCCAGCATCTTCTGGCTGCGCTTCCGGTTCCCCTGAAGCCCCACGAAGGCCGCTCCGCTCTTTAAGAAATAAGCCAGAGCCTCCTTGTCCTTTGGATAGACATGGCTAAGCACCACCGCCGCGCTCAGGCGATCCAAGGCCAGTTCCGCCATAGTTTCGGTTGGGTGTCCCGCTCGCACATGTTCAGCTTCGGGGAAGCGCGCCGAAGTCGCCAAGGCCGGGCGATGATCCAGGATTTCGATCTGCCATCCCAACTGGCTGGCCATGGCGGCCAGGATTCGGCCCGGCTCACCGGCTCCATAGATCCAAAGCACCATGGGCGGAATCAGGGGCTCCACCAGGAGATCGATTTCGCCTCCTTGTACCTGAAAGATCTGCCGACGGGGTGAGGAATCTTCCCGCGCGGCAATACAAACCCGGCCCAGTTCGATCGACAACGTTGGATCCATGGGCAATAGGCCGTGGTTGCGATCGTCATAGGAAAAGCGGTCCCCCAGGGCAAAGGCAACCTCGCCCTTGGTAGCCACCACCGTGGCCAAGGCGCAGGTGCGGCGGCGCTCCAATTGTTGCGTGCAGAAATGCACCCAGGGCAGAGGGCGCGCGGGCAGCATAGGCTCCAGCAGAAGGTCAGCCTTGCCTTCGCAGCCCATGCCGGTGCCCCAGACCAGATCCAATTCACTGCCCAAGTCGTACTGCACGAGCTGAGCTTGGCCTAGATCCAGCACCTGTTGAACCCGAGCCTGCAGGTCGGCCTCCAGACAACCAGCGCTCACATTGCCGAAAGTGGGCCCCTTGGCCGCCATCAGCAGTCGTGCACCGGGCTTGCGATACGAAGACCCGCTCACACCCACCAACGTTGCCAGAACTGCAGGCTCTTTCAGTTCCCTTAAATGCCTGAACATGCGAATAGTATTCGTCATAGAACCCTCAATCGATCTTCGAGGGTAGCAGGGGCAAACGAAGGATCCGGTCGCCAGGGTATCCCCGGCGTTGAATCCCCCAATACGGCAATTTCTGGCACAACCGTCGCACGTGCTCCCTGCCCTGTCGGGAGTCCGTCTTAATGCGAAAACTACTACTATCTATTGCAATTGCTGGCATCACAGCTTTTGGTGCCCACGCCCAAGCTCCAGCCCCCGGTCCCTCCGAAAAGGAATTGCAGCAACCCCTGGTGCTCGATGACGTAAAACCGACGCAAAACCAGCCCGTGCGATCCGAAGCCTCCGGCTGGCGGGCCATCGGTTCCACCCTGTTTGTGCTGGTGCTGGCGGGCGGCGCCCTCTGGGCTTTCCGTAAATACGGCGTCAAGCGCCTCCCGGGCAGCGGCGGAGGGCGGCTGAAGGTCGAAGAAACCCTAGCCCTGGGTGATCGCCGCTTCGTGTCCATTCTCCGGGCGGACGATGAACATTTTCTGTTGGCCATGGGGCCCCAGGGCATCACCCTGCTGGCGCGTTTGGATGGGGTGGAAACCGCTCCGCCTGATAGCTTCGCCGAGACCTTGGAACGCCACGTGGAAGTGACCCGACCCACCTCCATGCGCGAAGTCGAGGCCATGATGAAGGGCGAAAAGCCATGAAACGGTTTCTTCGCTTCCTGCCCTTATTTCTGCTTCTGGCCGCCGGGGTTGCCCTTCAGGCCCAGGCGGCACCGTCGGGTCTCCCTTCGGTCACCATCGATTTCGGCAAAACACCCCAAGGCCCTGCCCTCAGTTCCACCATGCAGGCCGTGCTTTTGCTGACGGTCCTCACGCTGGCTCCCACGATCCTGGTGACCACCACCTGCTTCACCCGCATGATCGTGGTGCTCGGTTTTCTGCGCCAGGGCCTCGGCACGCAGCAGACACCCTCCAACCAGGTGATGCTGAGCCTGGCCTTGGTACTCACCTTCTTCGTCATGGCGCCTGTCGGTCGGGAAATCAATCAAACCGTGCTGATGCCCTTAAATCGCAGTGAATTGACCGTCGATCAGGCCATGGCACGAACGGCCGCTCCCCTGAAGGTCTTCATGCTCAAACACACGCGCAAAAAGGATATTCAACTCTTTCTCTCCATCGCCAAGGCCCCGGCGCCCCAAACCAAAGCCGATGTGCCCTTGGAAGTGCTCGTGCCCGCGTTCCTGATCAGCGAACTGAAAACCTCCTTCGAAATCGGCTTCATGATCTTCTTGCCCTTCTTGATCGTGGACATGGTGGTGGCCTCGATCCTTCTCAGCATGGGCATGATGATGCTGCCGCCGGTGGTGATCGCCCTGCCCTTTAAATTGCTGCTGTTCGTGATGGTCGACGGTTGGTATCTCATCATCGGCAGTCTCGTGCGGGGGTATACGGGATGAACGGTCGACCATCACTCGCGTTCTGCCAGTTCCCCGGTGATGCTCACCCGTGCGGGAACCCCGCTCGGAACGCTGCATCGCAGCGTTCGCTCGCGACCCGCATCGGATTCGCGGTCGACGGCTGGTATCTCATCATCGGCAGCCTTGTGCGGGGGTATACGGGATGAACGAGCTCATCATCATTCAGATCGCCCGCGAGGCACTGAAAACAGCCATCTACGTAGCGGGCCCCGCCCTGATCGTGTCCATGATTGTGGGTTTGTCCATCTCTATTTTCCAGGTGGTCACCAGCCTGCAGGATCAGACCGTAGCCTTCGTGCCCAAGGTGCTGGCCGTGATGCTGGTGGTGGTCATCAGCTTCCCCTGGATGGCCCGGGTGCTCGTGGCATTCACCACCAAGATGTTCACGGATTTCAACCTTGTGGTTCGGCAGCTCCCATGAGCCGTGCCCCGCGAAGCTAAGGCATGCCGCCCATCCTCGACAATCCCGCCATTTGGGCCCTTACTCAGGGCAAAATCGTGCTGTGGCTGCTGGTGATGGTTCGCGTCACCGGGCTTCTCATAACCATGCCCGGCCTGGGTCAAGAACGTATCCCCCTGCCCATCCGCGCCGCACTGACGATCATGATCTCGGTGCTGATGACTCCCGTCATCCCGACTGCCAAGGTCATGCCCACCGATATGTGGCAAATGCTCGGGCTGATGGTCGCGGAATTCGCTACGGGGGTTCTTTTGGGGCTCTTCGTCGCATGGATCATCGAGGCGGTTTCCTTTGCTGGCCACCTAATGGATGCACAGATGGGCTTTTCCTTCGTACAGTTCTTGGATCCTTCCAGCGCCCGAACAACCTCGATCTCTGGCTCGGTGTTGATGCAATTGACCCTGCTCTTCATCTTTACCAGTGGGCTGCACCATCAAATGATTCTGGCGTTGGTGGAGAGCTATCGCATTGTGCCCATCGGTTCGGGGATTCCCGGCAACCCGCAAATGATCGTTGTGGTGGTGGGGCAAATGCTGACTCGGGGACTTCAACTGGCGTTCCCGGTGATGCTCGCACTCTTTTTCATCGATGTGCTCGAAGGTATCAGCGGCCGGTTCATGCCCCAACTGCAGCTCATGCAGCTGGCCTTCCCCATCAAAATTGCCGCGGGGCTTTCAGTGTTAGGGGTGGTGCTGCGGGAATTATCCGCCTGGCTGCTGCCCATCCTCGAAGCTGCCCCGCGTGAAGCCTTACGGTTATTAAGGTAACCCATGGCCAACGACCCTTCGCGCACCGAAAAAGCCACACCCAAACGTAGACAAAAGGCCCGAGAGGAAGGCTCTGTCCTGCGAGTGGCCGACCTCGACGCCACCATTATGCTTTGGGGCAACCTGTTCCTGTTCATGGCTGCCTGGGGCATGACCTTCGCCCTTCTTGCCCAGCAGGTGGGCTTTTTCCTGAGCCGAGCCACCGAAAAAGGCATTCTCCTTTCCGACAATATCCAAGCCTTAACGCTAAATGCCCTCTGGATTCTGCTCCGAATCCTACTGCCCTTCATGGGCGTCAATTTTTTGCTGGCTATGTTCAACCAGTTTGCTCAACACGGCTTTAAACCCGATTTCAAGCAACTGAAGCCAAAATTCGAGAAATTAAACCCTGTGCCCGGCTTCAAACGGCTTGTATCCCTCCAATCCCTGGTGGGAATCCTGAAAAGCCTGAGCAAGTTCCTGATCATCATCTGGATGGCCTACATAATTCTGGGCCCTCGCATTCCTTTGATGATGACCGCCCTTAAACAACCGATCGGCCAGAGCCTTACCTTCCTGCAAGAAACCCTCTTCCTGCTCTACCGAAATGTGTTGCTGGTGATGCTGGGGCTTGCCATTGCCGATTTCCTGTACCAACGCCATGAATTCGAAAAAGGCATTCGGATGACCAAACAGGAGGTCAAGGAAGAATCCAAAGACTCGGAAGGCAACCCAGAAATCAAGGGTCGGCAAAAACAGTTGATGTTTTCCTCAATGATGCGGCGAATCAAAACGGAAGTGCCCAAGGCCGCCATCGTCATCACCAACCCGACTCACTTCGCCGTGGCCCTCCGCTATGACGAAAAAACCGCGGCCCCAATCTGCGTTGCGAAGGGTGCCGATCACATGGCCCTCAAGATTCGGGAACAGGCCAAGGCTTCGGGCGTTCCCATCATCGAGAACCCACCCCTGGCTCGCAGTCTCTACCGCAGTGTAGAATTGGATCGCCCCATCCCTCCTCAGCTTTACCAGGCCGTAGCCCAAGTCCTTGCCTTGGTGTACCGGCTGCGCGGGGCGGCTTGAGTGATCTAGAGCAAAAGACATTCACCCAAGACTTGGGTTTTTAGAACGAACGGCCGAAAGGTAGTGAGACTTCATTTCGAAAAGGTTCCTTTCGTGACTCCCCCTGTCGTTCCAAAGCATCTTCCGCCCCACCGGCTATTGCTGGTCGATGATGATCCAGTTCTTCTAGAGACTCTTACCGAGGTGCTTCAGCATGAAGGTTTCCAGGTAACCACCACGGAATCGGGTGAGGGGGCTGAGCGACTCTTGATGGCCGCCAAGCCTCCCTTTGATCTGGTCCTCACCGATCTGGTGATGCCGGGAAAATCCGGTATGGATGTGCTGAGAAAAGCCTTGGAGGTGAATCCCAGTTGCACCGTGCTGATCCTGAGCGGTTTTGGCAGCGTGCGGGAGGCTACCGAGGCCATGGATCAGGGCGCCTATGGCATGGCAACCAAGCCCCTCCACCTGGACCAGTTCCGCAACATGCTGCGCCGCCTGCTCGAGCGCATCGAATTGATCCATGAGCGGGACCACCTGCGTAAACATGTCCAAGAACTCCAACGCAGCGTCGACACCCTGGAAGCCACCAAGGGGCGCATGGAAATGCTCGCCAATCGCATCAACCCTGCAACCGATTCCGGCAGCGAGGCCCTGGCCGATCTCGAACGTTTGGCGGGCTTGAAGGCGCGCGGAATGCTCAGCGATGACCAATTCGAAACGGCCAAAAAAGCCCTGCTTTCCCGGTGGCTGGCGTGAGCTTGGGCCTTCGCCTTGCGCTGTGCCTGCCCGCCCTGGTGCTTCACGCCGGTGCGGAGGTTCCCTCCGGTAAGCCCGTACAAGACACCGAAATCGAGGCTCTGGCCAGAAAAGGGATCAGTTCCAACGATCCTGCCCTCCAAAAGGAGACCCTGGCATTGCTCCGGAAGCATCGTTTTCGGTCGGTCCGGGCCCCCCACCGGGAATTTGCCCTGTTCGCCCAAGGGGTGCTGGAAGAACGCCTGGAAGGTGTGGCCAAGGCCGCCGTCACGCTGAAAAAGCTCGAACGCGGGTGGCCTCAGTCGACCTTTCTTCCCGAGGCACAGGTCATCCTGGGCCAGGAGGCCGCCGAACGGCGCAAGTTCCCGGAGGCCGAAACCCGCCTGCGCCGAGCCTTAATTGCCGAGGTTCCCGCCGAGAGCAAACGGAGGGCCCAGGAATGGCTCCTCTGGACCGTGGTGGAACAAGGTCAGCCCGAAAAAGGGCTCTCCATTCTTGAATCCCTGGTCCCCATCGGAACGGCGAAGCCATCCCCCCAAGGTTTGGTAGCCATGACCGAGATCCTGATTCACGCCAAGCGCAAGGATCAAGCGGAAGCCACCCTCAAGGACTACCGAAACCTGTATCCAAAGGGCACCCTGGCGCCACGGGTCGAGCTATCCTTCGCCCGGATGCTGGGCACCTTGGGGGAAACCAAGGAAAGCGCCGCCGCGATGCAGCAGATCATTCGGGACGCGCCCAATGCCCCCGAGTCCGATGAGGCTCGGCTTGCCCTCGCCGCCCTGATCACCGATGGAAAGCTCAATCCCACCGATGGGCAGCCCATCCCTGATGCGGACCAACTCATTTCCGATATCCACAAAACCGACAAGAATGATGATCTGGCGCGCCGAACGCTGCTGCTCAAGTTGCGGCGCCAAGTCGCTTCGGCGAAATGGAAGGAAGCCCTCGATACCGTCGTCACGCTGCGCAGCAAGGAGCCGACCTCCGAAGAGTCCGCCCAGATCAGCACCCTCCGGGTGGGAGCCTTTCGAGCTTGGTCACAGGAACTGCTCGAAAACCAGCAGATCGACACCTTACTGCCCTACCTGGACGCCGAAGGCCTCCAATCCCTCAACGCCGATCAGCGCACTGCACTCACCCGTCGCCTGGCCCAGGCCGGGCTGCCCTCGGCGGGGCTCACCATTATTGGTCTTGCCCCGGCCTCCGAACAAGCAGCCCTGCGCAAAATCATCGCGGATACGACTCCCGCCGGAGTGTATCCCGCTGAGGCCCTGGCCGTGACCCCCGCCAAGGGAGAATCCCCCCAGGATGCCCTGCGGCGCGCCCAGGCCGCACTGACCCTGAAGGATTTCAAGATCGCCCGAATGAGCCTAGGCAAGGCCAAGGCTGGTCCCGAGCGAATCGGGGTTCTCACGACGTTTCTTCGCCGCCCGCTGGAACCCTCCGAGGGTTCCGATGCCCGTCGCAAGGATGCAGAAGGATGGTTGGCGAGAGCACCTGAAAAGGGGCCGGATCGGGAAGCCCTGGTCATCCTGGTGGCCGATCTGCGGGCCAAGATTGGCGATTGGAAAGGCGCACTCGCGCTTTATCCTACCCAAGCCACCAAGCCCAACCTAGGCTGGGTGGCCCTGATGCGGGCCACTTGCCAGCTAAAATTGGGCCAGCGAGACCTCGCCAAGGCCACGCTCCAGCAAGCCATCGACGAACCAGGGTTCAAAATGGAGCGGGAAAGCCTTTACAAACAGCTTTCCAAATAGGCCTTCCAGCTCGCCGCAGCCGTGGTTTGCCATTCCTCGGGCGGCAGTTGGGAATCCTGAGTGGCCTGCGTTTTATATCGCCGATGCATCCAAAACCACCGCGCGGGATCGCGGCGACCTTCCGCTTCGATGCACCACGTCATCAATTGCGTGGCGATCCAGGTATCCCGTTCTAGGTCGCCACTGGAAGCCACCTTCAACGCTGGGCGCACCAGTACCGTCAGGGTGCCATCGGGGTGCACGCTGTTGAAGATCGGCACGATGGGCAGATGGTATTTCACCGCCAACAAACCTGCGGTGGAATGCGTGGCGGCCCAACGTCCGAAGAATTTTGTAAAAACGCCATTCGAGGAGGCGTTCTGATCCAGCAAAAAACCCACACCATTGCCCTTGCGCAGGACCTTGAGGGTGCCGCGCATGGCCCCTTCCTTGGCAATCACTGTGTTGCCAAAACGCCCGCGCAAATCGCGAAGGTAGGGTTCCAACAAAGGGTTATCCAATTCCCGGCCGATCACCGCGAGAACGCGCCCCTCGAGGCTGAGCGCCAGAGCCATCAATTCCCAGTTGCCAAAATGCCCCGTGAGTCCAATGAAACCCTTGCCCTCGGCGGCGGCGGCATCGAGGTGTTCCAGCCCCTCAAAGCTCACGAGTCGCCGAATCTCGGCCTCGGACATGCGCAACATCCGCACCGCACCGAACAGCAGGGAGCCAAAATGGGCGAAGCAGGCGTTGGCCACGGTACGAATTTCGGCTTCGGAAAGTGCCAGATCCGAATTCCGCAGATTCTCGCGCAGCACCC
>JAIFMW010000024.1 GCA_020048105.1 Deltaproteobacteria bacterium | reverse complement strand
AATGGCCGCGCCTTTGCCGCGATTCACCGGCAGGCGATGGCGCTGGATGGGCAAATCCAGAACTGTTTCCAAACTGCCGTCGGTACTCCCGTCATCCACCACCAGGACGTCGTGCCCCTCGCGCAGACAGGCTTCCACCACACCGCGGAGGGTCTTCCCGTGGTTGTACACAGGGATGAGCAGCAGGGCTCGGTTCAGCCCCGAGGCCGCCAAGGGCGAAGTCACGGATTGCTCCGCTTGCGGGCGACCACTTCCAGCAGCATCCCACCGGAGATCACGCATTTCAGGAGATGGGGAGTGATGGAAATAGGCTCGAAGCCTGCGTCCAGGAGCATGGCCTTGAATTGGCGGCGGCTGCGAGCCTTGAGCCACATGCCCTGGCGCATGGCGTTGCCGATCTGGGTGAACAGCCGAAACAGCGAGCGACGGGCGGTAATGAAATAGATCTTGCCCCCGGCGGGCACATGGGGTGCCAAGCGCACCAAGAGCGCGGGCAGATCGGTCAAATATTCCAACGCCGAAAAAGCGCACACCACATCGTAGGGACCTTCCAGTTCCATGGTTTCCACATTGCCGACCCGGGGCCGAACATTGGTGATGCCCTCGCTCTGGCACTTGGTTTCCAGGAGCGCGAGCATCTTGGAAGAGATATCCAGGGCTTCCACTTCGCGGCAATGACGGGCGATGGTGGTGGTGAAGATGCCCGTGCCTGCGCCGATTTCCAGAACGCGCCCCGCACCTTGAAAGATTTCTGGAATCCTGGCCGTAAACAGACCCAGTTCGGTGCGCCGAGAGATGGAGACATTGGAACAAAACTGCTCCTGATCATAGGTCGCGGCCAAGCCATCGTAGAAAAGTTCGGCGGCGTTGGCCTCACCGGCGGATGCCGCCTGCATGATCTCCTTGCCGATGAGCTGGGCCAGTGGCTTTACGACCAAACCTCGCTGGGCGAGCCCGGTCAGGATGGCCTCGAACTCGGAAAGGAGGTGCTTCACATCGCCCTTGGGCGGCATGACATCGTGCAGCAGAACAATATCCCGGGGACGCACCTTGCCCAGAATCCGAGCGGCCAAGGTCCGGATGCGCCGATTGCCCATATCTCCGGCCCGGCAGCTGAAATTGACACAGAACATGCCAGCCTGCAGGAGCACCCGCCAAAGATGAGCATTTGTGACACCCACCGGCGGCCGGAAGGCCAAGGGCAAGATGCCAAAGGTTTTCAGTAGGGTCTGGGCTGATTCCACTTCTCGTTGGATCGTTCGTTTCCCCTTCAGCATCAATGCCGGGGAATGATGGTAGGAATGATTCCCAATCGTGTGGCCCTTGGCCAAAATCGAACGAATCAAGACGGGATGGCGCGCGGCGTTGATACCCGTGACGAAAAAAGTCGCCTTGGCCGCATGGCGATCGAGCAGCTCCAAAACCAGGGGCGTGACCACGGGATCTGGCCCGTCGTCGAAGGTAAGCGCAACGCCAGACTCGCCTTTGCGGCCACGGCTGATGATCGGAAGGTAGTAGCTAAGCCCTGGAGCCAAGGCCGCCAGAAAACTCATCACGGGGAACAAGGCCAGCGGAATCAGGGCCATCCACGGGGCAATAAACAAGAGCAGCAGACTGAACTGCAAGGCGCCTAAGGCGAAAAAATGGTACGGCGCGAGGGGAAAGATCATCGACCTGGATCACCTAAAAAGCGGAGGACAAAAAAACAGGCCCCTGAAGGCAATTCTTCCCGGGGCGACTGACGAAATTTATGCCACTAATTTGGCGAAATGTCAATTATGGCGGGCCTTGGGAAGGCCTCTCGCCGCCCGTTTGGAAACCCTCAGAACCGGGTATGATCCTTCCTTGCGCACTGATTCCTGTTCGCCCTTTTTTGGTTCCCGAGAGTTCATGCCCCTTCGCACTTTCAATATTCCTCTGCTTCGAGCGGCGGCTTGGTTTGAGGAAGCTCCTCCAGCCGACCTTCCAACGAATGATTTTTTCGATACCGCAGTGGGCACCGCCGATGTGGCTTATGTCGCACCCCTTTATCGCCGCCGCCTCGGGCGCCTAGCCCGAGGCATGTTGCACTGCGCGGGCCGGGTCTGCCCGGAACCCCTGGATATGCGTGTCGTATTCGCTTCCCGTCATGGCGAAATGGAACGAACTGTAGCGGTATTGCAAGATCTCGCGCTAGGCAACGAAATTTCGCCGACTCTTTTTTCGCTATCCGTGCACAACTCCGTGGCCGGGCTCTGGTCCATCCTGAAGGCCAATCGCGGCCCCTCCACCGCACTGGCCGCCGGTGCCGAGACCTTTGTTTGGGGCCTGTTGGATGCCTATTCGGCCATCGAAGAAGATCCCTCCAAACCGGTGCTGTACGTCTTTGGCGATGATCGCTTGCCCGACCTATTTCAGCCCTTCCTCCCCGCCGAAGTCGTTCCCCATGCCTTTGCCCTGCTTCTGGGCACACCGGCGGAGCGAACGCTGGAAATCACTTGGGATTCGGATCGCGAAGGTGAAGGCTCGATGATCCCCCAATCCCTTCACTTCCTCCAAACAACGGGCTCGGCATCTGGGTCCGAACCCTGGCTTGGCCGGGGCGGAGCCTGGAACTGGCATGTCCGTTAGCGGAAGAATCCGTCAGGGTGGCAAGATCCTGGTCAGCGGCGTCCTGTTTTCGATCCTGGGCGTCGGGGGAGTGCTGGTCTCGATCCTGGTCATCCCCTTCATGAAGCTCGGCCCCGGTGGTCCAAAAATTCGCCAAATGCGAGGCCGGTGGCTGATTCATCGCTTTTTCAGGGCCTTCGTTTGGGCTCTTCAAGCCAGTGGCATCCTGCGCCTAGAGGTGGAAGGTCTGCCTGAAAATCCCAACGAACTCGATGGGAAGTTATTGCTTCCCAGCCACCCGGGCTACCTGGATGTGGTCCTGATCATCGCGCTGCTGGAAAAAACGGCCTGCGTCGTGAAGGAATCCATCTACAACGGCTGTTTTTCGGGCGCGATTGTGCGAGAAGCCGGATACGTGGCCAACCGCGACCCCGAAGGCATAATCGAGGCCGCCTCCGAAGCTCTGACCAAGGGCAACAGCCTGATCGTTTTCCCCGAAGGCACGCGCTCTCGGCTGGGGGCGCCCTTCAAGTTCCAACGAGGAGCCGCTCACATCGCGCTCCACAGCCATGCCCCCATCGTGCCGATCATCGTGACCTGCGATCCCCCGCTGCTGAATAAAGGGGCGAAATGGTATGATGTCCCAGTTGAGACGTGTCGATATCGAGTGCGAATCCAAGCCCCGCTGGTGTTGGACCTACCTGGAATCGATGATCTTCCTCTCCACCAAGCCGCCCGGATCTTCACCAAGGAACTGGAACAGTACTTCGATAGGGAAGTTTATGAGTCTGGAAATCACGCCCCTTGAGATGAAGAAATTCATCATCGAAACGCTGGCCCTGGAAGACACCCAGCCCGAAGACATCGGCGATGATGAGCCTCTCTTCATCGAAGGATTGGGCCTGGATTCCATCGATGGCCTGGAACTAGATATCGCCCTGCGTAAGAAATTCCAGATCGAAGCCAGCGAGGATAAACCGGCCAGTCGAGAGCATCTGGCCACGGTGCGCTCCTTAATCGCCTTCGTTTCAGCAAATACCCAAGCCCCTGCCTGACCTTTAATCGGAGAACCGTTCATGACCATGACGAAAGACGAAATTCTCACTAAGCTTCGCGATGTGCTGGTGGACGCCTTTCAGCTCGATCCCGCCAAGATCACCCTGGAAGCCCACCTTTTTGAAGATCTCGATCTGGACAGCATCGATGCGGTCGAACTCGCCATCCAGCTCCAGGACATCACGGGCCGGCGCGTCAAGGCCGAGGAATTCAAAAGCGTTCGCACCGTAGCCGATGTGGTCGAAACTCTGCACAAGATGCTGCAGGAGTCCTGATTCATCGTGGGATTTTCACCGCTTGCCCAGCTATTGAATGGACAGCGGGCCCCCAGCGACCCCGTGGTGATCGCGGGCGGTCAGCCGCTGTCCTATGAACTCTTCGCGCGCAGCGTAGCCGCTGTCGCCGCCCTGGCAGAACGGGAAGGCCGAGGTCGCTGGTTACTGGGCATGGAAGACGCCTGGCATTTCAGCGTGGGGTTCTTTGGTTTGCTGCGAGCGGGTTGTTCCATCGCCATTCCGCCCAATCATCTCCCCGCCACCCTGGAGCGCCTCCGCCACGAAGTCGACGGCATCCTCACCGATACCACCGCACCGGGACACCACCTGCCTGAGCCGGGTGATTCCTTCCCCGATCCAAGCCCCTTGGCCGATGGCACCGTGGCCTTTTGGACCTCCGGCAGCACAGGTGAAGCCAAGTGCATCGAGAAGCGCCTTTCCCAACTCAGCGCCGAAGTCGAGGTGCTCGAGGCCACCTTCGGCCATCGCTTCGAAGGCGACCCGGTGCTGGGCACAGTACCGCATCAGCACATCTACGGCTGCCTGTTCCGTATCCTTTGGCCCTTAGCGACGGGGCGACCGCTTGTCACGGAAGTCTGCGGGGATCCCGACCGCCTTCGCTTTGTCATGGGCCAGGCGTCTTCTCCAGCGCTGGTCTCCAGTCCGGCGCTGCTGGCGCGGCTACCAAACCTCGTGGATCTCGATCATTTCGCCTCGGCCGCTTCCGTCATTTTTTCTTCGGGCGGACCACTGGCCACGGCCGATGCCATTGCGTGGCGCAAGTGGATCCCCAAAGGCATCGCGGAGATCTACGGCAGCACGGAAACCGGCGGCATCGCTTGGCGCGTGCAGTCGGAAGAGCCTGAGTCATCGTTGTGGACCCCCTTTCCCGATGTCACCCTCGCCTTCGAACCCGACGGCGCCCTGCGGGTGCAGTCCTACCGGGTGGGGCCAGAGGCTCTCCGCATGGAAGATGCCGCCGAATGCCTTTCCGATGGACGCTTTCGGCTGCTGGGCCGCCTGGACCGCATCGTCAAGATCGAGGAGAAACGCGTCTCCCTGCCCGAATTGGAGGCAGCCCTGGAAACCCACCCGTGGGTGCACCGAGCCGCGATCACCCGGCTGGATGGCGCTCGCGTAATCCTTGGCGCCGTCATCGTGCTCGCGTTGGATTGCCCTCCTTTTTCTGCCGAGGATCGGCGCAAACTCGGCCAAACCTTTCGCCGCCACCTCGCTCATGACTTCGAGCCCGTGGTGATTCCCAAGCGCTGGCGCTTCGTGGACGAACTCCCATTCAACGACCGAGGTAAGCTCACCCCTCAAGCCCTGGCCGCGCTGTTTGCGGTTTCTGCGGTCTGATCCAGGAGATGCAAGCGCCATGACTGCCCCGAACATAATGCCTACCGTGCTGCGCCGCGAATCCGGCTCGGAAGAGGAATTCGTATTGGCCCTCGAACCTGAGCACCTTGTCTTTCAAGGGCATTTCCCGGGAAACCCCATTTTGCCCGGTGTCATGCAGGTGGATTGGGCCGTGCGCCTAGGCACGATTGCCTTTGGCCCCTTGGGCGATTTCATCGGCATCAACAATCTGAAATTCATGGATCTGGTTCGTCCTGGAGAGCAGCTTTCGATTTTCCTCGGCTTCGACGCGTCCGCAGGCAAACTCGCCTTCCGATACGAAGGTCCCGATAAACGAAAATCCAGTGGCACCATTCTCTTCGCTCGGCCCTGAGCCCTCGGGAACTAGCAATAGACCCCGTTCCTCAAGGGCGAGATACTTTCCCCACGGCGCAAACGACTTGCTCTGTGGTGTTTTCACGGGGTCTGGTGCCCGAGTCTGCTCCAAGACGAATGGACCCTTTTGATGACAGGTGAACCAACCATGCCCGAATCCGCCCAACCCAGCACACCGGTTTTCACAGCCTTGAAGATTGGTGCCTCGCGTCTCCGGATCGAAGACGTGGTGGAGGTCGCCTTCCAGCAGCGAACGGTCCAGCTTTCTGATGCACCCGCCTACCGCACCCATGTCGAGGCTAGCGCCACCTTCCTGGATGAATTGCTGGAGCAGGGTGTGGAAGTCTACGGCGTCAATACCGGCTATGGCGATAACTGCACCGTTACGATCCCGCCTTCCCTGGTCAAGGAACTCCCCACCCATCTGACCCGATACCACGGCTGTGGACTGGGCGCATTTCTGGATCACTCCCAGGTCCTGGCAGTGCTCGTGGCTCGACTGAATTCTTTGGGCCAGGGCTATTCCGCGGTGCGCTGGGAACTGCTGCAGGCCCTGGCGAACCTGATCAACCACCGCATTCTGCCCCGCATTCCCTCCGAAGGTTCCGTGGGCGCCAGCGGTGATTTGACGCCGCTTTCCTACATCGGCGCCACGCTCATCGGCGAACGAGAGGTCACCTACAAGGACGAGGTCATTCCGGCCCTCGAAGCCTATTCTCGCGCCGGGCTTAAACCCCTCTGTCTTGCCCCCAAAGAGGGCCTGGCCATCATGAACGGCACCGCCGTGATGACCGGCCTGGCCTGCCTGGCCTTCCATCGCGCGGATTACCTTAGCAAGCTTTGCACGCGCCTGACCTCCCTGGCCGGGGCCGCCCTGCGCAGCAATCGGGATCATTTCCATCCACGCCTGTTCGAGCTCAAGCCCCATCAAGGCCAGGCCGACGTGGCGGGCTGGATCTACCAGGATTTAGGTGGCGCACCGGGCTCCGAAGAACCCATTCGTCTCCAGGATCGCTATTCCATTCGCTGCGCCCCCCATGTCATCGGCGTGCTGCGAGATGCGCTGCCCTGGATCCGTCGCGATGTGGAAAACGAGTTAAACAGCGCCAACGACAATCCCCTCTTCGATGGCGAGAACCGCCTGCTGCTGCACGGCGGCCATTTCTATGGCGGCCACATCGCCTTCGCCATGGATGGCCTGAAAACCGCCGTGGCCAATCTGGCGGATCTCATGGATCGGCAACTCGCCCTGTTGGTGGATGTGCGCTACAACCAGGGCCTGCCACAGAATTTGTCGGGTGCCACGGGGCCTCGCGCCGCCATCAACCACGGGCTGAAGGCCGTGCAGATTGGTTCCAGCGCCTGGGCCGCCGAGGCACTCAAGCTCACCATGCCCGCCTCGGTGTTCTCCCGTTCCACGGAATGCCACAACCAGGACAAGGTCAGCATGGGCACCATCGCCACCCGAGACTGCCTGCGCGTGCTGGAATTGACCGAACAGGTTGCCGCCGCCCTGCTGTTGGCCACGATCCAAGGCGTGCGGTTGCGCATGCGCGAAGGCACCCATGCGGTGGATCGCCTAGCCCCCGACGCTCGGCAATTCTTCGAGGCCCTGAGCGAAGCCCTGCCCTTCATCAACGAGGATTTTGCCCTGGATAACCTGCTCCGGGACCTCGTGGCCGGCACCCAGACCCAACGATGGAGCCTGTACGCATGACCCCCGACCTCAGCGAAGAAGTCATCATCGACATCCCCTTTCACGATGTGGATTTGATGGGCGTGGCGTGGCACGGCCACTACGTCAAATACCTGGAAATCGCCCGCACGGCCATGATGCGCAAGATCGGATTGGATTATCCCCAACTCAAAGAAGGCGGCTACATGTGGCCCGTGGTGGAGTGCCACCTGAAATACATCAAGCCCCTGCTTTACGGCATGAAAGTGCGCGTGAAGGCCACGCTGGTGGAGTGCGAAAACCGAGTCAAGATCACCTACCTCATGACCAATGACGCCACTGGCGAACGCCTAAACAAGGCCTGGACCACCCAGGTCGCCGTGAAGGGCGAAACGGGCGAACTGGAATTCATCATCCCTCCCCACCTTTTCGCATCGGTTCTCAAGCCATGACACGGTTCAAACCATTCCAGGCCATCCTCTTCCTTCCCGTCGCAGCCCTGCTGGCGCAGGCCCCAAAACCCTCTGCGGCGGAAGTCTTGACGGCTCATTTGCAAAACACGCCCCGCCTGCATGTGGCCTTCACGCAGACCCGCACCCTGGCAGCCCTTTCGCGCCCCCTGAAGACCTCGGGACGCTTAGTGCTGGCCCGAGAGCTCGGTGTCATCTGGCAGGTTCAGAAGCCCCTCAACCTCACCTACGTCGTGGGTCCCAAGGGCATGATGGAAGTAGGGCCGGACGGCAAAGCCAAAAAGAAGAACGCCAAGGATGTGCCCATGGTGGCCCAGATGGGGCGGATCCTGCAGGCACTGCTTCAGGGACGCTGGAGCGCGCTGGAAGAGTATTTCACCCTGCGCGCCGAAGGCACTTCGGAGCGTTGGAAAATCCTCCTGGTTCCCAAACCCCAAACTGCGACCTTCCTGAAGGGCGTTCAGATCACCGGCGGCCGCTTCATCGATCGCATTCATGTGGATGAACCCTCGGGCGATGCCATGGATCTCGTGTTTGATCGTCCCCGCCCCGATGAGCCGCTCTCCGAAGAAGAACAGCGCCTCTTCAAGTTCGAGTAGGCCCCATGCGCATTCGAGGCTGGCTCTGGGCGCT
>JAIFMW010000234.1 GCA_020048105.1 Deltaproteobacteria bacterium | reverse complement strand
GCTCACGCACCCCTTTCTCATCCTGGCCAGTTATCTGGTGCTTGAAGCCCTCCTGCCCGTTCGCTTCCAACCCACCACGTGGTGCCTGCGCGGCGCCATCCGGGTGTACCAGAAAACGCTGAGCCCTGCCCTGCCCACGCAGTGCCGGTTCACGCCGACCTGCAGCCACTATGGCCTGGAATGCATCCGCAAATACGGAACATTGCGCGGCGGAGCGCTAACCACTTGGCGCATTTTGCGGTGCAATCCCTTTGGCGGGCACGGGGAAGATTTGGTGCCGTAAAAGGGCAAGGCATTCCCAAAAAACACATGGAATTGCTGGTATATCACATACTTCGACTGTGATTTGCGTCGCTTCCTTTTGCGATTTTCGATTCGCGTCTCCCGTCACAGGCAGGAAAGCCTATAAACAGGTTCCCTTCCTTTTCGGAGTCGACCATGACCCGTGCCTTTGCTTCTGCCTATCGTGATCCCAAGCGCGCCCTTCCCGATCCCTTCGCGGTAGAGAAACTGAAGCGCGTGGATCGCCCGACTACTCGCATCGAGGACGGTCAGGTGCCCCGGGTGGATGAGCGGGATGGGGGCTTTTACCGAGCAGGACAAGGCGAATTTGGCCCAACGGTGGAGCGGGAATACGGCCGTTTCATGGACAAATACGCGCTATCAGCATCCCTCCTGCACATGAGCAAGATGCTGGGTCAGGAAGACATGGTGGATGGGGTTGTTCGAGAAGGCGTAGCCCCAGGCTTGGAAGATCCCATTGCCAACGCCCGCCACATCAAGGAACTCGCCTACTTCCTGCGCTCCGATGCCGTGGGTATTTGTGAACTGCCCCCCTATGCGGTTTTCACGCACAGCCGCATCGATGGCAGCCCCATTGAACTGAAGCACAAACACGCCATCGCGATCCTGGTGGATCAGGACTGGAAGACCTCAGCCGCCTTCGATGGCCGGGACTGGATCTCCAATTCCATGAGCTTTCTGGCCTATTCCAACTCCGGTTTCATCGCCTGCGTGATCGCCGACTACCTTCGTCGTTTGGGCGTTCCCGCCCGCGCTCATCACGCCAAAAACTACCAGGTGCTAGTGCCGCCCATCCTGGTCTGGGCTGGGCTCGGCGAAATGAGCCGCATGGGCGATGTAGTGATCAACCCCTTTCTGGGGCCCCGCTTCAAGGCCGCCATCATCACCACCGATCTACCCCTGGCCATCGATAAACCCATCGATTTCGGTCTCCAGGATTTTTGTTCCAAGTGTAAGAAGTGCGCCAGGGAATGCCCCAGTGGCGCCATCAGCGATGGGGACAAAGTATTCCGCAACGGCTATGAGAAATGGCAGGTGGACGTCGAGAAGTGCACCTCGTTCCGATGCAGCAACCAATACGGCAGCGGCTGTGGCACCTGCATCAAGGTTTGCCCATGGAATAAGCCCGACACCCGCTTTCATCAGGCCATCAACTGGTCCATGCGCAATATCCCTTTCTCTCGGAATTTCGCGGTACTTTGTGATGACCTGATGGGCTATGGGAAACCGGATCCAAAGGCCAAATGGTGGCTGGATGTGGAGGATGTGGATGGGCGCCTTGTCGTCGGCAAAACCTTCAAGAAATGAGCGTGCCACTGATCTGAATAGAGGCCGTGAAGCCACCCCTGGAAGCTCTGCTTAATTAGCCAAGCCCCAACACAGCGTTATTTCGATCCCGCACGGTGCGCAGGAGTTCGTGGTCCTTAGTCAGGTCCTTACCGTGAGACGGCACCATGCGCGTAAACACCGCCTGCCAGGCCTCGGATTGAGCCTGAGGCTTGAAGCACCTCTGCAGCATGTCAATCATGGTGGAGACAGCGGTGGAGGCTCCTGGAGAGGCACCCAGGAGCGCGGCCAGGGAGCCATCGGCCGAGGCAACCACTTCGGTTCCGAACTCCAGCTTTCCACCAAGCTGAGGATCCCGCTTGATGATCTGCACGCGCTGACCGGCCATGTCCAGAGTCCAATCCTGGGGCCTGGCGGTGGGCATGAATTCCCGCAGCGCCTCGACCCGTTGTTCGTGAGACTGAAGCACCTGACCGATGAGATAGCGCGTGAGATCCAGATTGTGCAAACCCGCCGCCAGCATGGGTTTCAGATTCGAAAAACGTAGTGATCCGGGGAGATCGAAGTACGAGCCGCGCTTCAAATACTTGGTGGTAAAACCCGCATAGGGGCCAAAGAGTAGCGCTTTTCGGCCATCGATCATGCGGGTATCCAAGTGTGGTACCGACATGGGAGGCGCCCCCAGGGAAGCCTTGCCATAGACCTTGGCCTGGTGCTGCTCAATCACCTCCGGGTTATGGCATACCAGCCACTCACCACTGACGGGGAAACCGCCGTAGCCTTTTCCTTCTTCTATGCCAGATTTGAGGAGAAGGGGCAGCGAGCCGCCGCCACCACCAAGAAATACAAATTTCGCCAACACTTCGCGAGTCCCACCACCCACCAGATCCCTGACCCGCACGCGCCACCGACCATCCGCTTCTCGGTCGAGGCCACGAACTTCATGGTTGAGGTGCAGGGAATACCCGGCGCGACCTTCCAACTCGGCGAAAAGCATGCGAGCCAGTTTACCGAAATCGATATCCGTGCCCCGATTCACTCGCGTCAGCGCCAGCGGCTGGCCAGCGTCGCGCCCCTGCATCAAGAGCGGGGCCCATTCCCCAATCGCCTCTGGGTCTTCCGTAATGGTCATGTCCTCAAACATCGGGTGAGCGCTCAGCTTGGCATGGCGCGCCCGCAGGAAATCAGCATTGGCTTTCCCCCACACAAAGCTCATGTGAGGAATGGGATTCAGGAATTGCCGAGGCTCCGGCAATAGGCCCTTTTCAACCAGATAGGACCAGAACTGCATGGAGACTTCAAAGGCCGAATTGATGCCGAGCGCCTTAGTGATTTCGACAGTGCCATCCGGCTTTTGTGGCGTGTAATTCAGTTCGCAATAAGCGGCATGGCCCGTGCCAGCGTTATTCATGGCCTCAGCACTTTCCAGGGCAACGCCTTCCAGTCGCTCGAAAACCTGAAGGGTCAACTCTGGATCAAGCTCGTGAACCATGGCCGCCAGGGTGGCGCACATGATCCCACCGCCCACCAGCACGACATCTACTGCATTTTCCTTCGCCATTACCCGGCCTCCTGGTGCGTTCTGGCCAACCAACAAATGAACCCCAACGTAAGAGGGATAGGAGATTCAATGCCCCTTTCTCGGAATTGTCGAGGGGAATGATGAGTCCAAGCACCTTTCCCGGCGACCTTGGTATCCCTGTCCTTTTGGGTTTCAATGGTGGAAGGAGGAAATGTGAGCAACTGGCGAAGCGTTTGGCCCTGGAGAATCCTGATGACGGGCTGGGCCATACTGACCGTTCCGCTCACAGGTGTTCTTTGTGGCCTGGCCGCACCGCTCCTGGGTCCCCGCCGTACCTTTTTTCGCCTAGGAAGATTTTGGACCCGCCAGCAGTTTGCGTTGAGCGGCATTCACTGGAACGTGCGTGGTTGGGACAACTTGCCCGAAGCCATCCGCACGGGAAAACAGCCCGTGGTGTTCATGTCCAACCACGAAAGCCTCCTCGACCCACCTTTTCTTGCGGTCGCCATTCCCATCCCAGCGGTTTACATCGCGAAGAAAGAAGTGAAGTGGATACCTGGCATTGGCTGGGCTGTGTGGGCCGCGGGAATGATCTTTATCGATCGCAAGAACCGAGAAAAAGCCATCCGCAGCATCCGTGAAGCCGCTCAAAAAATCCGGGGGGGCAAGAGCGTCGTGATCTTTCCCGAAGGCACTCGAACCCGAACCGGCGAACTGGGAACCTTCAAAAAAGGTGGCTTTAATCTGGCCATGGATGCCGGTGTGCCCATCGTGCCCATCGGCCTTCGAGGCACTTTTGGCGCGCTGCCCCCAGGCACCCTGATCATGGGCCCAGGACACGTTCAGGCGGCTTTCGGCGACCCCGTTCACCCCAGCGATTTCCCCGATCGAGATGCCCTGCTCGACGAGGTTCGGCGCCGAGTTGCGGCTTTGCTCTAGAATCCCAACCGAGCAAAGGCTGTTTCCACGGATTCTGAATCAGGATCCCAGACAGGAATATCGGGCCATTGATTCCGAAAAAACGTAGTCTGGCGTTTGGCATAGGCCTGGGTGCTTTGGATTATGTGCGCCTCGATCACCTTTGGATCGCCAGCCTCCAGCCACGCTTCATACCCAAGAGGACGCAAGCGGCGGAGATCTGCTTCGTGGCCTGCCGCAACAACATCGCCCACTTCCTGCGCCCATCCCGCAGCGATCATGCTCCGTACCCGCTGCGCCACCCGAGCCCTCAGCCGTTCCCGAGAGGGCAATACGATAAGTGCCTTCCACCCCGCAGGAACCCCATGCTGAATGCCTTCCACCAAAGCCGAGGGTCGTCGCCTGGTTGCCAGGTGTAGAGCTAAAGCTCGCTGGATTCGGCTTTGATCGTTGGGATGAAGCTGGGATCCCCGCACGGGATCCACGGCGCACAAATACCGATGCAAACCAGGGCTGGAGAGCACCGTCGCCCACCCACGAACCCTTTTCACCAGATCTTCCGAAACATCAGGAAGCTCACTCAACTGATCCCAGATACCCCGGAGGTAAAGCCCAGATCCCGTGACCAATACCGAATCGACAGACAACCACTCCCGCACCTGGAACCCGAAACGGGATGGATTGACCGACTCCGAAAGCGGCAGCACGCCATACCCGAGGTGGGGAACGCCCCCACGCTCGGAATCATCCGGCTGCCCGGTGCCAATGGGAATGCCCTGGAAGGCCTGAAAAGGATCGCCATTGACCACTCTTCCGCCTAAGCGCCGCGCCACGTCGACGGCCAGCCGCGATTTCCCCGAAGCCGTGGGCCCCAGGATGGCGTAGTGATGGATTGAAGCAGCGGTTGTCATCGGGCTTCAATCTTGGCCGGGCCAAGACATCGCCACAACCTATACCAATCCCGGCCCCGCCTCGACAGCGGAAAATCACTCAAGCAACGTGTCGAAGAGCTCGGAAAGCTCGCAAGGAAGGCCGGGGCCGAGCGATTCCGGAAGATGACGTTAAGCCTCCCAAGGGCTATAGCCAAGATTGTCTTGTTATGGATTCAAATCCGATTTAAATTCCACGAGAACCCTAAGTGGGGGCGATGAAGCCACCGGGTAGTTTGCCGGAGCAGCTTTGCGCCAAGGTTGCCCTCGAGCGGCAGCCATGACCGTATTAATTCACCGAAGGAGCTCCTTCATGACCAAGCAACTGATCGCCCTCGTTGCAACCGTGGTGATCGTCTCGCCGCTTTCCGCGCAGATGATCACCCAAGGCAAAAACCTGACCTGGTCCACCAACACCGGTCAAACGGGGACCATTCGCATCAGCCTTGTGAGCGGTCAGTACTTCGAAGCCGAGCAGACCAACGAAAAGAACCGGGCCGCGGGCATTGTCAAACTGGTTGGTGCCGTGGTTGATAACGGCCGCAAGGTCGTGCTCATCAACGGGGGGCAGTGGAGGGAAGTGTGGGAAGGCTCCCTTTCCGAGCACGAGATCAACGGCACCCTGGCAGTAGGATCCGCTCGGTTCACGTTCAGGATCGTGGAGCCCATGGCAATGATGAATTCAAGGAATCCCTTCTCCGAGGGCAGGACCATGAAATGGAATTCTGGCGCGGGACAGAATGGCGCCATGCGTGTGGTTTCCTCCCAAGGTTCCAGGTTCGTTTTGGAACAGAAGAACGACCGGAACGCCGCCGCAGGCCTCACCCGATTTGAAGGCGAATTCGTGGATGGCAAGGTTACCCTCACCAATAAACAGTGGAATGAGTCATGGACGGGAATGTACTTCAACAACAAAGTAACCGGCAAAATCAACGGTAGAACCGATTTTTCGATCTTCGACATCGGGGAACCCACAGCGATGGTGACCCCAAGGAATCCCTTCCCCGAGGGAAAGACGATGAGGTGGACTTCCGGCGCGGGTCAAAACGGCACCCTGCGCGTGGTTTTCTCCTCGGGCTCCAGGTTCGTCATTGAGCAGAAGAACGACAGGAACCCCGCCGCGGGCCTCATCCGCTTCGAGTGCGAGATCCTCGACGGCAGAGTCACCCTGATTAACAAGCAGTGGAACGAAACCTGGGTCGGCACGTTCATCAACGGCAAGGTGATCGGAAAGATCAACGGCAGGACCGAGTTCTCTATCTTCGAATAAGGCCCGCGCAGGAAACACGCTAGCGTCAGGAGGGATTATGCCAAATGGATGCTTGGCGCGGCGCTGCCGCACGGGTTCGCTTCTTGCCTGCGTATTCCTGTGGGGTGCATGGCTGCCGATGGCTGGAGCCCAAAAGGGCCCCCGTTCGGCACTTTGCCAGGCCATCACCAGCGGCAAATTGGCCCAAGTCCAGGCCGCCATTCAGGGCGGAGATGACGTCAACGAGGTGTTCGAAAAGGACACCATGCTCTGCCGAGCCATCACGTCCAATAACGTGGAAATCGCGATGCAGATCCTGCAATCGCCCAAGGTGGATGTGAACAAACGGGGAACTTTCGTGGATGGCTTCAACGATGAATGGGAGCGCACGCCCCTGATCATCGCCTGCAAGCGGGGGTACACGGAGATCGTCCACCAGCTGCTCAAAAAAGGCGCCGATCTCAACGCCAGGGACCGGGCGAACGGTTCGCCCCTGGAACGCGGCAGCACCGCTCTGATGATGGCTGCCGGCTTCGATCACATGGATACGGTACGGGCTCTGTTCGCCCATGCGAAAAAGCCTGACGTCCAGCTGCGGAACAAGGATGGCAAGTCGGCGTTCTGGATGGCTTGCGCCAACGAGAACCTTGAGATGGTGCAGTTCCTGTTCAGCCAGGGCTCCAAGGTCGACGTGCCGGACAAGGAGGGCAAGTCCGTCCTCACCACGACGCTGCTGCACAAGCAATTCGATGTGCTCGATTTCCTCGTGGCCAAGGGCGCGGATATCAACCGGGTGGACGAAGCGGGGTTCACGCCGCTCATGACCGCCGTTATCAGCAATCACAGCCAGAAACCCATCGTCCTCAAATACCTGGACAAGTTCTTCACCTTCAAGCCCAAGCTAGATCTTCAGCAGATCAAGCCCCGGGCCGGAGGAGAATCGGCCCTGCACTTGGCCGCCCATGCGGGTTTTGTGGAAGGCATTCAAGTGCTTTTGGACCATGGCGCGAACCTGGACCTAACCTCCCTCACCATGGGCCGCACCGCTCTGGCCACCGCCGTGGTGGCCAAGCAGTTGGAAGCCGTACGCTATCTCATCAAGCGCGGCGCCAAGACGGAACTGGCGGACAAGAGTGCTTTTACCCCACTGACGCTGGCGGTCATCAAGGCAGAACCGGATATGGTGCGCGTCTTGGTGGAAGGAAGAGCCCTCACCGAATTCCGTGCGCCGGGCCACAACTATACGCCTCTGGTGGCTGCGGCCGCCAATCTCGACCCCTTCAATCATGGCAAGTGCCTGACCATCATCAAGATCCTGCTGGACGCCAGGGCTGACATCAATTTCCAGGCCTCGGACGGCAGAACCGCGCTATTGGCTGCCGCCGCCAGCAGCAACCAGGGCCAAGGCTTGGCCACGGCAACGCTTTTGCTTGACCGGGGCGCCAACCCGGACGTGCCGAACACCAAAGGGGAAACGCCGCTGATGCTGGCCGCCGGCAACGGCAACGAGAAGGTCGTCAAGCTCCTACTGAAGAAGGAGGCCAAGATCGACCTAAAGACCGGTGCAGGTGAAACGGTCATGAGCTTCGCGCAGCGCTCCGGCAATACCGCCATCGTTTCATTGTTGACCGCCAAGGGAGCCGAGCCCGATGCCCCCATCACCCTGACCAAGGTCGTGGTCAAGGAGCTTGTGGGTGCTTGGGTGGGTCAGCAGGACGGTCTACCCCAGGCCGTGTTCAATCTCGTCCTGAACAAAGACAATAGCTTCACCTTCGTGTCGCGCTACAGCCCCGCCGCCCTAAAGCAGTTGCCCAAGGGCTCCGTGAACCCGGTCATCGCCTCCCAAAAGGGGACCTACACCGTCAATAACAACTTCCTAGTGCTGAACATTCCAGGTGCAGCGCCCCTATCCAGGAAATGGACACTGGAGAATGGCGTTTTCATACTTGATAATATTATTAGACTTAAGAAACAAAAATAGTCACGCTAAATTGACATCACTGGCTAAAGCTCTTGCCCTTGAGTAAGCATTCGCCTGCAAGGCTAGGTCTTTCAAGTGCGCGTCCTGCTTGACCCTGGCTATTCTACCCTCCACCAAAAAAGTGGAACAGGCGGGGTGATTTTTGAATAATTTCCGATGGACGGCGGCGAATAACCGCCTTGACTCAAGGACACTAATTATTGAAAACAATGAATTCAATTTGGTTAACCCAGTTCATTTCCGTACAGTGAAACGCCCCGAGGCAGGGGCGTAAATTATTCAAACAACATCAATCATTTC
>JAIFMW010000045.1 GCA_020048105.1 Deltaproteobacteria bacterium | reverse complement strand
ATCGCACCCGGCTATCAGGTGCCCTTTGCCCAGCGCATCCGAGCCGAGGTGGGCCTTCCCACCGGAGCCGTGGGCCTGATCACTCAGCCCAAACAAGCCGAAGCCATCCTCAATCAAGGTCAGGCAGACCTCGTGCTGTTGGGCCGCGAACTCCTTCGCGACCCGCGCTGGCCCCTACGCGCCGCCGAAGAACTCGGCGTCAAAACCCCCTGGCCCGGCCAATACGCACGAGCCGCGAATGGGACGGTGCCGATCCGGGGTTAAAAGGTGCGCGCCTTTAAAGCAAAAAAATAGCCGCAAAGAACACAAAGAGCGCAAAAAATGAATTTGAATTGATGTCTGTTTTAATTGCAATTTCTTTGTGTTCTTTGTGTTCTTTGTGGCCATTTTTTTTCTTCGGCCAATCCCAGCATTAGCGTGAAGCTACTTTTTTTCCGGCGTTTCGGCCTTCGGCGTCTCTGTTTTCACGGGCTCGGCCTTGGCCTTGGCTTTCACCGGATGCACGCCAGCCGCCTTCTGGGCGGCTTCGGCGGCGACACGGGCTCCTTTTCGGGCCTCCCGGGCTTCGGTTTGGGATTTCTGAACTTGCTCCTGGGCTTTCTGAGCGGAATCCGTGGCGCGCAGGGCTTCCGAGGCCTTTCGTTCGGCCTCGCGAGCCTGGGCGCGGGCCTCGGCCTGGGCCTTGCGAACCTGTTTCACGTGCGCCTCGGCCTTCTCCACATCGGCGGTAGCCTTCGCTTCGGCGGCTCGGGCACTCAGCACGGTGGCATCTTTTTCGATCCTTGGGTCCGAGCGATGAGCCCGATTCTTGGACGAATTGCGCGGCGGGGCAGCCGCCAGGGAACCGGCCAGAAGAAACGATGTGGTGAGCAGGGATATGAAACGGGGCATGGGCAACTCCGGGGAAACCTTAGGTTTTAGGGATTCAAACCAAGCCTACGAGTCCAGCCCTTGTTTGTCATCCGGGACGTCTTCCACAACGTCATCCAGCCCTTCGAACATGCTGCCCTCGGGCAGGGCGGGTTCCAGTTGGGCCAAGGCCTGGGCTTCGATATTGCCTTCGCCGAAATCGGCCAGCCGAGGCAGATCCTGCAAGTTCCGAAGGCCGAAGTGAAGTAGAAATTTCTGGGTGGTGACATAGGTCATGGGGCGACCCACCACCGGCTTGCGCCCCGCGGGAATGATCAATTCGCGTTCCAGCAGGCTCTTGACTTGGTTGGCAGCGCTGGTCACGCCCCGCAGTTCGTTGATCTCGGGGACGGTGACGGGCTGCCGATAGGCCACGATGGCCAGGGTTTCGATCTGAGCGGGGGTGAGTCGCCCACTGCGCAGTGTGGTGACCAGCTTGGCTACGAGATTGGCGTAATGGGGCGCCGTGGCCAGCCGCCAGCCGCCACCCACCTCAATGAGACGAATGCCCCGAGGCGCGGTCAGGCGTTCGCCCAATTTCTCGATGGCTTGGCGCAAGGGACCTTCATGGATGCCGGTTAGTTCCTGAAGCCGGGGTAGATCCAACACTTCACCCGTGGCCACGAACAAAGCTTCCAGGGCACCGGGTAAATCTCCACCCTCTTCCCATAAGGGTTCTTCGTCGAGGAAGGAGGACTGAATCGGCAAATCGTCGGTCATGGAACTGGAACCTACACAGGCTGGGGCGGAATGATTTTTGGGGGCCCGAACCAGCATAGCCTTTTCCCGTGCCATCCCGGCATAACCAACGATCGTTTACTTCCGGGCCAGGCGTTCCAAAACCTGACTGAGATCGGCGATGCGATAGGGCTTAGAAAGCATCCCTGCCGCACCGGAGTGAAGGATCTGTTGGACCTCTTCGTTTTCCCCATAGCCCGTGCAGATGATGACGGGGACATTCGAATCGATGTCATGCATGGCACGGAAGGCCTCTGCGCCGCCCATGCCCGGCATTTTGAGATCCAGCAGTACGGCTCGCAATTCCCCGTGGAATTCGCTGAAGAGCTTCACCCCTTCGGCGCCATCTTGGGCGCTGGAAACGGAAAACCCCAGGCCTTCCAGCGCGTTGCCTGCCAACTCCCGCAGGAGTGGTTCGTCCTCCACCACGAGTACTCGGCCCGCACCTTGGGCGGGAATCGCTTCATGGCTCCGAATGGCAGGGGCCAACTTGCCTTGGGGGAAAATTACCCGGAATGTCGTCCCACGCCCTCGAGTACTGGCTACTTCGATGGCGCCGCCATGCCCATGCACGATGCCATACACCGTGGAGAGGCCAAGACCGGTTCCAGAGCTCCCCTCGCTGGCCTTGGTTGTGAAGAATGGCTCAAAAATGCGCTGTCGCACCTCCTCGCTCATGCCCACACCCGTATCCGAAACTCGAATATCGGCATAGAGTCCCTGCGCCAATTGGAGTGCGCGAGCCTCATGCTCGCCGATTTCATGTAGCCGAGAAGAAATCCGCAGGGTGCCTTGCTCCGCCATGGCATCCAGGGCGTTGATGCAAAGATTCACGATCACTTGGTGGATCTGGGAAGGATCCCCATCGATGCGTAAATCCGGTTCGAGCACCGTTTCCACGCTTATCTGAGGAATGAGGCTGGGCTTCAACAGGGCCAGGCATTCGTGGATGGCACCTTCGAGACTGACGGATTCCGCAAGGTTTTTGCCCCTTCGCCCAAAGGCCAACAGCTTGCGGGTGAGTTCGCCGGAGCGAGAAGCGGCGGCAAGCACGGCTTCCAAATAGCGTCGACGCTTGGGGTCCCTTTCGTCGGCCAAAAGTAGATCCGCATAGCCCATGATGCCGCCCAGCATGTTGTTAAAGTCATGGGCCACGCCACCCGCCAAGCTGCCAAGGCTTTCCATTTTTTGCGCCTGTTGGACCATGCTCTCCAATCGCCGTCGTTCCTCCTCGATGGTCAGCGATTCCGTAATGTTTTCCTTGGTGGCAACAAAATTGGTGATTTTCCCTTCGCTCGAAAAAACCGGCGAGATGGTGGTTCGTTCCCAGTAGAGCGATCCATCCTTGGCCCGATTGTGGAACTTGCCCTCCCAGGTCTGGCCAGCCAGCAGGACGCGCCAGAGTTCTTCGTAAAAGGCCTCCGGATGCTCACCGGACCGAAGCATGCGGGTGTTCTGACCCAGGGCTTCCTTGGCGGTGTAGCCCGTGGTCCGCGTGAAGGCTGCATTCACATACTCGATGGTGGCGGTCAAATCGGTGATGACAATCGCCACGGGGCTCTGCTCCACCGCGGCGGACGCCTTTCGCAATGCCTCTTCGGCCTTTCGGCGTTCCGTAATATCGCGAAGGGTGACAAGCACACAGTCCTTCCCCTCGAACCGCAAAGGAGCATGAGAAATCTCACCCCAGAAAGAGGTTCCGCCTTCCCTTAGAAAGCAGGCTTCGAAACCCCTAAAGGATTCGCTGCGATCTGACATGGCGTGCAGTCGCTGCTGATCCGAGGGTGATTGCCAAAGGTTCAGGTTTTCGAATGTATGGCCCAGCGCCATCTCTCGCGAAAAGCCCGTTAGGCGATCAAAACCTTCACTGGCTTCCAGAATGTTCCCGGTTGCGGATTCCAGGATGACCAAGCCATCCGGGCTTCCGTGAAAGATCCGCTCAAACTTTTCTTCGCTGGTCTGCAATGCGCCCAGGGAGTCCTGCAGTTTTCGCCGTTCCCGGAAAAAGCCCTTCAAGACCACCCACAGCATCAACACGCAGGTCATAAAGCTAAGGACATAACCCGTTATCAGGTCCAGCAGCCGGTCCGCGGGATGCAAAAAGGGCCGCGAGAGGTGAGGCCAAACCCACTCTGCCCAATGCAGGCCCACCACGTTGATGATGAGCAGGACCACCGCGACCCAACGAAAGATGCCGTGGAAAATGACCACCATGAACAGGATCGCGGCGAAATAGAAGAGCCCGATGCTGCCCTGGGAACCGCCGTTGGCAAACCACGCCAGGTCCAGGCAAACCATTAAGCTGAAAAACACTGCCTTAGCCAGAAAGTAGCCATGCCGGGTTGCCCAATAGGCCGTTAAGCAAAGCAAACCAATGGCAAAAACCACCCAGTTCACCATGGGATCAAGGCTTTGCAACTTGTTAACGGGCATGACAACAAAAAGCGCCAGCAGCCCACCCACAAGGCAGAGGCCCTGAAAAAACTGGTGCTCAAGCGGCAGATCTTCCGAAGGAAAAACCCTTGCCTTCAATGTGTCCCAGCGGCGACCCACGATTCGTCCCTCATAGAGCGAAAGCGGGCTGAGCATAGCAGCGCTGGGACAAGACACGAAGGATTCGTCTACTCGTTCTAAAAAGTGGCCCGTTGGTGCTACCGAAAGGCCCCTAGGCGTTGCCCAACCTTCACGGTGCCTTCCGCGCGCTGGGCGACCCAGTCTTTCGCCTTAGGCCCGCCAATGATCAACACCACGGTGCTGCCGAACTGGAAGGTGGCCAAGTCATCGCCCGGCGCACATGGAAGATTGCTCACCGACAGCCCACCATCCTTGGGTAGCTTTCGACCTTCCAGCCAGCGTTCGTCCACGATCACGCCGCCCACATGGGTAGCTCCCACGCAAACCGCTGCCACTTCGAGACCTTCATCGGCGCCCGTACCGTGGGCCAACCAGGCGGCGCGCCGATTGCGTTCATAAAGGCGTGGCACGTGAGTGGTGCTGGCATTGTTTACGGGCCAGAGTTCGCCCTCGACCCGCGCTACGGCAGTCACGGTGCCTTCGATGGGCACATGGATGCGGTGGTAATCCTTCGGGCTGAGGTACAGCGTCAGGTAGTGGCCACCCTCAAAATGTCCAGGATTCGGTAAATTTTTGAGCAGTTCCGTGACTCGGTAGGGCAAGCCTTTGGCCTGAAGAATGCTGTCTTTCTCGATGGGTCCACCCGCGATGATCCGAGCATCCACCGGACTATTCACGAAGCCGGGAACGGCAACCTCCTGGGGCCGCAAGCCGGGCTTGAGGCGACGCGTAAAGAAAGCCTGCAGGCTGGGGTATTCTCCCAGCGGTTTTTCCGCCTCGGCCAGATCTACGCCATAGCTTTGGGCGAATTTTCCCAGCACAGAAAGGCGCAGCCCTTGGGGTATGGAACGCCCCGCCACCCAGCCGATGAAGGAAGATCCCAATTTCTTGGGATAGAAGCGAAGCAAATGGAGGGAGAGAGGCCAGCCAGACATAGTGCCCCAAAGTAGCACGGTGGACGCAACACCACCCAACAGGAGTAGGGCTTTCGCGCGTCGGGATACGTTTTTCGGGGATTTGTTTGATGTGCTCATGGGGTGACAAAAGGCACAAACGGATCCAGAAGGGGCACCTGGGGCTCCTTGTCCAGAGGTATGATGGAGACATCCCGCACAACAGTTCCGCAGCACCACACAATGCTCATAGCCAATGGGATTTCTGCCTTTTTGCTGCTGAACATTGCTGCTCCAGAATCTCGTTTCACTTTCACTTCCCATCAGCAACCGAGAGGAAACGCTCTCGTGGTTGCACCTCGCCAAGGATCCCGTGGCTTTTCAACGCAAACAAGCTGAAACCCAGGGCCATCTCAGTTTGGCTCGCGGGCAATTTGCGGTGGTTTTCGAAGCGGATCCCCTGTGCGTGCCCGAGCGCCAAGCGGGGTCGCTTCATTCCGCCGGAATCGATGGGTGGGAATCATGAAGGGAATCGTTGGGGCCCTAAATGATCACGGACAGTATCCCATCGTGTTGGATACCCAGAGCGGTGAGTGCGAAGGTTGCTCCGCCAAAGGTATCTGTAAGATCCCGGCCACGGACATCATGGAAATCGCACCTGAGAATTTGCCCACCGGTATCCGCCCTGGCGATGCCGTCGAGGTCGAACTCTCGCCTGCTTCTCGCGTCTGGCTTTCCTTTTCGGTGTTCATCCTGCCCTTGCTCCTGATGCTCGCGGGAGCGCTGCTCGGTGCCATCAAGGGGGAAGGCTGGGCCATCGCGGCTGGTTTTGCGGGGCTTCTGGCGGGCCTGCTCCTTACCTGGGCTCTGAATCGCAGCCTAACGGCTCAAAAGCAAATTCAAATCACGAGGTGCTGAATGGATTTCATGCTCATCATCAAGACCGTCCTCAGCATGGGTGGGATTGCGCTGGTTGCAGGCGTGGTCCTGTACCTTGCCGCCAAAAAATTCGCCGTTTTTGAAGATCCATTGATTGGGGATATCGAAGCACTGCTCCCTGGCGTCAATTGCGGTGGCTGCGGTCAGGCGGGCTGCCACGCCTTTGCCGAGAAAATCGCAGAGACCAAGGATTTGAAATACTACTGCCCCGTGGGTGGATCGGTGCTTGCGACCGAAATCGCAGGGGCTCTCGGACTCGAAGCCGCCTTTTCGGAAAAGATGGTGGCCAGGGTCTACTGCAACGGTGGTAGCAATGCCGTGAAGGTGGGCGAATACCAAGGCATCGAAAGCTGCGCTGCCATGGCGATCAACAACTCTGCCGATCTTGTTTGCACCTATGGCTGCCTTGGGCTCGCCGACTGCGTTAAGGCCTGCCCCTTCGATGCGATTCACATGGTGGACGGCGTGGCCGTGGTGGACGATGACAAGTGCACCGCCTGCTCAAAATGTATTGTGGCGTGCCCACGCGCCCTCATCGAAATGACACCCTACGCCACCACGGTGTATGTGGCCTGCAAATCCCCCGACCCTGGTGCGGTCGTAAGAAAGTATTGCTCGGTGGGCTGCATCGGCTGCAAGGCCTGCGTCAAGGCCTGCGTCTTTGATGCGATCACCTGCGATGCCGCACTGGCCGTGGCTAAACCAACCGAGTGCACGGAATGCCTGAAGTGCATCGTTGCCTGCAAACCCAACACTATCCGCCAGAGCCGGATTACCGAGAGCAAGGAGGAGTCCGCCCATGACGCAGCTCACGTTTAATCGCGGGGGGGTTCATCCGCCGGAACACAAGGAACTCTCCAGCCAAAAACCAATTATGGCTCTGCCCCTGCCAGCCGAGGTCGTGGTTCACATGAACCAGCACCTTGGCCGACCCGCGAAACCACAGGTCAACCCCAAGGATCAGGTTAAGGTCGGCGATCTCTTGGGGCAGGCGGAGGGCATGATTTCTGCAGTGGTGCACTCACCCGTTTCCGGGGTAGTGAAAAAAATCGAGCGAAGACTATCGGCCTCAGGAGCCCAAGAAACCGCGGTGGTTATCGAGGTCAATGCCGAGCAAACCCTCGAGGACGACAAGGCCTATCAGCAGAAATGCGCCATCGACTTCGATGCGATGACGCCCGAAGCACTGCTAGCCGCCGTGAAGGCAGCGGGCATTGTCGGCAAGGGCGGTGCGACCTTTCCGACCCACGTCAAGCTGACGCCGCCCGCCGACAAGCAGGTGGACACCCTATTGCTGAACGGAGCGGAATGCGAGCCCTTCCTCACTGCGGATCATCAACTGATGCTCGAACAACCCGACGCCGTCTTGTTGGGCGCCAGGGTCTTCCAGAAAATCTTGAATGTCGCTTCCGTGATAATCGGCATCGAAGAAAACAAGCCTGATGCCATCCAACGGCTCCAAGAGAGAATCCAAACCCTGAAACTATCAGGTTTCTCGGTGGCCGCCGTGAAGACGCGCTACCCCCAGGGTGGCGAGAAACAGTTAATCTGGGCGGTGCTGGGCCGGGAAGTTCCCTCCGGAAAACTGCCGTTCGAGGTGGGCGTCGTGGTGCAAAACATCGCCACTGCCTTCGCGGCCTACGAGGCCGTCTGGTTCGGTAAGCCCGTGTTCGAGCGGGTTGTCACGGTTTCGGGTTTTGTCAAAACTCCTGGCAATTTCCGCATGCGCATGGGCACCAGCTTTCAGGATGCAATCGCGGCAGCCGGTGGCTTTATCGACGAGAGCAAGGTCCGCTCGGTCATCCACGGCGGCCCCATGATGGGGAAGTCCATTCGCGAACTCGATGTCACGGTCATGAAGGGTACTTCGGGCATCGTGGTGATGTCGGAGCATGATTTCTTCTACGAAAAAGAAGGTCCCTGCATCCGTTGCGGGCGCTGCATCGCGGTTTGCCCCATGGGCCTGATGCCCACCGAACTCGCCGTGAGTGCCCAGTTCGACCAAGCCGAGCAGTTGACGGATTCCCTCGACTGCATGGAATGCGGTTGCTGCAGCTACATCTGCCCCACGCGACGGAAGCTCGTTCACTGGATCCGCATCGGGAAGTCGCTGCATCGGCATCATCAAAGGAGCAAGGCATGAAGCTGACGCTGACGTCATCACCCCACCTGCATGCCACCCAGGATCTCAAGAGCGTCATGTACGACGTTGTCATCGCGCTGCTTCCAGCCTGCGCCGTGAGCATGTACCTGTTCGGCTTGCGTTCCTTTGCGGTAATCCTTACCGCCACCGTGGCCGCCATGCTCTTTGAAGCCGGTGTGCTCTACATGCGTGGCAAAACGGATATCAAGGCCACCGTTTTCGATGGCAGCGCCATGATCACGGGCATTCTGCTCGCCCTCAACGTGCCTCCCACCCTGCCGCTCTGGATGACAGCGGTGGGCAGTTTCATCGCCATCGTGGTGGCCAAGCATCTCTTTGGCGGACTGGGTTTCAACGTTTTCAATCCCGCCCTCATTGCCCGCGTCTTTTTACTGATCTCCTACCCGGTTCACATGACCGCTTGGATCGCGCCACGGATGGCCGAGACCGTCACCGCGGCCACGCCCTTGGGTGTCTTAAAGACCGAAGGCCTGGCCAAGGTGCACGGCGCCTGGACCAATATGGATTTCTTCCTGGGCAACACCGGCGGCAGCCTGGGTGAGATGTCGGCCCTGGCCCTGCTTCTCGGTGGAGCCTTCCTGCTCTATCGCAAGGTGATTTCCTGGGAGATTCCCTTCGCCATGCTGGCTTCCCTAGCGGTCTTCACCGGGATCTTCTGGGTGGTGAATCCCCAAAAATTCGCGGACCCCCTGTTTCATCTGCTCACCGGCGGCGCCATCATCGGTGCCTTCTTCATGGCCACCGATATGGTCACCTCGCCGGTCACGCCCAAGGGCATGTTGATCTTCGGTGTGGGCATCGGCCTTCTCACGGGCCTCATTCGGTTGTTCGGCGGCTTCCCCGAGGGCGTTTCCTTCGCCATCCTGATCATGAACGCCCTCGTACCCACCATCGACAAATACACCAAGACCCGAAAATTCGGCACCCAGGGGGTGGTGGCATGAAGGAATACCGCGACATCATCATTCTGGTTTTGTTTGCCGTGATTGCTGGCGGAGCCTTGAGCGGTGTCTATGGCATGACTCGCGAGCAGATTGCCGCCACGGAGAAGCTCGAGCGCACCAATGCTCTGAAGGCCGTTCTTCCGACCCTCAGTGCGGCTGCGACCGAAGTGATCATCGACAAGGACGGGCTCAAAATTCCCGCTGTCTTGGATAGCGCGAACGGCACATTTAGCGGCGCTGTTCTGGAGCTTGAAACCAAGAAGGGCTACGCCGGCACCATCAAGTTCATGGTTGGCGTGGACAAGGATCGACACGTCACCGGGCTTTATATCCTGGCCCAGAACGAAACCCCAGGCCTTGGCACGAAGGCGAAAAGCCAGACCTGGTGGGGTCAGTTCCTGGGCAAGGGGCAGGATAATTTCAAATTCAAGGTCAAAAAAGACGGCGGAGACGCGGATGCCATCACTGCCGCCACCATCACCTCCCGTGCCGTCACCAACCAAGTGGATCTCGGCCTGAACGCCCTTGCGGCGCATCTCGAGAAGAGGTAAGCCATGGCAGAGTCGAAAGAATCTCTCAAGGAAGTCCTGATCGCAGGGCTCTGGTCCAGCAATCCGGTCTTCGGGCTTCTGCTCGGAACCTGTCCGACCCTTGCCGTTTCAAGCAGCATGATGGACGGATTTGGAATGGGCGTAGCGGCCACCTTCGTTCTCATCATGTCCAATGTCTTCATCTCGATCCTTCGAAAGATCATTCCCGACAAGATGCGCATCCCCTGCTTCATCGTGGTCATCGCCTCCTTCGTCACCATCGTGGATCTCTGCATGAAGGCCTACACGCCTGCCCTCAGCAAGAGCCTGGGCTTGTTCATTCCCCTCATCGTCGTCAACTGCATCATCCTGGGACGCGCCGAGGGCTATGCCTACAAGAAGGGCATCCTGCCTTCGCTCGTGGACGGCTTCTCCATGGGCATCGGCTTCACCCTCGCGCTGATGGCCATGGCATTTTTCCGTGAGTCCCTGGGCAATGGCACCCTCTTCAACGTGCCCATCTTTGGGAGCAAATATGTCCCCATGCTCGGCATGATTCTGCCCCCGGGCGCCTTCCTCACCATGGGCGGCTTGATGGCGCTCACCGTGTTCATCAACAAAAAGATGGCCAGGAAATAGGGAGGCAAGCATGACTATCACCGAACTGATCCTGATGTCTGTGAACACAATGCTGGTCAGTAATATTGTGTTCGCCCGCTTTCTGGGCATCTGCCCCTACCTGGGCGTGTCCCGCAAGGTGGAAACCGCCAGTGGCATGGGCATGGCCGTTGTCTTTGTGATGACCTTATCGGCAGCAATTTCCTGGGTGATTCAGGAAACCATTTTGCGTCCGATGAAATTGGAATTTCTGCAAACGATCATCTTCATTCTCGTGATCGCTGCCCTCGTGCAATTTGTGGAATTCTTCATGAAGAAGTCGATGCCCTCCTTGTACCGAGCCCTGGGCATCTACCTGCCGTTGATCACCACCAACTGCACGATTCTTTACGTGGCGCTCTACGTGGTGCAGTTCAAGTTCACCTTCGTGAGCATGCTGATCTATTCGATCGCCACCGGAGCTGGTTATCTGCTGGCCATCGTGATTTTCGCCAGCATCCGCGAACGCATTGAGACCGCCGATATTCCAGAAGCCTTTAAGGGCCTCCCCATCGCCCTCGTGACCGCCGCTCTCATTGGCATGGCCTTCATGGGCTTTGCTGGGTTGGTCAAGGGCTGATCGCGTGAAGGCGAGGGTCCTCTTCCTGGTGTCTGCGGCCCTCCTGCTGGTGGCTTTCTTTGCCTATGGACGGACCGTCCGCAGCTACTACGAACTCTCGGCCACGCTGCATGCCATGGGTGGCGTTGAGATCGAAGTGAAAGGCTACGACACCAATCCGCAGACCTTCAAGAAAGCCTTCGAGGAAATCAAGCAGCGCCTGATTGTGCTGGAAGATCGCATGAGCCGCTTCAAGGCCGGAAGCGATATCACGCGCATCAATGAACTCGGTTCCACGGCCCCCGTGCCGGTGGATCCCGCCACCTACCAGATTCTGCAAACCGCTGTGAGGATCTCGAAAGCCTCCGGTGGCGCCTTCGATGTTTCGATCCTGCCGGTGATTCAGCTCTGGAAGCAAGCGGGCAAGGAGAACCGGTTTCCGACACCGGAACGGATTGCCTCCACTCGTTCCAAGGTGTCCTACCTAGCGATCCTCCTGAATCAGGGCACGGTAGGGATCACGCCGGGCATGGGGCTCGATCTGGGAGGCATCGCCCAAGGGTGGTTCGCAGATGAAGGCCTGGCTATCCTCCGCAGACACGGTATCCAGCGCGGTTTGGTCAACTGCAGCGGCGAAGTGGCGGTCTACGACGATCGCAGCCAACCCGTTCCCTTTTCCATCGCCATCCTGGATCCCCGAACCGGCAAGACGGACCGGCACATAGCCTTGACCCAAGGCGCCGTAGCCACCTCCGGTGGGTATTACCGCTTTGTGGAAATTGGCGGGCGCAAATATTCTCACATCCTCGACCCCGCGACCGGCCAACCCGCTGACCGAACGGCTTCCGTCACCATCCAGGGCCCCACGGCCACCGAGGCCGATGCCTGGTCCACCGCCTGCGCGGTCATTGCGGCGCGGGGCGCGGACCCCACGACAGTCCTTCCCAAAGGCTTTCGGATCTGGGGCCTGATGCTGAATCCAACGCCCGGAAATGAGCTCAAAGACTCACAGGAGACGCACCATGATTGATCTCTCAACGAAGTATCTGGGCCTTACCCTTCCTTCACCGCTCATTGTCGGCTCCTGTGGTCTCACCAACTCGCTCAAGGGCATCCAGCAGTGCGAGGAAGCTGGCGCCGGGGCGGTGGTGCTTAAATCGATTTTCGAGGAACAGATCGTCGCCGATAGCGACGGCTTGGTTCCCGAGGGAGAGGGTAGCCTCTGGCACACCGAAGCCTATGAATACATCCGGGATTACGGGCATGAAAGCGCTGTGTCCCGCTTCCTCGACCTAGTGCGGGAAACCAAGAAATCCGTAAAAATTCCCGTGATCGCCAGTGTGCATTGCCTGACGCCTGGCAGTTGGATTGAATTCATCACGCGACTACAAAAGGCCGGTGCCGATGCCATCGAACTCAACGTCAACGTGCTTTCCAGCGATACCCGCCTCACGGGCGCCGAAATGGAAAGCACGTATTTCACGTTGGCCGAAACGCTGCGGAAAGTAACCACCATCCCCGTGTCTCTGAAAATCGGCTACCACTTCTCTTCCATGGCAGCGGTGCTCTTTCGGTTGAGCCATAGTGGCATCAAGGGTCTGGTGCTCTTCAATCGACCGTTCTTCCCCGATTTTGATATCGACAAAATGGAACTGATGGCAGGCCGCGCCATCTCCGGCACCCAGGAATACCTGATGCCCTTGCGGTGGATCTCGATGGTTTCGGGCCGCGCAGGCTGCGATCTGTGCGCCTCCACCGGAGTGCATGATGGCAAGACCGCCGTGAAGATGCTCCTGGCCGGTGCCTCAAGCGTTCAGGTCGTATCGGCCCTCTACGACAAAGACATCGCCCACCTCGGCACCATGAACAACGAAATTCGTTCCTGGATGGAACAGCACGGCCATCAGCGGATCGCGGATTTCCAAGGCCACTTGCGTCAGTCCGAGAGCCATAATCCCGCCGCCTACGAACGCGTGCAGTTCATGCGCCACTCCGTGGGTATCGAGTAAACCCCGATTCGGCATTGTTCGTCCTGCCTAACTGCCATGAAAGGATGCCCAAAATGGTTCCCCTAAATCTTTTCGCTTCCCTGCTCAGGAGCCTGCGACCCGCGGGCCTGCGGCAACGGCTCTCCCGTTCGTGGGTGTTGCTCCTGGGACTATTTTTGGGCCTTGGAAGTTCTCCGGCCTGGGCCACCGCACCCGTTGCCCATGAAGCTGCCCCAAGTGTGGGTTCCCTGATCCTTTGGTCCATGCCCTTCGTCCTCATCCTGCTTTGCATTGCACTGCTGCCGCTGATCCACGCCACGGCCCATTGGTGGGAACACAACCGCAGCAAGCTCATCGTTTCGGGTTCCCTGGCTCTCCTGGTCTGCGCCTACTACGCCATGCGGAGCAACGGTTTCCATGCCGAACCCGGCGTGGCCTCGGTGCTGACCATGCTGAATCACTCGGTCATCGGCGATTACATCCCCTTCATTGTGCTGCTCTTCAGCCTCTTCACGATCAGCGGCGGCATCCGCCTGACCGGTGACGTGCCCGCCCATCCCATCACCAACGTGACGATCCTCTTCATCGGCGCCATGCTCGCCAGTTTCATCGGCACCACCGGCGCCTCCATGGTGTTGATCCGGCCCTTGCTCCAGATCAACAGTGAGCGTAAACACGTCAAGCACACGGTGGTTTTCTTCATCTTCCTGGTGAGCAATGTGGGCGGTTCCTTGCTGCCCGTGGGCGATCCGCCCCTTTTCCTGGGCTACCTCAAGGGCGTTCCTTTCCTTTGGACCCTCCAGCTTTGGCCCGTCTGGATCACTGCGGTCGGCATCCTGTTGGCGCTGTATTGGTTCCTGGATTCCTACTTCCACAAAAAAGAAGACCAAGCCTCCTTGAAACTCGACGAAACCACCATCGAACCCATGCGCCTACAGGGCAAGATCAATTTGCTCCTCTTGGCTGGTGTGGTCGTCGCCGTGGGCATTCTGGTCCCTGGCCGCGCCTTCCCGGGCACCTCGTTTGTGGTGCCGAACTACTTGCGTGAAATTATTCAGCTCGGCCTCTGCGGACTCTCCATGGTGTTGACCTCCAAGCAGATTCGCGCGGATAACCAGTTCAATTTCACCGCCATCGGGGAAGTGGCCTGTCTCTTTATCGGCATCTTCATCACCATGCAGGTTCCCATCGAGTTGCTGCATATCAAGGGGCCCGCGCTTGGCCTCAATATGCCGGCCCACTTCTTCTGGGCCTCGGGGACTCTTTCCAGCTTCTTGGATAATGCCCCGACCTATGTTGTGTTCTTCGAAACAGCCAAGACGCTGCCCCTTGTTCCTGGTGTAGAGATGCTGTCCCTCCCAGGCGGAAGTCAGATTTCCGTCCCACTGCTTAAGGCCATCGCGCTCGGCTCGGTCTTCATGGGCGCCAACACCTACATCGGCAACGGCCCCAACTTCCTGGTCAAGAGCATTGCCGAAGATCGTGGCGTCAAAATGCCCTCCTTCTTTGGTTACATGGCCTATAGCGGCGCGATCCTGATTCCGACCTTCATCCTGATCACGTTCATTTTCTTCCGTTAAGACTTCCTCGTCCTGGCAACCCCCGCACGCTCAAGGCTGAGCTGGCGGGGGTTGTTCTTTGATTTCGTGTTCCAGTGCTTCCAGTAACTGACTCAGGGAGGTGGCTGAATTGTGAAGAGAGATGCCCTGAGGTCGACATTGTGCAAATCTCCACAATTTGCTCCACCACTAGATTTCTTACCCGCGTCTTGATGTTTGTCACAGCGGGTTGGGCCTACCTTTCTAGGTAGTGCAAAGCTCCACGGGACGAAGTGCCAAGGGGGAGCTGGTGTTCAAAAATGCGCACTGACCCCGCGAATCCCGCCCATTTGGGAGAACCACCATGAGCAGCGGTAGCCACCATCCAAACCTGGAAACCCTAGCGGGACGCATTGAGGCTGGCACGGGCGTAAAACTGGCCCACTGCTACCAGTGCGGCAAATGTGCAGCCGGATGCCCTGTCGGTGACGAAATGGATTTGCCGCCCTGCCAGGTTTTCCGTCTGCTTCAGTTGGGCTTTCCCGAACTCGATGAGAAGGTGCTGCGCAGCGAAGGCATCTGGCTTTGCCTGGCCTGCGAAACCTGTTCCAGTCGCTGCCCCCAGGAAGTGGAAATACCCAAGGTGATGGATTTCATTCGTGGTGAAGCCCTTAAGCGCGGCATCGCCCACCCCAAATCCAAAGACATCCTTTCCTTCCACCGCGCCTTCCTGGATTCCATCGAATACACGGGCCGTTTGTATGAAGTGGGACTAGTGGCCGATTACAAGATGCGCAGCCGCCACTTGCTGAAGGACGTCATGCTGGCCCCGAAGATGTATCTCAAGGGCAAGCTCGGTCTCTTCCCGCACTTGATCAAAAATCGCAGCGGCATGAAGACGCTGTTCAAACGCACCGTGGGAAAGGGGTGACACGATGAAGATCGGCTACTATCCCGGCTGCTCCCTGCTGGGTTCCTCCAGGGAATTCGATGAATCCACTCGGGCCGTGCTTGCGGCTTTGGGCGTGGAATTAGCGGAGGTCTCGGACTGGAACTGCTGCGGTGCCTCCAGCGCCCATGTGCTGAACCATGAGCTTTCCTTGGCCCTGCCTGCGCGCATCCTGGCCTTGGCCGAACAGGCGGGCATCACGGAAATCCTGGCGCCCTGCGCCGCCTGCTCCAACCGGTTGCTCTCGGCTCAGCAAGAATTAGCAAAGCACCCCGAGATGATCGCTGAAGTCGAAGCGGCCATTGGCATGCCGTACAAAGGCACAGCCAAGATCGTGAACATTCTGGAAGTGCTGGATCGGCTCAAGGATCAAATCGCCGCCAAAACCACCAAACCCTTCACGAAAAAAGTCGCCAACTACTATGGCTGCCTGCTGGTCCGACCACCCCGCGTGGTCAACTTCGATCGCCCCGAAGATCCCCAAAGTATGGATCTCATGGTGAAAGCCGTGGGCGCAACCCCTGTGGAATGGCCCTTCAAGACCGAATGCTGTGGCGCGGCTTTCAGCGTGACCCGCACGGATATCGTGGCGAAACTCAGTGGCAAGCTGGTGAAAGATGCCGTCAATCGCGGTGCCGAAGTCATCGTGGTGGCCTGCCCCATGTGCCACTCGAACCTGGATCTGCGTCGAAATGAGATCAACGAATACCTAGGTAAAAAACACGGCATTCCAGCCATGTTCATCACCCAGGTCATCGGCTTAGCCCTGGGGTTAGATCCTGTGACGCTGGGTCTTCAGCGCCATATGGTGCCCGTGAATGTTTAGCAAAAATTTGTTCACCACGGAGACACGGAGAACACAGAGAAAATTACGGAGAAAAAAGATGAGAAGGAAAACAGCAAAACTCACAACCCGATCAGAATCCATGTCTGCTTTCCCTCTGTACGTTTTTCTCCGTGCTCTCCGTGTCTCCGTGGTGAATCGGTAAAGGAGTATCCATGTCTCGAATCGGCGTATTCACCTGTCATTGCGGCGAAAACATCGGCGCCACTGTCGATTGCGCCAAGGTTTCGGAAATGTGCCAGCACATACCCGGCGTAGTTCACAGCGTGGACTACAAATACATGTGCTCCGATCCCGGCCAACGCATGATGCAAGAGGCAATCAAGGAACACAGCCTGGATGGCGTGGTGGTGGCGGCCTGCTCGCCCCGCATGCACGAGCCAACCTTCCGTCGCGCGGTCAGCAATGCGGGGGTAAATCCCTACATGTGCGAAATGGCCAACCTACGCGAGCATTGCTCCTGGGTGCACGAGAAGAGTGAAGCCACCACGCAAAAGGCGGCGGATCTCATCCGAGTGCTAGTGGAAAAGGTCAAGCACAACACACCGCTCTTCCCCATCAAGGTGCCCGTCACCAAGACCGCCATGGTCGTGGGCGGCGGTGTCGCAGGCATTCAGGTGGCGCTCGATATCGCCAACGGTGGCCACAAGGTGATCCTGGTTGAGAAGTCCCCGAGCATCGGTGGCCACATGAGCCAGCTCTCGGAGACCTTCCCCACCCTCGATTGCTCCCAGTGCATCCTCACGCCTCGCATGGTGGAGGCGGCCCAGCATCCCAACATCACGCTGATGACCTACAGCGAAGTAGAGAAGGTCGATGGTTTCATCGGCAACTTCAAGGTCACCGTGCGCAAGAAGGCCCGCAAGCTCGATGAAAAGCTCTGCACCGGTTGCGGCCTCTGCATCCAGAAATGCCCCAACAAGAAAATCTCCGACGAATTCAACGAGGGCCTTGGAACCCGCACCGCCATTTACGTTCCCTTCCCCCAGGCCGTGCCCAACAAACCAGTGATCGACACCCTTAACTGCACCTTTTACAAAACCGGCAAATGCAAAGTCTGCGAAAAGGTCTGCCCCACCAATGCCATTCGATTCGAGCAGGAAGACGAACTCGTCACCCTCGATATCGGCGCCATCGTACTGGCCACGGGCTTCAAGCTCATGAAGACCGAAGCCTTCCCCGAATACGGCTATGGCAAGCACAAGGACATCATCGACGGCATGCAGTTCGAGCGCTTGGCTTCCGCCTCAGGCCCCACAGCGGGTGTGATGAAGCGCCCCTCCGATGGCAAGGAACCGGAAACCGTGGTCTTCATCGCCTGCTCCGGCAGCCGTGATCGCAGCAAGGGTGTGCCCTACTGCTCCAAGGTCTGCTGCATGTATACGGCCAAACACGCCATGCTCTACAAACACAAAGTGCATAGCGGCAAAGCCTACGTTTTCTACATGGATATCCGTGCCTCCGGCAAGGATTACGATGAATTCGTGCGGCGCGCCATCGAGGAAGATGACGTCAAATACATCCGCGGTCGCGTATCCAAAATCTACGAAGAGGACGGCAAGCTCATCGTCAAGGGCGCCGATACGCTCATGGGCGGTGAGCAGGTCGAGATCAAAGCCGATATGGTGGTGCTAGCGACTGCCGTGCAATCCAACGATCGCAGCGAGGAATTGGCCCAGACGCTCCACGTCAGCTACGACACTTACGGCTTCTTCGCGGAAGCTCACCCGAAGTTGCGGCCTGTGGAAACCAACACCGGCGGCATCTTCCTGGCCGGTGCTTGCCAGGCGCCCAGGGATATCCCCGAAAGCGTGGCCCAGGCCAGCGCCGCCGCCGCCAAGGTGCTGGGTCTCTTCAGCCAGGATCAACTCACCCGCGAGCCCATTGTGGCCGTGGTGAACCGCCAAGCGGGCCCGACCTTCAGCTACTGCGTGGGCTGTTTCCTGTGCCAAACCGCTTGTCCCTACCAGGCCATCGAACAGGAGCACATCACGGCCCGCAACGGCGATGTCATCAAGACCATTGCCCGCATCAACCCAGGCCTTTGCCAGGGTTGCGGCACCTGCGTGGCCACCTGCCGCACCAAGGCCATCGACCTCCAGGGCTTTAGCAACGAGCAGCTCTACGCCGAAATCATGACGCTGTGAGCGCGGAGACAACCATGACTGAAAAGTTTGAACCGAAAATCACCGCTTTCGTCTGCAATTGGTGCACCTATGCGGGCGCCGATCTGACGGGAACTTCGCGCATCAAGTACCAGTCCAATGTGCGTGTGCTGCGTGTTCCCTGCACGGGTCGCATCGATTTCATGCTGCTCATGAAGGCCTTCCAGAAGGGCACCGACGGTGTGATCGTGTCGGGCTGCCATCCCAACGACTGCCACTATACGTCGGGTAATTACCATGCACGCCGCCGCTGGATGGTCTACAAGGATCTGATGGATTTCATGGGCGTGGATACCAACCGCGTCACCTTCTCCTGGGTCTCCGCCGCCGAAGGTGCCCGGTGGGCACAGCTGGTGAACGAAGTGACCGATAACATCCGCAACCTGGGGCCCTACGCCGAGTACAAAGAACTCGCCGTCGCGGGCATCGAGTAAGGAGGCCCGAATGGAAGCCCTGAAACAAAAGGCCAAGGAACTCCTCCAGAATGGCGACGTGAAGGCTGTGCTTGGCTATGCGGTGGGCACCGCTGGTGTCCGGCGGCCCCATTTCGCCCGCAATCCTAAGCAGGTGGATGCCCTGGTGTTGGATGAAAAATGCACCCAGAACCTAGCCACCTACCTCACGAAACACGAAGTCAAACACCTCGGGAAAGTGGCCGTGGTGGCGCTTCCAGCCACGCAGCGCGCCCTATTGCAATTGGTCGCGGAACGACAACTGCGGGATGACGCCATCTGCCTGTTGGCCGTCGACGGAGGCGAGGTGAAAACCTTGTCCAGCGGCGCTGAGGTGGAACAGCATCTGGCGCTCAAGACGGATGCCATGCCCGCCGCCGACAAAGCCATGATCGAAAAGCTCATGGCCATGACCCGCGAACAGCGCTGGGCCTATTGGCAGCAGGAGCTTTCCCGCTGTGTAAAGTGCTACGCCTGCCGGAACAGCTGCCCCATGTGCTATTGCGAACACTGCACCATGGATTGCAACCGCCCCCAATGGGTGCCGGTGGCCAGCCACGCGCTGGGCAATCTGGAATACCACATGGTCCGTGCCATGCATTTGGCGGGGCGCTGCGTGGAGTGCGGCGAATGCGGCCGCGCCTGCCCTGTGGGTATTCCCGTTCACCTGCTCACCTTCTTTGCGGAAGAAAGCACCGCCAAGCAGTTTGGGCAACGAGCCGGACATACCGCAAAGCTGGACTATGCACTGTCCACCTTCAAACCCGACGACAAAGAGACCTTCATCCGGTAGGCGGCCATGGCAGACACTTTCAAACTCACCCATGAAAACCTCGATAGCCTCTTCGCGGCTCTGCGCAAAGATGGCCGCCGAATACTGGCCCCGGTGGACGGCGATGGCCGCACCGAACTCAACGAAGTGGAAAAGCCCAGCCAAGTCGCCAAGGGTTACATCCAGACCATCATGTCCGCCAAGGACGTGGTCTTCCCCAAGGTGGAGCGCTTACTCTCCTACACCACGGCCCCCGGCACGGTGGAATTGCATGATGCCGAGCCCAAGGCTCTGCCAACGGTGCTCTTCGGCGTGCGCCCCTGCGAAGCCAAGGCCTTTGGCGCCCTCGATGCGGTGTTCAATTGGGATTACCGCGACAAGTTCTTCAACGCGCGTTTGGAGAAAATGGCTGTCATCGGCGTGTCCTGCCTCAAGGCCGATGACGCCTGTTTTTGCACGAGTCTGGGCGGCGGCCCCGCCGATACGGCGGGCAGCGATATCCTGCTGACCCCCATCGAGAGTGGCTATTTAGCGGAAGTCCTCACCGTAAAGGGCAAGGCCATCCAGGCCCTCGCACCAAACCTTTTCACGCCCGGCAACGGGGTCGACAAGGCGGCCATCGCCGCCAAGCTCGAACAGGCCTTTGACCAGCCCGCCCTCACCGCCAAGCTCCCCGGCATGTTCGAGAATGAGCTTTGGGAAGACCAAGCTCTCCGCTGCATCGGTTGCGGCGCCTGCGCCTACGTTTGCCCCACCTGCGTTTGCTTCGATATCCAGGAAGAAGCCGACCCCAAGCAGGGTCAGCGACTGCGCTGCTGGGATAGCTGCGGTTTCTCGATGTTCACGCTCCACGCCTCGGGCCACAATCCACGCGAAACCCAGAGTGCCCGCTGGCGTCAGCGCATCTACCACAAGTTCAGCACCTATCCCGAGCGCTACCAGATGCTCGGCTGCGTTGGCTGCGGCAAGTGCACCCGCGCCTGCCCCGTGGATATGAACCTGCGCGAACACCTCGTGGAAGCAGCCAACGTCTAAAAAGATTAGTCCACGGATGGACACGGATAAAAAGATAGAAAAACCAGGTCCTCACCTCACTCCAGGCCACATTCCATTCTTGATTTTTTTGCTTTTATCCGTGTTTATCTGTGTTCATCCGTGGATCGTTTTTTATTTCTAATGGTGTCCAAATGACCGAGAAAAACATCTACCTGCCCTACCTTATGCGGATCACCAAAATCACCGAAGAATCCCCGGCGGTGAAGACCTTTCGCCTGGAGTTCGTGGACGAAGTGGCGGCCCAGAATTTCGATTTCAAGACGGGTCAATTCGGCCTGTACAGCGCCTTCGGCGAAGGTGAGTCGACCTTCTGCATCGCGTCGAGCCCCACACGCAAGGGCTATATCGAATGCACCTTCCGCGAAGTGGGTCGCGTCACCGCCGCGTTGGCCGACAAGGAAGTGGGCGATATCGTAGGTTTCCGTGGGCCCTACGGCAACGTGTTTCCACTGGAAGCCTGGAAGGGCAAGAACCTAGTCTTCATCGCCGGTGGCATCGCCTTGCCGCCGCTTCGCAGTGTCATCTGGAACTGCCTGGATCTCCGCGATTGGTTCAAGGACATCACCGTGGTTTATGGCGCCCGCAGCGTGGCGGATCTGGTCTACAAGCACGAACTGAAGGAGTGGACTGAACGGCCCGATATCAAGCTCGTCACCACGGTGGATCCTGGCGGCGAAACTCCTGATTGGACCGGCAAAGTGGGTTTCGTTCCACCCGTGGTCGAGCAACTGGGCCTTTCGGCCGAGAACACCGTGGCCATCGTCTGCGGACCGCCCATCATGATCAAGCTCACGCTGCCCGTGTTGGAAAAGCTCGGCTTCGCGCCTGATCAGATCTACACCACCCTGGAAAATCGAATGAAGTGTGGCCTGGGAAAATGCGGCCGTTGCAATACCGGCAGCAGCTACGTCTGCAAAGACGGCCCCGTGTACACCCTGGCCCAGCTCAACGAATTGCCCGCGGAATACTGATCCAAATTCGAGTGCCACGAAAATCCCTTCTGACGGTGGCCCCCGAATTCCGGCATCATGATTTCAACGGATCTCATCATGCCCAATGCGACTCAAGCCCCACCTCTCCAGGCCCTGCTTCATGAATGCCGCAAGGTCATTGTGGGGCAGCCGCACCTGCTTAACCGCTTACTTCTGGCCTTGATTTGTCGCGGCCATGTGCTGCTAGAAGGCCTGCCTGGGCTGGCCAAGACGCGTACCATCAAGACGCTGGCCGCCGCCAGCCATATGGAATTCCGGCGCATTCAGTTCACGCCTGATCTCCTGCCTTCGGATGTGGTGGGCACGCTGGTTTTCGATCCGCGCAATCTCACCTTCACCCCGAAAAAGGGCCCCATCTTTGCCAATCTGCTGCTGGCCGACGAGATCAACCGCGCCCCCAGCAAGGTGCAAGCGGCACTGCTCGAAGCCATGGAAGAGCGTCAGGTGACTCTGGGTGAAGAAAGCTTTAAGCTCCCGGATCCGTTCCTGGTCTTAGCCACCCAGAATCCACTGGAACAGGAAGGGACCTTCGCCCTGCCCGAGGCCCAGATGGATCGCTTCCTCTTCAAACTGAAGATCGATTACCCCTCCCAAAGCGAAGAGATCGAAGTGCTTCGCCGCGCCGATGGTCACGAAGAAGCAGTCATGCCGGTCATGGACGATGTCATGGTGCAGCAGGCGGCCCGACTGGCTTCCCAGGTGCGCCTGGATGATGCCATCCGGGATTACATTGTGCGCCTCGTGCAGGCCACGCGTCCCGGCCACGGCAAGGCCTGGAAGGGCCGCGAATTGCTGCGCTGTGGCGCCAGTCCTCGCGCCTCCTTGGCCCTACAAAATGCCTCCAAGGCCATGGCACTGATCAGCGGTCGGGATCATGTGCTGCCCGACGATGTGGTGAGCCTAGCGCCCGATGTGCTGCGGCACCGGCTCCTGCTGACCTACGAAGCCGAGGCTGATGGCATTAACACCGATGAAGTGATCCGGGGCCTCCTGGGAGCCATGGCTCGCCCCTAATTCGGCGAAGAGCCCATCCATCGCGAGTGCTAGGCCACGGCGCACCTGTGGCGGAATGGGGGAGATCCTGACCCAGGCCTGTTCCGATATCTACAAATAAATACTAATAAAACGCCACTTCAGGACTATTCTCGATCCGATTTATCATTCAAATATGCGCCTTTCACCACCCGCCCATTCGGGCTCATTCTGGAGGTGTCATGAACAAAATCGTATCCATCGTCGTCACCGTAAGCGACGGAACCAAGAAACACACCTTCGACGTGGATCTCAAGAGGGACTGCTGCCTGTTCTGGAACCAGGAAGGCTGGGATGTGCTGGCGGACTTTTACAAAGACGTGAAGAAGGATCCCAAGACGGAAAAGGAGGTCCGAGAACGCAAGTGTCCCAAGGCTAAGCCCCGGAAGGGGACTGCGCTCTGCGATGGTGATCCCGGTGGATTACCGATCATCGCGCTGAAAACCGAAACATGCTTGCCCACCGAATGGCCCTGAGTTTCAAGGCCGCCCGAGTTCTCGTGCCCGGCGCCTGAGGTTGCCATCAAGGGCCAACGCTTTGGCCATGGCCGCCCGGGCGCGGGGTTCGGCATCATCTTGGCCACGCCGAACCCGCTCTTGCTCCACCGCGGCGATCCAGAGCCAGGCCTCAGCCCGCAGGGGGTCTGACTTCAGGGCCTCCTGGGCGGCCTGCATGGCCTGAAGCCCATCGAGGGAACGGCCCGACCGGCGATAGGCCCGAGCCCGAACCTCGGCTCGGCCCCACTCCGCGTTGGGGCTCCTCCCAGAAGCCAAATACTGGCGGCCCCGCAGGAGCGCCAACCGCCCACGAATGTAGTGGGAATGAGCTTGTTCGGAAGTGGGGGCTCCCCCCCGATCCAGCTCTGCCTCCGCCTCGGCCAGGAGGGAACCCAGATCCAGACCCCGTTCCAGGCGGCTCTGGGCTAGGCCGAGGAGGGCACTTGCCGCCTGGACCAGAGCCACCTTTAGGTTGGAATTAGCCCGGTAGGCCTCCCGGTAACCTTCTGCTGCCAATCGGAAATCCTCCTCCCCGCCCCCCTCCAGCGCCAGAAGATACTCCCCCTGGATGAGGTGGGCATCGCCCTTGGCCCACCCAAAGCTTGCGAGCCGAAGCCCCCGAGCCTCGGCGTCGGCCGCGGCCTCCAGAGCCGCCACCACCGAGGGCCTGGGGTCCAGGCCATGGCCCCGCTCGAATTCTGCCCGCTCCACCCACAGGGCGGCCAGCCCCCGGTAGCACCCGAGTAGGTCCGGGAAACGGTTCCGCAGGGCTAGGGCCTGGGCCAAGCCCTCCTCGAAGCTGGCCCAGGGCGGAATGCCCGTATTGATCTCCCGGGTCATCTTCCTCATGCAGGCATTGGCAATGAGGGAGCCGAAAGTAGGATCCTGGGGAAAGCGCCGCTGGGCATTCCGGGCCAGTTCCAGGGCCTCCTGGAAATGCGGCATGGGGCCGCCTTCGGATTGCCAGTGAAGGCGTCCCGCAATCAGAAGGAGGGTCGCCCGAAGGGTAAGTACGGTAGGGTTTTCGGGCTCCCGGACCACCGCCTCCCGGGACAACGCCAGGGCCTCCTCAATGGCGGCCCTGGTGGTGGAGTCCTCCGTGGGCCGCAATTCGGCCCAGGCCCCGATGGCCCGGGCCAAGAGAGCCTGGGCTTCACCGTCCTCCGGACGCAGGAGCCGCACCCGAGCCACAGCTTCCCGGCACCGGGCCAGGGTGGCCTCGGCTTGGCGGCCAGAGGATAGCTCCCGCTGGATCCGCTCCGCCAGCGCACGCACCTCCCCGAGGGCCGTGGCGGGATCGCTGGGGCCCAGGTCCCGGGCCATCTGAAAGCATGACTCGGCCTCGCTGAGGGTCATCAGGGCCAACGAGGCGTCCGCAATCACCCGGGCGCGCTCCAAGAGGACGTCGCCCTCAAGGCGCTTGGCCTCGAAGAGCCAGGGGGTGGCGCCGAGGGCCTCCCGGGCCTTGGCCTGGGCCTTGTCCCACTGCCCCCCCATGAAGGCCAGCAGGGCCTCGTGGTAGGCGTAAGACTCCAGGGAGGCGGGAGCACCCTCCCGTAGGCGACCCAAGGCAGGATCGCGCAACTCGCGGGCCAGTTCACGTTCCCGGGCCTCCCGCAATTCCTTGGTGGGCAGAGCCCGCGCGAGATGCAGGGCCCGCTGGTAGTTGGCGGCGAGGGCACGCCCCAAGGCCAGGGACACCTCCGGGGTGTGCAATCCTGTCGACCAAGCCTTCTCCAGCAGGTGCCGGGCCTTTTCGGGATTCCCCAGGGCCAGATGGCTGCGCCCCAGAGCATAGGCCGCCGGACCCGCAGCCAGGGCGCCAATGCGCACAGCCTCGGCTTCCAGGCGGCCCATTCGAGTTCGCGCCTGGTCCAATTCGGGCCGAACATCGTGCCTGGGTGCGAGGTGGGCATACCGGATGAGGGCCTCGATGCGCTCCGCCTCCTGGCCAAACTGCTGGGCGTACCGAGCCCGATCCGCCGACGTCCAGGACAACCACCCCGTGTAGCTGCCCATCGCCAAAAGGGCCACCAGAGCCGACGCAGAGACTCCAACCAGCAGCCTGTGGCGCCGGGCCCATTTCCCCATGCGATAGGGCAGCGTGGGTTTGCGAGCAAGGATCGGCTGGCCTTCCCGCCAACGCCGAAGATCCTCCGCCACGGCCAGGGCGCTTTCGTATCGGCGGC
>JAIFMW010000089.1 GCA_020048105.1 Deltaproteobacteria bacterium | reverse complement strand
GATCTGGTGAAACCCGGCGGCGTCAGTTTTGATCTGGATGCCACCCGCATCGAGGATCTACACCAACGTCTTGAAGCAACCTTCAACGACACGGCCAATGCCGTGGAACTCCTCTTGGCCACGCCTTCGGTGCTGGCTCGGTTCGAAGGGACCGGCAAAATTGATCGCCATACCGCTGTGGATGCAGGCCTGGTGGGCCCCGCCGCGCGAGCCTCTGGGCTGGCCCGAGACACTCGCATCGATTTCCCTTTGCCCCCTTTTCGCGACAGCCACCTTTTGATCTCGCTGGAAAACAACGGAGATGTGGCCGCCCGCGCCCTCGTCCGGTGGAAGGAAATTCAGGCCAGTGTGGAGTTCATCCGCAGAGCGCTGGACGTACTCAGCGAATTGCCCTCGGGCCCCGTTCATGCCGCTTGCGGACCACTGGCCCCCGATCATGTCGCGCTGGGTGTGGTGGAAGGCTGGCGGGGTGAGGTGCTTCACTTGGCCATCACGAATGCCGAGGGGCGTTTCTGTCGCTACAAGGTGGTGGATCCTTCTTTCCACAATTGGACGGGTCTCGCACTGGCCATGCGCGACCAGGAAATCAGCGATTTCCCGTTGTGCAACAAAAGCTTCAACCTCTCCTACTGCGGGTTTGATCTCTAATGTGGAAAATCCTGTCATCCCGAATCCACCAAGGTTTTCAGACCAACCGCTTCCCGGAAGATGTGCCCCTGCTCCCCGACCGCCTGCGCGGCGCTCCCATCCTGGAGCCCAGTCGCTGCCTGGAGGGTTGCTGCGCCTGTGCCGAGGATTGCCCCACCGATGCCATCGAACTCGGACCCACGCCACGCATCGACCTTGGCGCGTGTCTTTTCTGCACCATATGCACCGAGGTTTGCCCGACCGACGCCATCCACCACAGCCACGACTACCGTCTAGCCACCCGTACAAGGGCTGATCTTGTCTTGGAATCCGGGAAGTCCCTTGAATTGGCATGCAGACTCGAAGCCAAGACTCTCGCTCTTTTTGGACGATCTCTAAAGCTGCGTGTCGTGAGCGCGGGTGGCTGCAACGGCTGCGAGGTCGATGTCAACGTGCTCTCTACCATCGGGTGGGATTTGGGCCGCTTCGGGATCCAAATCGTGGCAAGCCCTCGCCACGCCGACGCCGTGCTTATCTGCGGCCCCATCACCCAAAACATGGCACTGGCCACCCGCAAAACGCTCGAAGCAACCCCCGATCCCAAACTGGTGATCGCCGTGGGTGCCTGTGCCATCAGCGGCGGCCCCTATCACCAGCAGGCGGAACAATGCGGTGGGTGCGAAGGCGCAGAAATCCCAGTGGATCTCTACATCCCCGGCTGTCCACCCCATCCCATGACCATCCTGGATGGACTGCTAAGACTGCTGGATAAGATTCCCACGCAGTAAGTCGCCGCTGCGCACAGCCTTGTCCCGAAGCATCCAACCAACGGCCACGCTTAGGATCAATACGATCGCGCCTAGTACCGCAAGTCCGATAACGAGGGCCTTTCGATTGGAATCCTGGGCTGGTGGCGCGCTCTTGAGATAGGGGCTTGGGAAAGGGATGGTCGGCGTAATCAAAACCGAAGGCACTCCCGCAGTCGTGGCCGCAATGGGCAGACCACAGGACGGGCAAAAGGCAGCGGCGGAAGGTAGCCCCTTCGAGCAACGCGGACACACCGTTGGCGCCGCAGAGGCATCCTTCGACCCAAGGCCAACTCGAAAACCAGCCACGCGAATGCGCTGCGAGCCCATTTGAAGTTGATCGCCCTCTTTGATCACCGTGGGTCCATCGACACGTTTGTGATTCAGCCAAGTGCCGTTGGTGGAACTCAAGTCCTCAACCACCCAGAAGGCCCCATCCTTGCGAATCGCGGCGTGGCGAGTGGACACTCCAATATCTCGCAGGACCACGGCGTTCTCTTCGCCTCGACCAAAATCCGTGTAGGCCGAGAGCGGAACGTGCTCCGCACCTTGGCTTTCGAGAATGATGTAGGGCCCCGAACTCACAGCACCCCCGACCAGTTAGAACCAGCCAATCGCAGGGCATTTGAGGTTTTAAAGGGAACCCACACGGAGCTCTCCAAGCGAGAAGAAAACGGCAACCATCATCAATATCGCAATTCAGGTGCTAAGGACCACACTTTTCGAACAGAAATAGGGCAGATTCTGTGTTAAGGTAATCAATTCAACCACCTTGAGGGGGGTTCCATGGCGATCTTTGAGGGGCAACTTCGTGTAGACAAGGGCGACCGGTTCGCCTTCGTGGCCGCACGTTTTAACGAATTCATCGTGGACCGCTTAGTCGGCGGAGCCACCGATTGCATCCTCCGTCATGGTGGAACCGAGAGTCAGATCGATCTCCTCAAGGTTCCCGGTAGCTTCGAGCTTCCTCAAGTGGCTCAACACGCCGCGCGCTCCGGCAAATATGCCGCCGTGATCGTGCTGGGCGCCGTCATCCGAGGTGGCACTCCGCACTTCGACATGATCGCCGCCGAAGTCACTAAAGGCACAGCCCAGGTAGGTTTGGACACCGGCATTCCCGTGGTCTTCGGCGTACTTACCACTGACACCGTCGAGCAGGCCATCGAACGAGCCGGCACTAAAATGGGTAACAAAGGTTGGGAAGCCGCCCAATCCATGATCGAAATGGTGGATTTGCTCCGCGCATTGAAAACCGGAAAGGGTGCTAAGTAATGGGAGTTCGACGCCGGGGACGGGAATACGCCCTCCAGATGCTCTACGCGATGGAGGTCACGGGCTACCTTCCCGATGAAGTCTTTGCAGGCTTCAACGCCATTCAAGACCTGAACCGCGATGCCTTCTACTACGCAAGGCGCCTGGTGGATGGCGTGCATGGCCACATGGAAGAAATCGACGGCGTGCTGGGCGGTTATGCCGAGCACTGGAAGTTGCACCGCATGGCCGCCGTGGATCGCAATTTGCTGCGCCTTGGCATCTACGAGTTGATGTTTCTGAAGGAAATCCCCTTCCCGATCATCATCAATGAGGCCCTGGAAATCGTAAAAGAGTTCAGCGATGCCGAGGGCACTCAGTTCGTGAATGGCATTCTCGACGCCGCGAGCCACCAATTCCGGCCCGAAGAATCCGGACCGCGGAAGGGCGGAAAAAAAGAAAGCCCAGCTCCTCCGGCACTCTCGGCAGAGGCTGTGGAATAGCCCGAGCTTGAAAAGCTCCGCTAGGCGCCTTTGAAGGAATCAGCCTTCCCCTCGGGGCAGTTCCACCCAGAACGTTGCGCCCTCGCCCAGAAAGCTATCCACTCCGACCCTGCCCTTCATGTCCTCCACCAACTTCTTGACGATGGAAAGCCCAAGGCCCACCGAGGGTTCCCCCGCCGTGGGGCGGGCGCTAAGACGCGCATAGGCCCCGAAGACACGGGCTTGGTCCTCGGTGGTGAGCCCCGGCCCCTGATCCTGAATCTCGAAGCGGAACCATTCGCCATGGGCCTTCAGGCGAATCCACACCTGACGATCCTTGGGCGAGTATTTGACGGCGTTGCTCACGAGGTTATCCAACACTCGCTGCACGTGCCGTTCGTCCGCGAGGATCGGGCCTGTCACTTCAGCCTCTAGGCTCAGGCTAATGCCCTTGCGTTCCGCTTTGGGCTGATAATTGCACTGAATCTCTTCCAGCACGGCCCCCACATCCATGGAACGGATTACGGGCGCTCCGGCGGTGTAAGCCTCAATGGCATTGACATCAAGCAGGCCCTGAATCAGGTCCAGCATGGCCTTGCCGAGGCTGCGAATGCGGACTACGTCCGGAGCCTGCGCCTCGGGAAGCTCTTCCTGCAATAGTTCGCAGCTCATCAGGATGCCCGAGAGAGGATTGCGCAGATCGTGGGCGGCCACACCGATGATGCGGTTTTTCTCATCGTTGAGATGGTAGAGCCGCTCATTGGCTGTCTTTAGCTCATGGGTCGCCTGATCCACCGCTTCCGTCAGTTCCCGGTTGCGGGCACGGAGCCGCGCGAGGCGGACACGGTGGAGTGCGACAGCGCCGCTGGCGAGCACCAGGAAGTAAAGAACGATCAGAACGGGATGACGCCAGAAGGGCGGCGCCACCGAGAACGGCACAACAAGAGGCCCCGCTTCACGGCCATCGGGGGCCATGGCCCGGATCTGGAGCCGGTACGAGCCCGGAGGAAGCGTGGGATAGATCACTTTCGCATCCGGTGTCCAGGGTCCAGCCGGCAAGCCCAAACCTTCGAGCTGAAGCTGGTAGCGAATATCCCCTTCCCGGTGAAGCAGCGGCAGTTCGAAGGCAAAGCCAATCTGCGAGACTGGTTGCCCCAAGCGGGCCCCAGGTAGGAAGCTGCCGGCACCGCTACCGGCAGATAGCAAGCGAAGGGCGGGCAGGGGCACGGGGGGATTTTCCCGAGGCGGCAAGAAGGCCACCCCTTTGGAGGTTCCTGTCCAGACTCGTTCCTTCCCCTCCAAGAGCAGCGCCGTGTTGGTGCACAGATTCGAAGGCAGGCCATCGGCCTGGGTGTAGGTGGCCTCGATCCGATCATTGACCCCCATTCGGACCATGCCGAAGTCGGTGCCGACCCAGGCACGCCCTTGCGCGTCATGGGCTAGGCTCAAGATCGCATCCCCTGGCCAGGCCGGTGTGCTGGACTTGCACCAATGCGCCCGCAGATGTCCATCCGGGCCAAAAGTCTTGACGCCCTGGTCGTAGGTGCCAACCCGAAACGCGCGCCCTTCTTCTCCCGGCACCCAGGCCCCCAAAACCGAGAAACGGCATCCAGGCAGTTCAGCAACCCGACTGAAGCGACTGCCATCCCAGCGCAGGACTTCATCCATCATCCCGCCCACCAGGACATGATCCACGCGCGTTGGATCCGGGAGCACCCATCGAATCCCCTTATCGGGGGAGGCTACCCGGGTTATTCCTCGCTGCTGCGACCAGAAGTAGAGTCCAGCCTCGGTCCCGATCCAGGCACCCGCCTGCCCCAGATGAGTTCCCGCGACAAGGGCCGAAGCAAAGGTGCTTGGCTTCAATTCCCCCCAGCCGCAGAAGGTCCAGGCGCGCCCATCCCATTGATACAGCCCACCTCGGGAAAGCATGGCCAGAACGCTGTTGCCGGCTCCAGGCAGAGGGGTCAAGGCGAAAACGATGGATTGGGCATCCTGCTTACCCAGGGCCCATACTTGCCAGCGATGGTCCAAAAATCGATGAACACGGCCTTGCGCATCTCCGTACCAGAGTGCGCCATCCGGGGTCCGCGCCAAGCTATAGCAAAGGGTAGAACCGGGCCCTAAATCCCTGGGAAGGGCATTCCAGCCCCCGGGCTGGACGCGAAAAAGGCCATGAATACTCGTAACCCAAATCTGAGATTGCCCTTGGGCCTTGGTCACCCTCACCGCCGTAATTTGTCGGACATCCTCAGTGCCACCAAGGGGCACTTCCTGCACCCGATCACCTTCAAGGCAGAACAGGCGGTTACTGGAGACCGCCCAGAAGGCATCCGTGCCGCCCAGGCCGGGGCCCGCGGCAGCGGAGTGCAAGGACTCGCCTTCTAATCCAACCACGGGCTTCCAAGCACCAGGCGTACCCAGCCAAGCGCCCCGAGCCAAGGTCACCAGGATCCGTTCCTGGCTGCGCGCCAGCATAAGCACAGGGCCTCTTAGCGTGGAATCCAGCTTCCAGCCATCGGGCGTTTGACACCATAGCCCCTCATGAGAGGCTCCCAACCAGCCGCCCTTGGTGGCCAGGAGGAAGGTCATGGCGGCCTCGGGCGCCCATGCCGGACGAACCAGGCGATCCCCTTCCACTCGAAATACCCGTCCGGCCGCGTTGAGCACATGGACCCGGTCTTCTGCATCCACCAACACCTGGATGACGCGCCCCAGGGGTTTACCGTCCGCCTCACGCCAGACCTTCCAGCCCTTAGGGCCAAGGTGTTGGAGTCCATCCATGAAGCTCCCCGCCCACACCCCCTCGCGATTTGCGAGCATCCTTCCCGTAAAGCCTGGGCCAAGACCAAGGCTGGACTCCGTTGGGTGGAAGATCCCTCTCGATAACCACGCGACGCCCTTTTGAGTGCCGATCCAGATGCGGCCCTCCGCATCCTGGGCGAGATCGTGCACCGCGACGGATGGCAGGCCAGCGCCTTCCCCGAACAGCTGGACTGCGGGGCGATAGGGCAGATCCTGAGCCAGGCTTGCACAACCAGCAAGAAAGAGACAAACCCAGAAGAACGCGCGACAAACCATAAGCCGTCTTATCGGTCGCACTGCCCAACCCCTTAGCTTTTTTTGAGGGGCCTCGGTGGCGGCTGACCTTACGATTGAGACATTCCCACCTGCAGTAGAACTCGCGAACTCGGATGTGGAATTCAGCGAGCCCAATGAATTCCATGCCTAACCGAATTTCCAAAAACTGCGCAGGCCAAGGGAGAAACGACGGCTCTATACCCCACGCTCCCCATCACACTCGCGACAGCGCGACGCGCTGACAGCTCGTTAGGGTAGAATATTCGCATTGCCGCCTTAGCTCAGTTGGTAGAGCACCGCACTTGTAATGCGAAGGTCGTTGGTTCGATTCCGACAGGCGGCTCCAATGCCACCCAAGGACCAGTCCGCCCACGCCCTAGGCAGCCCTGTGCCGAGCCCAACTCCTGCACCAAAATCCATGCTGCACTCCGTGGGCGTGGTGACCCTGATGACGCTCCTCTCGCGGGTGACCGGCGTCGCGGTGCAGATGACCATGACTGCATTGCTCGGCGCCACCAAGATGGGCGATGCCTTCCAGGTGGCCTATCGCCTGCCCAATATGCTGCGCCGCTTTACGGCAGAAGGCACCATGACGGCGGCCTTTCTGCCGACGCTGACCGAGGTTGAAGCCAAGGATGGGGAAGCGGGTGCCGTGGCCTTCGTTTCGGATTTCATCGGAAGCCTGGCGTGGGTTCTGGGAGTCATATGCCTAGTTGGCATTGTCTTCATGGCCCCCATCATCGGGCTGCAGATGCTCGGCAAGGTGGCACCCGGACTGCCCTGGCTCGAGCAGCTGCGGGTACTAGGCTCGGTATTGATTGGCCGGACGGCCTTTCCACCCGATGTGGCGCTGGCCGAAAGCCTGGCCCGCATCATGTTCCCGTACCTCGTGCTGGTGAGCCTCACGGCCTGCATGGCAGGCGTGCTTAATCTGCGCAGCCGATTTGCCTTGGCGGCCTCCATGAGCACCTTCGGCAATGTGATGTTCGTGGGCGCGAGTTGGGCTTGCTTCAAGCTGGGGCCTAGTGTTTGGCGTCAACCCGAACGAGCGGCTTTCATCTTCGCCTGGGCCTTCCTCTTGGCAGGGGTGGTTCAGTTTGCGGTACTCGTGCCCTCCTTCCGACGCCTCGGCTTTCACCTTGGGTTTCGCCTGCGGTGGAAAACCGATAGTGTGCGCTTGGCCCTGAAACGCATGGGGCCCGGCCTTTTAGCCGGGGGCATCCATCCCATCAACGTGTTGATCAGCACGAGCCTTGCCAGCCAGTTGGGGGATGGCGCCCAAACAGTGCTGAATAATTCCAATATTCTGGGTGAATTAGTGCTCGGCCTTTTCGCCATGAGCTTCGCCACCGTGAGTCTTCCCGCCATGAGTCGCCAAGCGGCCCAGGGCGACCTGGAGGGTGTACGGACCAACCTCGGCACCGCCTTGCGGGGCACGGCCTTTTTGGCTATTCCTGCCGCCGTGGGCCTAGCCGTCCTGGCCTACCCCATTTCCGCCTTTCTCTTTCAACGCGGTCAATTCACGCCCGAAGCGGCGCACTGGCTGGCATCCACCCTGCCCTTCCAAGCTGCAGGCATCCTCTTCATCGCCACGGTGCGCATTTCCAATCAGGCCCTCAATGCCCTAAAGGATTACCGCAGCCCGGCTCAGGCCGCTGTGCTGCAAGTCATCTGCAACATTGCATTTTCGTTGCTCCTGATGAAATCGCTCGATACCCGAGGCATGGCCCTGGCCAATGGCATGGCGGCCCTGGTGGGCCTCATCTTCCTGGAATGGCGACTGCGACACCGCCTGGGCCAACTACCCTACCGTCGAATTTTCACCGGTTGGTGTCTCTTTGGCCTCGGCGCCCTTGGCCTTGGCATGGTGACCTACTGGGGTGGACGGATGGTGGATGTGTTCACCTTCCACGGCTTTCGTGGCACCGGAGCACGACTCTTCCCCCTTATGGCTGTGGCCGCGTTTAGCTATTTTGCGATCGTCAAATTGCTTCGCGTGAATGAAGCCGAGGAACTGATGGCCTTGATCCGGCGGAAGCTGAAGTCGACGAGAGGATAGCGTTCACCCATCCCAACCTTCGGCGGCTCGAAAGCTGTGATAGCGTTCCGCGCCCAGGATCAGGTGATCGGCCAGGGGCACACCCAGTGACTCCCCGGCAGCCCGCAATCGCTTTGTGAGTTGCGTATCTTCCCGGCTCGGACTGGGATCACCACTGGGGTGGTTGTGAAAAGCCAAGGCCGAGGTAGCCCCATAACGCAGCGCCTCACGAAAAAATTCCCG
>JAIFMW010000244.1 GCA_020048105.1 Deltaproteobacteria bacterium | reverse complement strand
TGACCGAAGGCCGCGTGACCGGACCCGAAATTCAAGCCATCGTTGATCTCGGCAGGGGCATGCTGGGCAATCCCATCGAGCTGCTTCCCCATGTAGTTGAAACCCTAACGGCCCTTCATGGTCATTACCGCCTGATGATCATCACCAAGGGCGATCTCCTGGATCAGGAAGCCAAATTGGCTCGCTCCGGCCTCGATCGCTACTTCTCCGCCATGGAAGTGGTGAGCCAAAAAGACGAATCCATCTACCGCGCCATCCTCGCTCGCCACGCCATCGCCCCGGCCGAATTCCTGATGATCGGCAATTCCGTAAAGTCCGATGTCCTTCCCGCTGTGGCCCTCGGCGCCCGCGCCGTGCACGTGCCCTACATCACCACCTGGATCCATGAGCACGTGGAGGATGTTGATACCACGCGTTTCACGACCCTGGAGCACCTAGGCTTGTTGCCCGAATGGTTGGCGGGGAGCCAAAACTCATGATCCACCTCCACCGCACCATCCCCATGGAACGCATCCGACTCCTGTTGTGGGACCTCGACGGCACTCTAGTGGATTCCATGGCCGATTTGGTCACCTCGGTGAATGCCCTGCGCGAGCATCGCTCCTTGCCTCCCTTGCCCTTGGCCACGATTCGGAGCTACGTGGGCAGCGGCGCGCGGACCTTGATTCAGCGGGCCTTGGGAGAAAACGCAAAGGAACTGGATCAGGCACTAACTTTTTTTCTGGATCACTATCAGAGCCACCTGCTCGACCAGACCCGATCCTATCCCGGTATTCCCGAATTACTGGAAACCCTGCAAGAACGAAGCCTCCGGATGGTCGTGCTCACCAATAAGCCACTGGCTCATTCGGAAACAATTCTTCAGGGTTTGGGTCTGGATCCATTCTTTGTCCGCGTGGTCGGTGGCGATAGCTTCCCCACCCGCAAGCCCGATCCAGCCGGAGCCTTGGCCCTACTCGCCGAACTCCGCGTGGCACCCAAGGAGGCCCTGATGATCGGCGATTCGGATAACGATATCCTCACCGCCCACCATGGCGGGCTGTGGAGTCTGGGCGTTACGTACGGCTATGCGCCGGAATCCTTTGCCCATGCCGAACCCGACGGGCGCGTGGATGATGTTCACGATCTGGGAAGCATCCTGAACCCCTGGAAATAAAACGACCGGCGCCAGGCCGGTCGTTTTCCATTCGGAAAGGATGAATACCTACTTCGCCATTACCTTGACCATCTCCAGCACCTTGCAGGAGTAGCCCCACTCGTTGTCATACCAGGACACGACCTTGACGAAGGTGGAATCCAGCGCCATGCCGGCTTCGGCGTCGAACACCGAGGTGCAGCTTTCACCGCGGAAATCGGTGGAGACGACCTTCTGGTTGGTGTAGCCCAGCACGCCCTTCATGGCGCCTTCGCTGGCGGCCTTCATGACGGCGCAGATCTGTTCGTAGGTGGTTTCGGTATTGAGTTCCACGGTGAGATCCACCACGGACACATCGGAAGTAGGTACGCGGAAGGCCATGCCGGTCAGCTTCTTGTTCAGTTCGGGAATGACCTTGCCCACGGCCTTGGCGGCACCGGTGGAGCTGGGAATGATATTTTCCAGGATGCCGCGTCCGCCGCGCCAATCCTTGTTGGAGGGACCATCCACGGTCTTCTGCGTGGCGGTGGCGGCATGTACGGTGGTCATGAGGCCACGCTTGATGCCGAAATTATCGTGCAGCACCTTGGCGATGGGCGCCAGGCAGTTGGTAGTGCAACTGGCGTTGCTGATGATGGTTTCGCCCTTGTAGCTGGCGTGGTTCACGCCATAGACAAACATGGGCGTGTCGTCTTTGCTGGGGGCGCTCTGAATGACTTTTTTCGCGCCAGCCTTGATATGCGCCTCGCAGCTTTCCTTGGTGAGGAAAAGACCCGTAGCATCCACCACGATTTCGGCGCCGACTTCATCCCACTTCAATTCGGCGGGGTTCTTGATGGCGGTAAGGCGAATCGTTTTGCCATTGACGATGAGGTTCGTTCCTTCAACTTTCACATCGCCCTTGAAGCGGCCATGCACGGAGTCGAACTGGAGCATATAGGCCAGGTACTCGGGCTCGAGCAAATCGTTGATACCAACGATCTCTAGGTCAGGAAAGTTCTGGATGGCGGCGCGAAACACCATGCGCCCAATGCGTCCGAAGCCGTTGATGCCAATCTTGGTCATGGGACCCTCCGTCAAAGTGCCGGATTTTCCCAATGCGGAAACGAGTCTTCGCAGCCGTGTGGGTATCCTCAGCAGTGGACTTCAGGATACCGCAGCGTGACCAGCATCGGCTCCAGCTTCTTGGAGAGCGTATTGCGATGGATCCCCAGCGCCCTCGCCGCCGCGCTCTGGTTGCCCTCGTGGGCCTCCACGATCTGCAGCAGGTAGGCCCGCTCAAACTCTCGTTTGGCGAGTTCCAGAGGAATCTCCTTCTTCACCATTTCTACAACGAGTTCATGCAGCAGGCGGCGCATCGGAGATCCATTCCAAAAAAGGTGAGGGTCGAAGGTAGCATTGAAAAAAGAAGATGCGAAGCCCCATTTGCCGAGGATATCGCTTCCCTTGTTGTGGAAAACCCTGTGGAATACCTGTGGAAAGAACGGAGGAAATAGTGCGAAAGACGAAGCTTGTGATCACAGTCGGCCCTGCCCTTTTGAATGGTGGCCCCCTGAAAGAAGTGCTCGAAATCGCAGATGCCGTCCGCATCAACGCCAGCCATTCCACCCCCGAGGAGCGCACTCCGTTCATGAATCGGGTCCGGGAACTCGCCGAAGGGCTGGGTCGACGGATTCCCATTTTCCTGGATCTCCAAGGCCCGAAGTGGCGCGTGGGCATGATGGAACCGGTGGAATTGGTCGAAGGCTCCCACGGAGCGCTGTACCCCGCAGGTTCCGAAGCCCCCACGGGCCATGCTTGGGCGGTGCCCTTGCCTCACCCCGAATTGTTTCGCGGTGCCAAGGTCGGCCAATCCTGGGTGTTGGATGATGGCAACCTCGCCTTGGAAGTGACCGAAGTCCGCAGCGGCTACATTGGCGCCGTCGTCAAGGTGGGCGGCCTTCTCAAATCGCGCAAGGGCGTCCACCCCATCGGTTTCGATGTGGCCTTCGACCCCATCACACCCAAGGACTTGGAAGACATCAAGTGGGGCATCGAGCAGGGCGTGGATTTTTTCGCGCAGAGTTTTGTTCGCCGCGCCGCCGATGTGCAGGCCCTCCAGGCCACGGTCCGCGCCTTCGGCGGCAACCAGCCCATCATCGCCAAAATCGAACATCCCCAGGCCCTGGATTACCTTGAGGAAATTCTGGCCTGTTCCTGGGGCGTTATGGTGGCGCGCGGTGATTTGGGTGTGGAACTGGGCGTTGAAAAGGTGCCCAGCCTTCAGAAACACATCATCCGCATGGCACGCCAGGCGCTGAAGCCCGTGATCACGGCCACCCAGATGCTGGAAAGCATGATCGAAAACCCTCAACCTACCCGTGCCGAAGCCAGCGATATCGCCAATGCCATTTGGGATGGCACCGATGCCGTGATGCTGAGCGCCGAGAGCGCCGCCGGGAAATATCCGCTGGAAGCTGTGCAGTGGCTGGCTCGTATCGCCGAAGATGCGGATGATCACGTGCCGCCCACCTCGGGGCGGCGGGCCGATCGCCTTCCGGAAACCTTCACGACACGCACCGATGTGTCCGTGGCCTTCGCCGCCTGCCGCACCGCCGAAGAACTTAAAGCGAAGTTGCTCTTGGTCTTCACCGAAGGCGGTGGCAGCGCCCGCATGGTGAGCCGTCTGGCTGGTAATACCCCCGTGGTGGGCGCCACCACGGATGAAAAGAATGCTCGACGCATGGGTCTGTTGCGCGGTGTCAAGAGCCTCGTGGTGCCAAGGGCCGAGCATCTCTCGGACATGGTGGCCTCCATGGAACCCATTCTGAAAGCCGAGCACGATCTGAAACCCGGCGATCGCGTGGTGATGACCCTGGGACATCCACTGTGGACCGCGGGCAGCACCAACACTTTGCGCGTGTTGTCCTACTGAGGGACCGGGGCGCATGAAAGCGAAAGAGCACCCATGGAATGTGATCTAGAACCCACCACCAAAGGCTGCGCCTGCGTGGCCAAGCATCGTCGCGCGAACGAAGTGCCCGGCTGCTTCTTCACCCCGGAAGGCGAAGCCCTTTGGGACCGGAGTTTTGCGGCCTTTTGCGGAAACCGAGGGGAAAGCTGATATGAGCATGCGCGGCATCTTCGGCTTTATCGGCCTAAGCCTGGGCGGCTGGGTGGGCTGGTGGCTAGGCGCCTTTGTGGGAATCACCACCGCCGTAGTGTTGAGCAGCATCTTCAGCGGCATCGGGCTATGGGGCGCGCGGTGGATTGGTAAGGAATACCTGGAATAGCGGTAAAGTTAGCCTCAAAGCCTGCAAAAAGAGGAAGGAGTGACCTAGCGTCTTCCTCCGCGTTCCCCGCGTCTCCGCGTGAAATGTTTTTTAACCACGCGGAGGCGCGGGGAACGCGGAGAAAAGGAGGAGGAGAAAGACTGGGTGAAGATCACTGCGGTTCTGAGGGTGGCGAGGCTGAATCCTGGTTCACTCGGAGATGCAAAGAGGCAGTAGGCGGAAGATCGTTGACGATGCGATGGAGGCCTTCCTTGAGCGTGGTAGCGCCGAAGTTGAGGAGTAGGCCGACCTGGAGGTGCGTGAGACGCAGATACGTCAGGAGCTGTTTGCTGTGAACTGGCGCCAGCTTCTCCACGGATTTGAGTTCGACAATCACACAACCTGCCACGAGGAGATCTGCCCGAAAACCCTCCTCAAAAACGATGACGTCATATTCAAAACGAATAGATTTTTGCCGCTCTACCTTAAGCCCCCGCTTTTCAAGTGCCCGCGCCAGCACGACCTCATATACCGTCTCCAATAAACCCGGGCCAAGATCCATGTGGATCCTGATGGCCAAATCGATAATGGTGCCGGTGATGTCATCGAGTTCCATGGAATTTCCTTGGACGAAATTTCACGCGGAGACGCGGGGAACGCGGAAAAAAAGAGAAGAGACGGTCTGGGTTGGAACCCCTGAGGGATTCTGGGTGGCTATTTTTTTTGGCTTTGGATTTTTTCCCACCGAAAACGTCTTTGGTTCCATCCATCCGGCCAGGCGAAACATAAGCTCTTTGGTTGGTAGTTGTGACCCTCTTTATCTCGAGTTCTCCACAAACTCAAGGTGCCGAAGATGCGGAGGCCGAGCCTTTTCACTCAAATCCGAGGACCAAAAAGTCTATCGTTCGAGCAAGGCGCGGATGCGGGGTCCTTCCAACGGATGCTTGGCCATCCTCTGGTCAAGCTCCCGTTCCAGTCGCTGGGCCTCCGTGCCATGGCCCTGGTTGCGGGCCAGGCACAGACGCAGGATCGTGGGTAGGGCAGCAGCGGCGGCCCGCACGGGCACCAAGCGTTGATAGGCCAGAGCAGCCGTGAGCCCTCGCCGAAGGACGCCTTCACTCGCAGAGCCGCTCCAGTGGTGGGTCGCTTCGAGGCAGGTGTAGGCGAGTTCGGCTTGAAAGTTGGGTTCCTTGGGATCCCGCAGAATGGCGCGCTCGGTGAGTTCCAAGGCTATCTCGAGATCTTTTCGATTGGATTCCTTCGTCCCCATCCCTTCGCGGGCCCGGGCGCGAAGGGCACGACCGAGCACCACCCTTAGTTGAGCCTTGAATTGATTTTCTTGGGCCGTGCGATCCAGGAGCTCCTGGGCGGCCTGTACCAGTTCCTCGGCCACGCCCGGTCGGGCACGTTGTCGCCGATTTTCCTGCTCCAGTAGATCAAGCCTGCGCTCCACCAACGCCTTGCGCCGCCGCAGATTCGCGGGATCGAATTGGGTGTTCGCCTGGGCCCATTGAACCGCCTGTTCCAGGTAAGGAATGGGATTTTCACCCACCTGAAACGCCGCCTCTCCGCGCCATTGGCAAAGGGTGTGCAGGATGGTGTAGGTCACGTGGTTCTGGCTGCCCAGTTCGACGGCCTGACGCAGGCTGGCAATGCCACGATCCAGATCCGGAATGGCATCGAGCCCCCGTTGCAAACGTGCGCCCGCTCGCCAACCCAGGGCCTCGCCCAAATGGGCATTGGGCTGCCCCGGCGGGGTGAGAGCTTGGCTGCGCTCGCCCATGGCCACGCAGCGATTCAAAAGCGGTATGGGGTCCTCGCCTCGCAATTCGGCCGCCTCAGCCGCCGCGCCCAAGACCATGGAGAGATGCCCGAAACTTTCCCCGTGCTCGGGGTCCACCTGGGTGGCGGTTTCAAAGCAGCGTTGGGAGCGCTCCAACCACTGGTGTTCATTGCGGCGATCGAAGGCGGTGTTGAAATACAAGAGTCCGGCCCGAACCCAGCTCTCGGGATCACTGGGGGCGATTTCCAACACGGGCTCCAAGATGCTTCGAGATTCCTCCAGCTTGCGCTGGGCCGCGCCCGTATCCCCGGCAGCGTGGAGCAGCGTGGACATTTCCATCACCACATCCGCTCGTAAAAAGGCCGTTTCGTAGCGCCAAGGCGTTTGAATACCCGCGGCTTCGGCGCGGCGAAAAGTCCGGTCCAGATCCCCGGCCAGGTAGGCCTCCATGGCTTCCTGGTATGCGGTCTCCAGCCCAGCTTGACGAGCGATCCCGAAGCAGGCCAAGGCCGGATCTCGCAGGGTTTGGTATAGGCGTTGACGTTCCTTTTCCCGCGGCTCACCCGCCGCCAGAAGGTTCAATTTGGGGAAGGCCTTTCGGTAGAAGTGGGTCAGCACTTCACCCCGTGCCTGGGCACAGGCGGGGATACGGAAAGGGCTGTCCCAAGCGGCGTCCAGATGTTTGCGGGCCGCCTCCCATTCGCCCAGAGCCAGGTGCCCCATGCCCAGGGCGTAGGAACCCGGCCCAAAGGCCGTATCACCCAGAGCCTGCATATCGCGACGAATGCGCGCCATGGTGTCCCGGGCCCTGGCCACCGCCGGGCGGCGATCATGTTTTCGCGAAAGGTGGGCCAAGCGAAGTAACTGGTCCATGCTTTGCACATCGCGCCCGTAGCGGTCTGCCAGGCGCACTTGCAAGGCATTGCGCTGAGCCTCCCGCAGACTCCAAGCTCCCAAACCAGCCAGCAGAACAAAAGCGATGAGGCCCAAGCCCGCCAGATGCCGATTGCGGCGCACCCATTTGCCCAAGCGATAGGTCAGGGAGGGATGTCGAGCCTCGATGGGCACACCATCCAGAAAGCGCTGTAGCTCCTCGGCCACCGCCTTGGCCGAAGGGTAGCGCTCCCTGGGGTCTCGTCGCAGGCACTTTTCGGTAATGGCCTGAAGATCCTCCGGCACCATCGGCGCCCGCTCCCGCAGGGGCACCGGCTCCGCGCTCAGCAGCTCGATGGGATCCCGAGTGTCGAAAGGGGGCTTGCCTGCGAGCACGGCATAGAGCGTGGCACCCAGGGAATACACATCGCTGCGCCGATCCAAATGGGCCAAATCCCCGGCCATCTGTTCGGGGCTTGCGAAGGGAGGCGTGCCGAAGGCCGGCATGTCTTCGAGGGTCCCGTTCTCAGCGGATTCCCGGCGCACCAACCCGAAGTCCGTGAGAAAGGGCCAGGGTTCATCGGGGTGAGTGGTATCCACCAAAATATTGCCGGGCTTGATATCCAAGTGCAGCAAACCCAACGCGTGGGCGGCCTGGAGCCCTTCAGCGACCCGTTGCATCAGGCGGATCTTGACCTCCAGGGAAAATTGAGACCACACCGTGCCCAGGTTGCCGCCTTCCACCAGATGGAGCGCAATGAAGGGCCTGCCCTTGTGTTCACCGACTTCCAGCACCTTCAGCACATGGGGATGATCCACCCGGGCCTGGGCACGGGCCTCGCGCAGCAAATGGGCCACCCGTTGTGCCCGCTCGGGATTCGGGAATTTCAACGCCACCCACCGTTCCATCTGCGGATCCCAGGCCTTGTAGACCCGCGCATGGCCCCCGGCGCCAATGAGCTGAAGCTCGCGATAGCCCTGCCAGTTCAAACCTGCCGAAGGCAGCTCCTCCTCGAGCCTCCACGAAGCCTCGGTGGAATCCTGTAGCAGGTCTCCGAACAGCGTTTGGAGGGTCTCTGCCCTCAGGCGACCACGTTTCAGCAAGGCGGTGATGCGAGGTCCCCATTGGATCGACCCGAGTTCCTCTTCTGCGCCCTGGGTCAACGGTGCGAGGTCGTCATGGGTCAGGATGCCCCGTTGAAGGGCCAAGTCGAGAAGGCGCGATTCCAGATCGGTCATGGGAACAGACGCGTCTGACACCCATTATCAGACCGAAGACTAGAAGGAAGAACTTGATGCATGCGGAGCAGAATCTGATCCATTTCGGCCGGTTCAAAGGCACCAAAGGACCAGGGAAAAGCCGAGACGGGAGTGCGACCGACCATGAAGGCTCGCCCCAGTTGAAACTCGACGCCACGTTCGAGACAGGCATGGCACCACGCCTCCAGATCGAGATCCGATCGGGTGCGGATCCAAAGCGAAAGCCCGCCCTGGG
>JAIFMW010000015.1 GCA_020048105.1 Deltaproteobacteria bacterium | reverse complement strand
CGGAAAGTCCCAGCCCAAGGACCCGAAGGCCGTCACCCTGGACGCCACTCTCGCGGATCTGGAAGCCCTGCGCCAAGAACTTGGCCTGAAGCAATGGACGGTGTGGGGCTGTTCCTGGGGCGGCATGCTGGCCCTGGACTATGCCTCAAAGCATCCAGGCAGCGTGAAAGCCCTTGTGCTGGTGGGCTCTGGTGGCCCTTCCTGGGCCTCCTTCACCCAGACCTTCGGAGACAACATGGCCGCGCGCACCACCTCCGACGAACGGGCGGCCCAACGATACTGGTCTCGGCCAGACGTGGTCGCCCGGGATCCAGAACTGGCCGCCGCTGAATGGCTGAAGGCAATGCTGCCTTCCCAGTTCTATGACCGCAGCAAGGTTTTTGCAGCCCAGGCCCTCTTCAAGCCCGGCCGACATTACTACAACGAGGACGCCGGTAAGTACATTAACCCTGCCTTTGAACAGGGGGCGCCCGCCCGCATCGAGGCTCTCAGGAAGCTGGACATCCCTACCCTCATCCTCCACGGCCGCCAGGATCCCATGCCCGAATCCGTGGCCCTGGAAAACCAGAAACTGCTCAAGGGCAGTCGCCTCGTTTGGCTAGACCGCGCTGGACACTGGCCCTGGCTTGAGCAGCCGGAGGCCATGGAAAAGGCCATGCTGGAATTCCTGTTCCCGTAAGCGTTCGCCATGGATTATGGGTGGCCTGCGGCATACTTGGAGCCTTGGAGGCGCCCATGTCCACGATCACGCTCACAGCCCAAGAACTGGCGGAACGCCTGGGCGGCGCCTTGCAGGACTGCCCCGCTGATCGCCCTTTGGTTTGTGTGATGCCTCTGGATGAAGCCGTGGAATCCGCCGTCAGCTTTCTGGCCAACCCGAAATACCTCGACAAGGCTCAAAACAGCCACGCTGGGCTGATTCTCTGCGATACCAAAACGGTGCTGGATGGCCGCCCCCGCCTAATCATGCAAAACCCTTACTGGGGCTTTGCCCAGGCCGTGGAACTATTGCACCCGGAGCCCCTTCCGGCCTGGTGTGAAGCGCCCATCCATCCCAGCGCCAGCATTGGCGAAGAGTGCCGCATCGCGCCCGGAGTCACCATCGGGGCAAATTCCGTGGTCGGCCCCGGCTGTGTGTTGCACCCCGGCGTTCATATCGGTGATGACTGCGTGCTCGGCGAGGATTGCGAGTTCTTCAGCGGCGTCGTCCTCTACCGCCGGACGAAAGTTGGTGACCGCGTGCGGATCCACGCCAACTCCGTGCTGGGCAGCGATGGCTACGGCTACGTGATGGCCAACGGCCGTCACGAGAAGGTGCCCCAGGTGGGTTATGTAGAAGTGGCCGACGATGTGGAAATCGGGGCCGCCGTCACCATCGATCGTGGAGCCCTGGGACCCACGCGAATCGGCAAAGGCACCAAGATCGATAACCTCTGCCAGGTCGCCCATAACGTGCAAATCGGCGAGCACTGCCTTATCGTCAGCCAAACCGGCATCTCCGGCTCTACAACGCTCGGAGACTACGTGACCCTGGCCGGAAAAGTCGGCGTGGTGGGGCATATCCACATCGGCTCCCGCAGCATCGTGGGCGGCAATAGCGTGGTGGCCAAGAGCCTTCCCGAAGGCAGTTTTTCGACGGGCTTCCCGGCGCGCCCGCACCGCCAGTGGATGGAATCCCAGGCGGCCCTCAACCGACTCCCGGGGATTCTCAAGAAACTGGCCAAGGTGAGCCAAAAGGACTAAGTCGCTGCACCGGGAAAAGCAAGACTGCACCGGTTTTCACGCAACGACGCCGAATCACCCCAGAGCATGCAGACTCGGGCCAATCACCACCGAGCGAATATCCGGAATGCTGCCGTTGGTTCCGACCTCCAGCGGCAGAATGCGCAAATCCACGGTGGAAGCGATGGCGTGAAGCTCTTGATCGATTCCCAATTTTTGGCCTTCGATTAATTCTGAATGCTCTGCCCAAATTCGCACGGAGAGAGCCTCGCCGCACCGTTGCAAACCGATGCGAATTTCACCAAGGCGCGTAAGACTAAGGCCCAAAAGCATGCGCGTAACAGGCTCGGGGTCGAGTCCTTGGGATTCCGGCGCATCTTTTTCCACCCAGAGTTGCATGGCCTTGCCGCTGGCCCAGGGCATGGGAATCTCGAAGAAACCGGTATTTTCGCGGCCTTGCAAGGCATGGAAGGGCGCCTCTCGGGGTGACAGTTCGGGATCGGCCAGCGTGCGTACCGAGCCCTTGACCCATGCTTCCCAGACCTCTGACACTTGACTCGGAACCACCGCTGCCACTCTCAGAGCCGAGGCAACCTTGGTCAGATCACCATGGGAAAGAATGCGATTCCCTGGGGTCGAGGCCAACTCGCGGGCAACCTCCGGCAATCGTCGGCCCTGCAAGCTGCGGAGCCAAGCATCGAGTTGGCTGCGCGCTTCCGCTGGAATCGAGGCTTGGCTCAAAAGGCTTTGCAGGCGAGCAAGCGGGTTCCTGGAACCTAAAACACCTTCGGAAACTCCTGGCTCCTTGGCACCCGCCAGGATGCGTCGAGCCAGTGCCTCTGGGGGCTCACCGACCTCCGCACCCAAAGCCTTGGCCAATTGCGCGGCTAGGTCCTTGGGCAACGCGGCAATGGCCTTAGTTAGCACAGACAGGGGCAGTTCTCGCCCAACCTCGCGCGGCTTCTCGCTTGTTAGGCTTCGAATCCAAGCCTCGAGTTCGCCGCGCACCTCTTGGGGAATTGAGGCCTGGTTCAAAAGACTTTGCAGACGAAGAAGCGGGTCCTTGGCACTTAAAACAGCATCAGAAGTTTGCGGCACATCGGCCTTGGCCAGGATGCGCCGAGCCAATGCCTGCGGTGACTCGCCGACCTCGGCACCCAGCGCCTTGGAAAGTTGGAGAGCCAGTTCCTTGGGCAATGCGGCGATCGCTTTTTCGAGCACGGGCAGCGATGGTAGCTCTTGGGCGGACTCTTCCATCAAGGTTCGGAGAATTTGCACCAGCGGGTTCAGGTCATCGGGAGGCGTCGTTTGCTGCAGCTGCGCCAGCAAGGGTGCGGCTTCGCCTTGCATCAAAGGCACCAGTAAGGCCGATGGGGCGGGCGGCTTGGCTTCCAGGGTTTGGAGCTTCAAGGCGCCATTCTCATCGGTGATGCGAACCCGCAGTTGGGTGCCTTCAGGAAAGGGAACTTCGCCCGTGGCCGTGATAATTCGACCACCTGGGAATTCAAGCCGGGCGCCCTCCGCCACCATACCCAGATAGCGCACGGCGAGTTCCTGCCCCACGGCCTTCAGCAAGGCTTCCACTTCCGCCGGCGGAACCCCTTGGCGTACCAATAGCGCCTGAGTCAGGGCGTTGACGGCGGACAGGGAAGGCAGGGCTGGATCCATGGGGCTGAAGATTACGCTGAAATCAGATCCCGAAATGGCGGCGGAGAATCCCTGCCATCTCCGGCAGGGGCGCAACCTGGTCTACACACCCGCGCTCGAAGGCAGCCTTGGGCATACCGTAAACCACGCAGCTTTCTTCAGCCTCGGCCAGGGTATGCGCACCCTTGGCCTTCAGCGCCTGCATTCCTTTGGCGCCATCACTGCCCATGCCGGTGAGGATCATGGCCAGCACCTGCTTGGTGCATTCCCTGGCGAGACTCTCGAACATCACGTCCACCGAAGGTTTGTGGAGGCTTTCCGCAGGTTCAGGATTCAATTCGATGATGGCCTGAGCACCCCGCTGACGATAATTCAGATGAATGCCGCCCGGAGCGATATAGATGGTTCCCGGACGCGCCGTTTCACCATGTTCGGCCTCCTTGACCTGAACTTCGCAGATCGTATTCAAACGTTCGGCAAAGGGCTTGGTGAAGCTGGCGGGCATATGCTGCACGATGAAGCAGGGCACCGGAAGGCTCTTGGGAATAGCTGGCAGCAGATCTTGAAGTGCCTTGGGACCCCCGGTAGAACATCCGATGACCAGGAATTCGGCCATGGGGTTGGTGGCCATGAGGCCCGGCAAACCGGTTCCGCTGCTGCGCACAGGTGCCACCAGGGGACGGGTCGGCAGCTGAATTGCGGGCCGGGCAGCGGGCTTGCGAAAGCGAGGGCTAAGAGCCAGCTTGCGCACCTTTTCCTGAAGATCCTGCTGAATCTGCAAAATGCTACCGGAGGCCAGACTGGATTCTTTGGGAATGAAGTCCAATGCCCCGGCGGCCAAGGCATCCAGGGTGGCCTGGGCCCCCTCCTGTGTGAGGCTCGACACCATCAAAACTGGCATCGGGTGATCGATCATGATTTTTTTTAGGCAGGTGAGGCCATCCATCCTCGGCATTTCGACATCCAGCGTGATGATGTCGGGCTTCAACTGAGGAATTTTTTCCAGGGCATCCAAACCGTCGCGGGCTGTTCCCACAACCTGGATATCGTCAGCAGCCACGAGCATCCGCTCGATGGCCTTGCGCATGAAGGGGCTGTCGTCGACGATCAGGACGCGAATGGGATCCATGGCTGCTTCAATTCCTCTCAATCCTTAAAAGCCAACTGTACGAAGGCCACAGCGTGCTCAAGCTCATCATCAATACTGAAGGTAAGGCGCTCTAAATCAAAATCCTTGCCGGGCTGAAAGACTTCATGGAAGGCAGGCAGTTCTTCCATGGATACCACCAGAGCCTCGTCGGCAGGACCGAAGGGGATCCGTGTGCGCACCATCAAATCCGCGAGATTCACGAGATTCGAAAGGAAGGCGCCCTTCGCGGGAACGTGATGATCCCGAATGGCTTCCACAAGGTCAGGGGGGAAGTTCCAGTTCTCAGCGACCATGGCACCCACTTCCGCATGGGTGATGCCCAGCAGGCGCTTCTCGGCATCCACAATGAATTCACCCGCGAGGAAGGCCTGGACCACGGGGGCATATTCTTCCGTGAAGCAGCGATCCAAAGCCAGTTTGCCAATATCGTGCAGCAGCCCAGCCAGGAAGGCAGTTTCCTCCATGGCACGGTTTCCCTGGAGGCGGCAAATGGCCTTGGAGGTAAGTGCCACCGCCACCGAATGCTGCCAAAGCATCGTTGAATCGAGATGTTTGGAATCTCGGAACCCACGAATCACAGCCGTGGTACGTCCCAGGTTTACCAGCGCATCGTAGCCAAGGCGCTGGACGGCCGTGCGCAAATCGCTCACCCGAGCATCCCCCGCGTATCCCGCGGTGTTGGCAACACGAAGCATGGCGGCCGACAGCGGTGGATCCTTGGCGAGGATGGTCAGGATCCGATCCACCGTGCAGCGATCATCCGCGATGGCCTGACCCAACGCCACCACGGTGGTGGGCAGGCTGGGGAGGTCGCGGACGCGCTGTCGGACTAGATCCTGGGTGATCATGTCAAAAATCCGAGATGAGGGACTTGTCTCGTTCCAAGGCTTCCATCGCCATTTCGGAATGAGATTCGAGAACGGCTTGATCGATACCAAGAATTTCCAAGGCCTCTTCGGTCGCGGTGGCAAGGCTTTCGACTCGGCCAATGCCGATGTTCTGACTCAGGGCCAGCTGATTGCCCAGGGCCACAATGGCAACCATGCTGCGGTAATCCGGAGGAGCCTGGATCGGGTCGTGATGCCAACGGGCGGCTTGTTCAATGCTCGAGGCGATATTCCAGGAATGCAGCAGTGCCTCACCCACCATGGCGTGATCGAAGCCAAACGTATCCAACTCCAACGTTAAGCCATCAGCATGATCGTTATAAACGCTGCGCATCAATGTGCCATAGCGATCGGGGTATTTAAGGGCCAGAACGCTTTTCCCAATATCGTGCATCAAGGCAGCGAGGAAGACTTCCTCCGTGCGCGGGAAACGAAGGGCTCGAGCATAGGCGCGGCCGGCAATGGCAGACACCAGGGCGTGCTCCCACATCAAACGTTCTTGCAGCCCTGCGGCGCCGCGGTTGTAGAGATTCTTGGCGCTGGAGGCGATGACGATGCTTTTGATGGTGGAAAACCCCAGGGTCATGATGGCCTGGGTCAAGGTGGTGACTTCCCGCACCATGCCAAACATGGCGGAATTGGCGATCTTCAGGATTTGTGCAGAAAGGGCTTGATCCGTACCAATGACTTTTTGGAGTTCATCCGTCGACGCATCTGGGTCGGCAGCAATGCGCAATACCTGAGCGGCCACCTGAGGAAGGGGCGGCAAATCACCAAGGTTTGTGATGAGTTCCTGGGGGGAGATCGGCATCGGTGATTCCTCCGGGACTTAACCGCGCTTGCGGTAGCCCATGGCCTTGCTGAAATGGAGCAACTCAAAGCCCGTATTGAAGCTGTGGATGGACTCGCTGTGACCAACAAGCAAGTAGGACTTGGGGTAAAGCTGTTCGTGAAAACCCTTGATCACTTTGGACTTCACCGCTTCGTCGAAATAGATCAGCACGTTGCGGCAGAAAATGACATCAAAGGTGCCCAAGGCCTTGTAGCCGGGCCAGTCCACCAAGTTGAAATGCTTGAGGGTGACCAGTTGTTTTAATTCGGATTTGACCTCGAAGGCATCTGGGCCCGTTTGATTAAAGTGCGCCTTCATCTGGATGGGCGTGAGGTTGCGCAACGTGTAGGAGCCATAGGCCCCTTCTCTGGCTTGGGCTAAGACTTTTTCACTAATATCTGTGGCAACGATTTCCGTGGTCATGCCTTTGAGAACGGTGTCTTTAGCCTCGTGGCAGATCATGGCCAGGGTGTAGGGTTCCTCACCCGAGGAGCAGGCCGCACTCCAAATTCTGAAACGATTGGCGCCTCGCTCCTTGGCCAGCTTGACGGCTTCGGGCAGCACCATTTTCTGGAAGGCCTCGATCTGAGGGGGATTTCGCCAGAAACTTGTTTCGTTGGTGGTGATCTCGACAAAGAGTTGCTTGAGCTCTTCACGCCCACGCGGTCCCTGAAGCAACTCCAGGTATTCCCGGTGCCCCTTCAGGTTCAGATCACTCAAACGGCGAAGCAGTCGGTTTTCTAGGAAATACTGCTTGGACTCGTTGAAAAAGATCCCGGTCTGAGCATAGATAAAATCCCTCATTCCCAAGAATTCTTGGGGCGTCATGGGCTGGTTGACGGTGGGAAGGGCCATAGGTGGTGTCCAAATCTAAGAATCGGCCAAATCGTGCAGGTCATTAATCGGTGACTGAAGCATCGCCTTCCAGGACCACTACGGCAAGTGCCAAGCCACCATCGTGGGACACCGTGCCATGTAAAGCTTGGATTCCCCGAGCTTTTAAAAATTCCACCAAGGCACCTTCTGCCCACAAGCGCCCTTCAAAAAACCGCAACTCTTTCCAGGACCAACCCTCCAGCCCAACGCCCAGGGCCTTGCCAAAGGCCTCGCGCAGAGCCCAGCGACCAGCCATCCGTTCAGGCAAGCGCTTGGCATTGCCCCGCAGCAAATAGGCTGCTTCATCTGGATGAAGCACTCGATGAACCACCTTTTCGCCAAAACGCTCAATGAGGTGGGCCCACCGGGCCGGTGGACAAAGATCCGTTCCCAGGCCCCGAATCATGCCTGTTCCTTCGCAAAGGAATGGTCGCAGCCAGGCAGCCCCGTGGCGCCGGGTCGGAGAGAGCTAATCCTAGGATTTTCAGACATCGATTTTTCCAAGAAAAAAAGGTGTGACCATGAACACTCTGATTGTGACCCCATGCACACGAAGCGGAACCAATACTTCAGCCATCGGGCGCTTGCCCGGTGCTTTTTTTTATGGCCCCTGAAAACTTCCAAATTTAAGGAGCGCGTGAATGGCTCAAGCGAAGGAAAGGCCCAAACCATTTCTGGTCTCGGACTACTGCAAAGGCTGCGGCCGATGCGTGAGTGTCTGCGTGAAGGGCTGTATCGCCTTCGCCGACGAGATCAATCCCACCACCGGCGTTGTCCCGATCGTGCTGGACCTCGAGAAATGCACGGCCTGCGGCCTCTGCATCGATGCCTGCCCTGAACCCTACGGCCTCCGTGCCCTGGAAGAAGGTGAAGACTTCGAACTCCAGGATCCCGCCAAGCTCTTCGGCGACAAATCCAGTGCGGCTCCCAAGCCCGTGGATATCCCCAACGAGAAGGTGGCTCTGCCCAAGACTCAGCCCCTGGTCATCAAGGGCAACTATGCCTCCGCCATCGGCGGCATCCTCGCGGGTTGCCGACACGTCTTCGGCTACCCCATCACGCCCTCCACCGAAGGCGCGGAACTGATGGCCAAGTTGCAGCCCAAGTTGGGTGGCATCTTCCTTCAGGCGGTGTCTGAAGTCGCCACCGTGAACCACATGTACGGCACCGGCGGAGCTGGCCTGCCCACCATGACCTTCACCTCCAGCCCCGGTTTCTCGCTGATGCTCGAAGGCGTCAGCTACATGATCGGCGCCGAAGTGCCCAGCGTGTTCGTCAACATCATGCGCGGCGGCCCCGGTCTGGGGAACATCGCCCCCGAACAGGCCGATGTGAAGCTGGCTTGCCAGGGCCTTGGCCATGGCTACACCCACGCCATCACTCTGATGCCCAGCACGCCCCAGGAAATGCTCGATCTCACCATCCTGGCTTTCGAGCTGACCTTCAAATACCGTAGCCCCGTCATGCTCATGGCCGATGG
>JAIFMW010000180.1 GCA_020048105.1 Deltaproteobacteria bacterium | reverse complement strand
AAAGCGAGGAAGAGAGTGCACTGCGTCTTGAAGGGCAGTGACAGGGCAGCCTGGGTCATTAGAACTGGCGCGAAGCTGCCTGCCTTGTTCGCGATGTAGAGCAGCGCCACCAACCAGAGCAGTGAACCCGCCAAGGTGTAGAGCATGAACTTGTTGGCGGCGTATTTGCGGTCCTCGCCGCCCCAAATTCCAATGAGGAAATACATGGGCGGCAGCATGGCTTCCCAAAATAGATAGAAGAGCAAGAGATCCTGAGACAGAAGTGCCCCAAGGATGGAGCCTTCGAGCATCAGAAATAGGGCAATGGCCGCACCCGCACGATGTTTTAGGCTGTTCCAGGTGCCCAGCAAGGCCAAAGGCACGATGAGCAACGTCAAGAGCACGAGCCAGAAGTTGAGGCCATCCAGGGCCAGGTGATAATCCACGGGCAGGTTCAACACCGAGAACCAGGAATGGCGTTCGGTCATCAGCATTCCGGTCGAATCAGGTGTAAGGCGCAGCATCTGGAGCATCGCCACGAAGAAGATTCCCAGCGAACCCAGCAGCGCCAAGAGCTTTACGAGGGGCGATTGCTTTTCGGGAAAACAAAGCAGAAGTGCACCCCAGACCAGGGGCGCGAAGACCAGAAAGGTCAGGAGGTGGGTGTTGATCCAGTTCGTCAGCACGTCCATCTCCTACTTCAAGAAAATCCACAGGAGCGCAAGCGCTCCCAGGGTCATGGCCAAGGTGTAATTGCGGACTCGCCCGGTTTGGAAAAGGGCGATGAAGTCTCCGCTAATTCGAGCCAAGGCGCCGGGAAGATTGACGCCGAGCCCATCGATGATGATGACGTCAAAGAATTTCCAGAGGGCGTTGCCAAACCAGCGCGTGGGGCCCAGCAGGAACCGCTCAATGCCTTCATCTACATAGTATTTGTTGGCCACGAGCCGATGCAGCGTGGGCCATTTCGCGGAGCGAGCCTCGGCCAGCGCTAGGCCATTCTTGTAGCTGAAGAAGCCCCAAAGACCTGCGCCGATGGCCAGACCGGTCGAAACCAAGGCCAGCAAGATGGCGGGCCCTTCGTGGTGGCCATGGGCAGCGTGGGTTTGGCCAAAGGTGAGGCTGGGGGCCAGGAACTTACCTACGGAAAAGTGACCGCCGAAAGCTTCGGGCACGCCCCACCAGCCCGCAAAAAGGCTGCCCACGGCAAGAACCGCAAGCGGTGCGGCCATGGTCCAGGGACTTTCGTGAGCATGTTCATAGGCGTGTTGATCGCGGGGTTCCCCCCAGAAGGTCAGCGCCATAAGACGCCACATGTAGAAGCTGGTAAAGCAGGCGCCGATCAGGCCCATACCCCAGAGCATGGGGCTCTTGAGATAAGCGAGGTAGAGAATTTCATCCTTGCTGAAAAAGCCCGAAAAGCCCGGAAAGCCCATGATCGCAAAGGTGGCGATCAGCATGGTCCAAAAGGTGATCGGCAGCTTGTTCTTCAGTCCACCCATCTTGAAGAGATCCTGCTCGTGATGCATTGCGTGGATCACGCTGCCTGCGCCCAGGAAGAGCAGGGCCTTGAACCAAGCGTGAGTAAAGACGTGAAAGAAGCCCGCCGCAAATCCCGCTGCCCCTAGCCCCAAGAACATATAGCCGAGCTGACTGACCGTGGAATAGGCCAGGACTTTCTTGATATCGCGCTGGCAAAGGCCGATGGTTGCCGCGAATAGGGCCGTGGCTGCACCCACCCAGGCCACGGTGGTCAGCGTGATCGGCGCCAGCTGATAGAGCGGTGCCAACCGGCAGATAAGAAAAACGCCCGCGGTCACCATGGTGGCGGCGTGGATCAAGGCGCTCACGGGCGTGGGACCGGCCATGGCATCGGGCAGCCAGACATAGAGTGGGAGCTGAGCGCTCTTGCCGATTGCGCCCACGAACATCATCAGCGTGGCAAAGGTGATTACGCCGAACCCGATTTCGGGGCTGAGGGTTCCTGAACGCGTCAGTAACTCGCTCACGGTCAGGGTGCCGAAGTGCGCGAAAAGCGCCATCATGCCAATGATCATGCCCAGATCGCCCACGCGATTGGTGAGGAAGGCCTTGAGGCCCGCCGCCGGGGCGTAGTCTGTTTCGAAATAGAACCCGATGAGCAGATAGCTGCAGAGACCCACGCCTTCCCAGCCCACAAAGAGCAACGGCAGGCTAGAACCAAGCACCAGGGTCAGCATGAAAAACACGAAAAGATTGAGGTAGGCAAAGTAGCGGGCAAAGCCTTCGTCTTTCCACATGTAGCCCACGGAATACAGATGAATCAGGGCGCTGATGCCCGAAACCATCAACGCCATGACGCAAGAGAGAGGATCAAAAACCAACCCCATGGGAACCCTGAGGTTGCCTACGGCCATCCAATCAAAGTAGGTCAATTCGATGCGCGATCCCGGTGCGGCCTTCATGGCGAACATGGCGATGAGAGCCAACAAGAAAGACAGCGTCACCGAGCCGACAGCGATGGCAGAGACCGTCGTTTTCCCTGCCTTTTTACCAAACAGGCCGATGATTGCCGAGCCCAGGAGCGGGAAGATGGGAATGAGCCAGAAGAGCTTTTGCATCAGATCCTCACTGCCTCAAGGAATCGGCGCGATCGGAATCGGTGGTCTGCTTGTGTCGGTAGAGCGCCACCACGATTGCGAGTCCCACCGCGGCTTCGCAGGCCGCCACGGCGATAATGAAAAGGTAGAAGACGGTGCCTTGCACATCGCCGCCTCGGAATCGAGCGAAGGCAAGCAGCGCCACATTGGCTGCATTCAGCATCAGCTCTACGCCCATGAACTGGATCAGCAGGCTGCGGCGAATCAATACCGTGGCGAGGCCAATCACGAAAAGCAGAAGGGCGACCAGGATGTAAGCCTGCAGGTTGCCGCTTAGGAAGGCTTGGGTCGGGGTCATCTCACAACTCCCGTTTCACAAGGCTGACGGCGGCGATCATGGCGGCCAAGAGCAAGAGGCCAGCAATCTCGAAACCCACCAAATGGTCGCGAAATAAACTGGCGCCCAGGCGATTCAGGGTCATGGGGTCGACGTTCGGCGTGGTTGGGCTGGCCAGTATCTTGGAATTCTTGACGATCCAAATCGCGCCGACGCCCAGCGCTGAGACCGTTACGGCCGAACCCCAGCGCTGAATGCTCCGGGGTTTTTCGGGATTTTCTTCCTCGTGACTGGCGAGCAGCATGATCACGAAAAGCACCAGTACGACGATGGCGCCTGAGTACACGATGATTTGGAGGGCTGCTGCCACCGGGTTGCCCAGCAACACGAAAAGCCCGGCAATGCCGATGAAGCAGAGCACGAGGCTGAGGCCCGCCGTGATCAGGTTCTTCAGGCGGAACATCAGCAAAGCACCCACTAGGGTGATGAGGGCGAAGATCAGGAACATGGGGTCTCCGCAAAAAGACGATTCACCATGGAGGCACGGAGGTCACGGAGAAAAGCAGGGAGAAAAGTAGGGTTCAGTGGAGATGACCAATTTCTATTTTTTAGTGCAATTCTCATCTTTTCTCCGTGCTCTCTGTGTCTCCGTGGTGAATTTTTATTTCCTTTTCGCTCTCCTGAGTGAGCCTTGCCTTGCCATCCACATCCGCATAGGTATTCATCAAATCCCATTTCCCGAATTGCATGGAAAGCCGATCGTAGGCGGCAAGTTCGTAATCCTTGCGCAACCAGATCGCATCCTTGGGACAGGCTTCTTCGCAATAGCCGCAATAGATGCAACGGAGCATGTCGATCTTGAAAATGGCGGGGCGTTTTTCTTCGAAACCCTGGGTGAGGTTGAGATCCGAAAATTCCTCGGCCCGAATGGTAATACAACGTGCAGGGCAGGCCTCGGCGCACATGAAGCAGGCCACGCACTTGATGGCGCCATCTTCGAAGCGCTTCAATTCGTGAAGGCCACGGTAACCCTCGGGCATTTCCCGTTTCATATCGGGGTATTGCACCGTATAGCGGTCCTTGGTGCGCGTGGTGATCTGGCGCAGGAAGTGCCGCATGGTAATGACCATCCCTTTGAAGATGGGCCAGAAATAGGTGCGGTCCAACCAGGATAGTTCGACCTGTTTAACAATCACGGCCATGGATCAACCCCGCCGGAACATCAGGAATGCGTGGAAAAGGAAATTCGCGAGCGAGAGCGGCAGCATGACCTTCCAGCCCATTTTCATCAATTGGTCGTAGCGGAAGCGCGGTAGGGTCCAACGCACCCAAACGAAAACCCAACAGAAGAAGAGCGTTTTGCCCAGGAAAGCGGCCACGGAGAGCAGCACACCGGGGTTGCCCACGAACGGTACCCGCCAGCCACCGAAATACAGGGTGACGATCAGGGCCGAAGCCGTTACGAGATGGATGAATTCGCTCAAATACATCAGTGCGAATTTCATGGAGCCGAATTCGGTGAAGTAGCCCGCCACGATCTCGGATTCTCCTTCGGCGAAATCGAAGGGCAGGCGGTTGGTCTCCGCGAACATGCAGGTGAAAAAGACCAGGAAACCCACAAACTGGGGGCCCACATTCCACATGCCATTCTGGGCGGCAATGATCTGGTGGGGGTCGTAGCCGCCCGTTGTCATGAAAATGGAGATTACCGCTAGGCTCATGCCCAGTTCGTAGCTCACCATCTGCGCGCTGGCGCGCATGCCGCCGAGGATGGCCCACTTGTTATTGCTGCTCCAGGCCGCCACCAGCACGCCATAGACCGCAGTAGCCCCGATGGCCAAGGGGTACAGCATGCCCATGCCGTTGCCGGGATCCAGCAGGCTCAGGTGATAGGTCTGACCGCCCGACTGAAAACTCTGCCCAAAGGGAATGACGGCAAATCCCAATGCCGCAGGCAGAAAGGCGAGAATGGGGGTCAACCAGAACAAAAATTTATGGGCGTGGGGTGGTACCAGATCTTCCTTCATGAAGGCCTTGATTCCATCCGCCGCCAATTGGGGCAGGCCCAGGAGGCGCCATTTCCCAAAGAGGGCCGCACGGTTGGGACCGATGCGATCCTGAATCATGGCGCTACCTCGACGCTCGACCCAGGTCATCAGGGCGGCAAGAGTAAGGGGTCCCGCAAAGACCAGGAGGACCTTAAAGGCCATCCAAAGGGTTGCGGGTGACATGTGAAGTAGGGCGCTTAGTTGGTCCATCGGCAAATCCGAACGGGGGTTCCAGAGTGAAACCCGACCTGAGAAAGGTAGCAGGGGCTAGGAAGGAATGCTGGGACTTGGTTCAGAGAGCTTGGGTTTGGGAGCGGGCTACCCGCTTTTTACATGCCTCACCTTGCGATGGATCATGGGCTCCTGCCAGACTGCCCGGGAGCCCCTGGAGGTCCAAATGTCTATGAAACCGCTTCTGCTTGTTCCCGCGTTGCTGGCTTCTTTGGCGGCGGAACCCCCTTCTCCCAGCGCTTTCCTGGGCTTTCCACTGGGCGCGGACCGGCAATTGGCAGACTACAAACAGTCGTCGGACTACTTAAGGACCCTCGCCAAGGCCTCCCCAAGAATTCATCTGGTGGATTTGGGGCCCACAACCTTGGGGCAGCCGATGTTGATGGTGGCCATTAGCAGCGAAGCCAATATCAAGCGGCTGGATCACTACAAAGGCATCGCAAAAAAGCTGTCGGATCCACGAGGGCTGAGCGAAGCGCAGATTGAGGCCTTGGCCAAGGAGGGTAAGTCCATCCTTCTCCTAACGTGCAGCATGCATAGCACCGAAATTGGCGCGAGCCAGATGGCCCTGGAGTGGGCCTACGATCTAGCTCGGACCAAGGATCCCGAAATGCTCAAGCGTCTTGATAACGTAATCCTGATGCTGGTGCCTAACCTCAATCCGGACGGCCAGAATCTGGTGGTGGATTGGTACCGAAAGCAGCTCAATACGCCATTTGAAGGCGGGCGTTTGCCCTGGCTCTACCATCCCTATGTGGGCCACGACAATAACCGCGATTGGTGGATGCTTACCCAGAAAGAGAGTCGTGCCATGAATCGCGCGGCTTACTTCGAATGGTTCCCCCAGGTTTGGGTGGATGAGCACCAAATGGGTTCGACGGGGCCTCGCATGTTTGTGCCCCCCTACACCAATCCCGTGGCAGCCAATGTGCATCCCTTGGTGTGGCGGTCGGTGGACCATATCGGTGGGTTGATGAGTTGGCGCCTGGAGCAGGAGCGAAAGGCCGGGGTCGCTTACGGGGCGATGTTTGACGCCTATTGGCCGGGCGGCACCAAGAACACAGCGTGGTGGAAAAACGTGGTGGGTGTCTTAACCGAAGTGGCGTCGTGTCGGGTGGCGACGCCCATGGAAATCGCCTCTGGGGAATTGAGCGGCGGTGGTAAAGGCTTGGAGCGATACCAAACGCAGGTGAATTTCCCGAACCCCTGGAAGGGTGGAACCTGGCGCTTGCGCGACATCATGGACTACCAACGCACCGCAGGCGATGCCGCCCTGGAGGCCTGCTCGAATCAGAAAGAATCTCTACTCAAAGGCCGCGCTCGCATGGCTCTGGATGCCGTGGCTTCCGGTTCCCCTAACCAGTTTTGGCGCATTCCCACCACCGCTCCCGAGCAGCGCGATCCCCTGGCCGGAGCAAGAATGGCCCAGATTCTGCGGGAAAACGGAGTCGATGTGAGTCTAGGCAAGGACGCGTATTTTGTGCCGACGGCTCAGCCCTTGTATCGCTTTGTTAAGGAAATGCTGGAAGTGCAGCGCTACCCCGAGGTTCGCCCGGCCCCAGGTGCGCCGATGTTAGAGCCCTATGATGTGTCCGCCTGGTCCTTGCCCCTGCTGTTGGGGGCCAAGGTCGAGCTGGTCAATCTGGATGAAGGCCAACGCGCTTCCCTGCGATCTATGAAGGAAGAGGATGGTCCCAAGGGTGGCCTGGACAAACCCGGAGCTACCATCTATGCCCTGGAGCGCACAGGGCCCGTGGCCTCGTCGTTCATTAATGCCGCTCTCAAGGCCGGGGTAAATGTTCGAGTGGCAGAGGCGACCTTTCAAGCGAAAGGCCGGTCCTACCCAGCGGGCACGGTAATTCTGGATGGCGCCAAGGCGCTGGATGGCTTGGCTCGTCATCATGGCCTAGCTTTAAAATCCCTGGACCGACTGCCCGAAATGCCTCTGGCTCAGCAGCAGTCCGTTCGCGTGGGTCTGTATAAACCCTGGAATGCCTCCATGGATGAAGGCTGGACGCGCTGGATTTTGGAACAAGCCGGTTTCGCGCCAAAGAGTTTGGATAATGCCGCCCTGAAGGCTGGAAAATTGGCGGAAACCTGCGATGTGCTGGTCCTTCCCGACTTGGATAAGGCGGTGATTATGGAGGGCCGCATGAAGCGTGGGGACGGCGACGCCAAACCCCGCGAGGACATGCCTGAACCCTACACGGGTGGTATCGGAAAAGAGGGTGCCAAGGCGATCCAGACATTTGTGGAAAACGGCGGCACCGTGGTCGCGGTGGCCTCGAGTTGTGAGTTCCTGATCGATGAATTGGCTCTGCCCGTCCGAAATGTTCTGGCTCGCACGAAGTCGAGTGACTTTGAGTGCCCAGGGGCCTTGCTGCATCTCAAGGTGGAGCCCTTCCACCCCGTCACCTGGGGATTGCCAGCCGACAGTGCGGCCTTCCAAAAAGGGCGCCTAGCCTTCCAGACCTCGCCTTCGAATTCCCAAGTCCAGCGCACGGTATTGGCTTCTTACCCAGGCGATCAGCGGGATATCTTGGCTTCGGGCTGGATTCGTGGATCCGAAAAGTTGGAACGAGCCACGGCTGCCGTGGCGCTGCGACTGGGCAAAGGTAAGGTTGTGCTGCTGGGCTTCAACGCCCAGTTCCGCGCCCAGACCGAGGCGACCTTCCCCTTCCTCTTCAATGCTTTGCACTGGGCGGGGCTGAAGGGCAAAGACAAGTAATGGGTTGTCAACTGCCGAGCAGGCTCCGGGCATGGGCCTGGGCCTCAATGCCATCGGGATGGCCGGAAAGCAGACGAGCGAGTTCCTTCACTTGCTCGTCTCCTTGGAGCCAAGTAAGTTCGCTGCGCGTGCGTCCACCCGCAGTGGCCTTGCGCAGCCTGCCGTGATGTTCGGAGCGGGCCGCCACTTGGGCCAGATGGGTGACAGCGAGCACTTGATGGCATTTCCCAAGTTCGCGAACTGCGGCCCCAACTGCCAGAGCTGTTTCACCGCCGATGCCCGCGTCAACTTCATCGAGCACGAGCGTCAGTCCGTCCTCCAGGTGCTCACCGAGGGCCATGCCGGAGCCCAGAAAGGCCAGCATTACGCGACTTAGCTCCCCACCCGAAGCGATCTTGGCCAAGGGCCGGAAGCCTTCGCCGGGGTTGGGCTCGATCCATAATGCCAAGGCTGAAAAACCCGTGGATGAAACCCGGACAGCCTGACCGGCTTGGCAGACCGAACTCCCTGGATCCGCGGCAAGGCTGAGGCGGGCCTGGAGGCGGGCACCGGCCATCCCGAGCTTTTGGAGACGGGCATGAACTTCTTTTTCGAGTTTGGGGATCATGGCGGCACGCTCGTCGTGCAGTGCTTCGGCCCCAAGCCGGTAGGCTTCGGCGGCTTTGGTCAGCCGCTGCTCGAGTTCCTTCAGAGAGGACGATCCGGCTAA
>JAIFMW010000096.1 GCA_020048105.1 Deltaproteobacteria bacterium | reverse complement strand
TCCAATGCGCCTGGGATGGCAAGCGCTGGTGGATTACGCATTTGGAGTTTCAGAATCTTGCCACTGAGGCACTGGTACCTGTCGTGCCGACGAAACCGAAATCCTAAAAAAATCGGCTTCGCCAATTTGCGTTTAAGCCGGCTTCAAAATAACGCTCCTATCGCCGCAGCAGGTGGTCGTACCATGCTGTCATTCTCGGAGGAATGCATGTCCATGAAAGACGAGTTCAAGGCCTTCATCATGAAGGGCAATGTCATTGATTTGGCGGTAGCCGTGGTGGTGGGTGGCGCCTTTGGCAAGATCATTACCGCCTTCGTGAATGGCATCGTCATGCCCCTGGTCACCTATGCGCTTCCCGTCAATATCAAATGGGAAGAGTGGGTGCTCGGCAAGTTTCGGGTTGGCGAGGTGCTGGGTGCCACGGTGAGCTTCCTGATCATTGCGCTGGTGATCTTCCTGGTGTTGGTCAAGCTGCTGGGAAAATTCATGAAGAAAAACGAAGTTCCCTTGGTGGCTTCCAACACCAAGGAATGCCCCGCGTGCCTGGAACAGGTACCGTTAAAGGCCACCCGCTGCAAGCACTGCACAAGCCAAGTCTGATCCCGTTTTCGGCCTTTGCGAATTTCGAGGCTTCGCGTGAAATACCTTTCGCGCGAAGCCGCAAAGTATTCAGCCCCTATTCAATGATGCAAAGCACCTGGCGCATTTCCACGTTATCGCCTTGCTTAACGTTCAGCTGCTGGATGGTGCCCGCGACCTTGGCCTGAATATCGTTCTGCATCTTCATGGCTTCCAGAATCAGGATAGTGTCACCCACTTCAACACGTTCGCCTTCCTGCTTGAGGATCTTGATGATGAGGCCCGGCATGATCGCGGTGACAGCACCGGCGGCTTCGGCGGCACCCGCCGTGGCTTTGCGGCTCTTGGAAGGGCCTTTCGATTCTTCCAGGCCCACAGCTTCAATCGCGTAGGCAATGCCATCCACCTCGGCGGAATTACCCGTAAGCTTCACGGGATGGGGCGTGCCGCCGACCACGGGCTGGCCATCTTTCATGGCGAAGGTGAATGAACCTTCCAGCATCAGGGTGAATTTGTTGTTGGCCATTATCGCCACCCCTCTTTCGCGACGCCGCGGGCACTCAATTTCCATGGTGAAACTTTGCTGACCGGGCCTGCGGCAGGGCGGGCTTCCTTTTGGTCCACTTGCTGGAAGAGCATTGCCGCAATGGCGGCGGCGATTTCCTCCTTGCCACCCAGGCCCTTGTTGCGCCGCTCGAAGAAGGGCTTGGCAATCTGCGGGAACAGCGCATAGCTGAGGACATCCTCTTCGCTCCGAGCCAGGTCGCCGATTTCGCGTCGAGCCGCTTCGAGGCCGGGGGCCAGCATCTCGCCCGGTCGGCAGGTGATGGGCTTTTCGCTGCCAATGGCCTTCTTCTGGATTTCAGGATCCATGGGTGCAGGAGGTTGACCGTAGTAGCCGCGGAAGTACTGCTTCACTTCTTCGGGAATGATCTTGTAACGCTCGCCCAGCACCACATTGAGAGTCGCCTGCGTGCCTACGATCTGGCTGGAGGGCGTGACCAGCGGCGGGTAGCCCATGTCCTTGCGAACTCGGGGAATCTCGTCGAGCACCTCGTAGTATTTGTCCATGGCGCCTTGCTGACGCAATTGGCTGATGAGATTCGTGAGCATGCCGCCGGGCACCTGGAACTGCAGCACGTTCACATCCACCGGAGCGATGCCCGCTTCGAAGCTCACGTATTTCTTGCGGATTTCTGTAGTCATGCGGGCGATATCGGCGAGCTTGGGTAAATCCAAGCCAGTGTCACGCTCTTGCCCCTTGAGGGCCGCCACAATGGTTTCGGTAGGCGGTTGAGAAGTGCTCATAGCCATGGCGGAGATGGCGCAATCAACCACATCCACGCCGGCTTCCACGGCTTTGATCAGCGCCGCAGTGCCAAACCCGGAGGTGTAGTGGGTGTGGAGTTGCACCGGTAGGCCCACGCGCTCTTTCAGCGCCTTTACGAGATCGTAGGCCACATAGGGGGTGATGAGCCCGGCCATATCCTTGATGGCAATGCTATCGGCACCCAGAGCCTTGAGATCCGCGCCCATTTTGACGAAGGCTTCCGTGCTATGCACGGGACTGATGGTGTAGCTGATCACGCCTTGCACATGGCCGCCTTCGCGCTTGGCGATCTTCATGGCGAATTCCATGTTGCGCAGATCATTCAGGGCATCAAAGATGCGGAACACATCCACGCCGTTTTTCTTGGCCAGCACCACGAATTTCTCGACGATATCGTCGGGATAGTGTTTGTAGCCCACGACATTTTGGCCGCGGAGCAGCATCTGGAAGGGCGTTTTGGGCATGGCCTTCTTCAGGGTGCGCAGGCGCTCCCAAGGATCCTCGCCAAGGAAGCGAATGGCCGTGTCGAAGGTCGCGCCGCCCCAAACTTCCAGGGACCAATAGCCGATTTCGTCGAGCATGGGGCAGAGTGGCAGCATGTCCTCGGTGCGCATGCGCGTGGCGAGCAGGCTCTGGTGGGCGTCGCGCAGCAGCGTTTCGCAAATCATCACAGGCTTTTGTGCCATGGGGCTACTCCAGGTCCTGAGGCTTGGGGAACATATCCTTGGGCTTGATCATCAGCACCAGCGCACCCAGGGTGCTTTCGGAGCTGTGGGTCATGTAGGCCGGGACCGTCATACTTTCGCCCTTGCGTAGGGTTTCGGCGGGGGCGTTCTTAAAGCGGATCGTAATCTTGCCTTCGAGAACGAAGTACATTTCGTCTCGCGCGTGGCTGTGCATGGCGTGCACGCCCTTGAAGTTCATTACATACGCGGCATGATCGTTGATCGCGCCAAGTTCCAGATGGCTATACGGAATATCCGACAGCAGCTTTTTTAGTTCGGCGACGGAAGTCTTTCTCGACATGTTCGTCTCCTTATAGCGGCATGGTGGAATGCTTGCGCGGGGGATTGGAGTCGCGCTTGTTTTGGCAGATCTTCAAGGCTTCGATGAGGCGGGGCCGAGTCTCGGAAGGATCGATCACATCATCCAGGTAGCCGCGTGCGGCAGCCACAAAGGGATTAGCGAACTTCTCCTTGTAGGTCTCGATGAGTTCCGCACGCTTGGCGACGGGGTCGGTGGCCTCCTGAAGTTCCTTGCGGAAGATGATGTTCACGGCGCCTTCGGGGCCCATGACCGCGATTTCGCCGGTGGGCCAGGCAATGTTGTAGTCGCCACGGATGTGTTTTGAACTCATCACGTCGTAGGCACCGCCGTAGGCCTTGCGGGTGATGACCGTGAGCTTGGGTACCGTGGCTTCGCAGTAGGCGTACAGTAGCTTCGCGCCGTGGATGATGATGCCATCGTGCTCCTGATGCACGCCGGGCATGAAGCCGGGCACATCTTCAAAGGTGATGATGGGGATATTGAATGCATCGCAGAACCGCACGAAGCGGGCGGCTTTGACGGAGGCCTTGATATCGAGCACGCCCGCGAGTACCAGCGGTTGGTTGGCCACAATGCCCACCACGTTGCCATCCATGCGCGCAAACCCGCAGATGATATTTTGCGCGTAAGCGCCGTGGATTTCGAAGAAGTCGCCGTTATCGACAATCTTTGAAATGACATCGTGCATGTCGTAGGCCTTGCGCGGGTCATCGGGCACTACGGTATTGAGGCTCTGGTCGCGGCGATTGGGATCATCACCGGTGTCTTGATGGGGTGCGTCTTCCATGTTGTTGGATGGCAGGTAGGTCATCAAGGTGCGGATCTGCTCCAGGGCATCCTGCTCGTCTTCGCAGGCCAGATGAGCCACGCCGCTCTTGGTGGAATGAATGATGGCGCCGCCCAGATCATCCATGGAGACATCTTCGTGGGTCACGGTTTTTACGACATCGGGACCCGTGATGAACATGTGGCTGGTCTTCTTGACCATCACGATGAAATCCGTGAGGGCCGGGCTATACACCGCGCCACCCGCACAGGGGCCTAAGATGGCGCTGATCTGGGGCACTACGCCCGAAGCCAGCGTGTTGCGCAAAAAGATATCGGCATAAGCACCGAGGCTGACCACACCCTCTTGGATGCGAGCGCCACCGCTATCGTTGAGGCCGATGACGGGGATGCCGTTCTTCACTGCGAGATCCATCACCTTGCAGATTTTTTCGGCATGCACTTCGCCGAGCGACCCACCGAACACGGTGAAGTCTTGGCTGAAGACATAGACAGGTCGGCCTTCGATCTGGCCCCAACCCGTGACCACGCTATCGCCTAGATACTTTTTCTTGTCCATGCCGAAGTCATGGGTGCGGTGGGTGACGAAGGCATCGAGTTCCCGGAAAGAGCCTTTATCGAGCAGCGCGTTCACGCGTTCCCGCGCGGTCATCTTGCCCTTGGCATGCTGGGCGTCGATGCGCTCCTGGCCGCCCCCCAACAGCGACTCTTCGCGCAGTTTGGCGAGCATCTCCTTTTTGGCGGTCGTGTCCATCCGGTGTCCCCCTGCGTTGAAAGTTATAGGCGAAGGCCCACCAAGCGCTGGGGTACCTTTCGCGCAAACGCTGCACCGGAAAAGTGTAGGGGGAAACTTCGAAATTTAGAGCCACCAAAGATGGGAGGTCAATGATTTCGTAAGGTCCAGGAGGGTCACTTCGGCATGGCCTCTGGTTGAGCGAGGAGCGCGGTGTTGAGTTCTTCAATTGCTTTTCGGCTGTTGTCCGCTTGGGGTCCGGTGGGGTCGATCTCAATGACGCGATTCCAGGCCTTGATGGCCTTGGCCTTGTCTTTCAAATCATGGTGATAAACGATCCCCAGATTGAACAGACTCTGCGTATGTTTAGGGTCCATGGCATTCGCCTTCTGGAAATTCGCAATGGCTTTGTCGAAGGCACTGATTTCCCGGTACATGACACCTTGGTCCGTAAGGACATTGGGATTCTTGGGTTCCAGTGCAAGGGCCTTGTCGTAGGCTTCAATGGCTTGCTGGGGCTGACGGGCATCGAAGTAGTCATTGCCCAAGGCGATCCAAGCCTGGACATTGCCAGGTTCCCGCTGAGTGACTTGCTGGGCATCGAAAATGCGCCGCTGGAGTGCCAAGGCGGGGGAAACCGTCGCCACTGCGGGAGTCACGGGAATGGCGCCCCCGGAATCTGAGGCATGACCTCGGCCGACAAAATAGCCAATCGCAAGACCCACTACGAGTCCCGCACCCACGCCTGCCCAGATATTTCGGTCCATTTCAGCCCCTAGTCCAAAGATTTTGAAACCTTCACCGCCCAAGGGTACTTGAAACGGGGTCGCTCCATGGGTTCGCCGTCTACGATATCGACTCGCACCCGATAGGTGTCACCGCGTCGCACTTGGTAATGGCTGGGGCAGGCGTCATCGCCCTGAAGCCAGAAGGCTTCGATTAGGCCCGAATAGAGGTGCATGCGCCCTCGCTCCGATCGCCAAAAGACGCGGGTGCCGATGGGCAAGGGTTCCCCAACCGCTCGGGGTTTCAGTCGTCCTTTGAAGCTCTCCGTGTCGGGCCCGAAGAGTCGCTGGACGGCGGGAGCGATGATGCGTTTGCGCTCCTCAAGGGAGATTCCCGATGGTTTCTCTGAACGATCTTTCACCGAAATCGACTCCAACATTACTTATTCGCGCCCACGGTCAGGATGTAGCCCGCGATGATGGCGCCCATATCCTTCGGAATGCTGCGGTCCGTGGAGCCCGCCGTCCAGGATGCGCCCCAGGCGTTGTTTTCAGTGGTGAGCAACTGCTCGCGCTCCACCTTACCGGTGGCTGCATCCACCAGAGTCACCTTGGCGTGCACAAAGGAATTCCCGGCCATGGCGCCGGCCCAGAAACGAGCGGCGCCGCTGGTGATTCGAAGTTCGGTGATGTCGACCCGAACTAGGAGAGTTGTTTCGTCATACTTCTTGCCTGCCGTTGCCATCTCGGTTTTCTCAAAACCCTTGCGCTGAATCATCACGGCCAGGGCGTTGGTCTGGCAGTCGGTTACGGCGTAGGCGTAGTCCTTGGAGATTTCACTTTTGGCTGTGAAATCCTCCATCACCACCGAGGTGTATTTTTTGGACAGAGGCGTGCCGTCAACACCCTTCGGAAGAAATACCTTGGAACCCCCACCCGCGGCGGCACCACCGGGTGCCTTGGCGAGCACTTCGAGCACATTGGAAAAATTGTATTGGCGGGCGTAATCGGCAGCCGTGTTGCCGGTTTCATCGGCCAGATCCAGCTTGGCCTTCTTGTTCACTAGGGCCGCGACTTGATCATCCAGACCGTAATAACTCGCGATGATCAGTGCGGTTGCGCCTTTCGCCAGGGAGGCATAGGCGCTGGTGGCTTGACTATTGGGGTCAGCGCCTTTTTCAAGTAGCAGTTCCGTAACCGGCAGATGGCGGTAATAGGTTGCCCACATGAGCGGAGTCCAGCCGTTCTTGTCGGGTTCGTTGACATTCTCGCCTGCGGCAAGGAGTTCCTTTACCGTTTCGAGCTTGCCCTTGGTGGAGGCTTTGATCAGACCGGGCCCTGCGTGGAGGGAAAAGGCCGCGGCCAGCACCAATGCAATGGCAAGGATTCGAGTCCGGTTCATGTTCATTCTCCTAATCAAGGGGCCAAGGCGCGCTGAAATGGCGTTGAAGGTTCGGGGCAAGCCGCATTGGACGATGCGGAAACTATGGTCGTTTCCTCCTGGATTTTCAACCGTGGGTCATTACTTGCCAATGTGAGCAGAAACGTTCCCCATCTTCTTGCCACGGTGTGGGCGTCCAGACTTCGCCCAGCAGCACATGACTCCAGGAGTGCCGACGCGAAAGAGCTGGCAGCAGGCGTTCGGCAACTCCCGCGGCGCTGTGGGTGAGGGTCGTCACATGGTCCAGCCCTGGGAACAACGACTTGGCATGAACTCCTGCCATGGCGGGTTGGCTGGCGATGAACTGAAAGGGCATGGGGAGTTCACGGGCCTCAAGGATCTCTGTTAGGCAGGCGGTGTTCTCGGTGCCGGTCAGCGTGCGACTGGTCCAGATCAGGGCTAGGGAAGGGGCCACGGGCTCTAGCGGCAATTTTCGCCAACAGGCCAAGGCACTGGCCAAGGTGAATTCCGCGCTGATTCCAGCCCTTCGCAGGGCGGTGCCGAATTGGCTGCGAGCGAAGGCTTGAACCTCCGCACGGGGCAGGTCCACAGACAATTCCACCAGGGGCGTCCACATGGGCATTGCTGTCATTGGCGCTCCACGACCCAGGAGGCGAGACCGCCGCCGAAGCCCTGAATGTTCAAGAGCACGGGGCCTGACTTCCAGGCGATTGGGGCGCGATTCGGTGCAACGCCTAATTCGGAATCGGCAAGGTCAAAGCCCGCCGTGGTGGGAAGAAAGTCGTGACCGCCGCATTGGAGCATGGCCACCATTTCAGCGAGGCCCGAGGCCCCGAGGGTATGCCCCAGCGAAGCCTTAAGGGAAAACAGGGGTGGCAGGTTGGTTCCGAATACCGTTTTCAAGGCCCTTGCTTCCACGGCATCGGCACTTGGAGAACCGGAAGCCTGGAGTTTGATGGCACGGAGTTCTTTGGGGTCCGTGGCCGCGTATTCCAAGGCTTGGCGCATGACAGCCGCCACGGTGGAGCCGTCGGAGGCATGGCCGGTGGCACTGGTTGCATCCAGGGCCAAGGCCGGAGGATGAATTCGCCAGCCGGAGGGTTGTGCGCTCAGGCGCACGGCGGCGATGGCCTCGCCAAGCACTAAGCCGTTGCGTTCGAGATCCAAGGGGCGAGCAGTCGAGGGTGAAAGCAATTGAAGGGCGGCGAAACCCGCCGGTGTTATGCGGTTGCATATTTCCACGCCGATGACCAGGGCCTCTTCCACCGCACCGGTTTCGATGAGTCCCACGGCGGCGTCCAGGGCGTGCACGGCCGAAGTACAGGCGCACGAAAAGGACCAACCTCGGTTCGTAATGCCCCAATAACTTCGAATGGATTCATCCAGAGAATCGGTGGGCAAGAGCTGTTTGGGGGGCCAAGAGCCTTCCTCGACGCTTCCGATCATCAAGCTCGAACTGCCTAACAGCAGCGGCGCATCCTCTGAAAGAGTCCCTAAATCCAGGTCGCAAGCCACAGCGTGAAGGCCTTCCTCTAAGCGAGCATGAAAGGGCTTCGAAGGCTCCGTGGCGAAGCCATACGGGAAAGTTTGCTGCAAGATCATCAGGCGACCCATGGCCGTTTGGCCTTGCAAGAGTGTGTCTCTTACGACCTTTGGTGTGCCGCCTACGGCGCACCAGAGGCCGCTATGGGTGATGAAGACCGGGCGCATCAGTGGGCGGCGAGATGCGTTTCCAGCACCTGGGCCATGTGGCCAACGCTGGACAGAATGCGGCGGGTCTCTTTGCTATCGGTCAGGCGCAGGCCGTAGCGTTTTTGGATGGCCATGGAGAGCTGAAGGGCATCGAGAGAATCCAAGGCCAAGCGTGCCTCGGGGCCGAACAGGAGTTCCTCATTGGTGATGGAGCCCGGTTCCACGGGGCGTTCACAGCTCTCCACGATCAACTGTTTCAATTCCACGGCCAGGACTTCGAGGCTTTTCATGATCAGATCCTTCGTCGTCGGGCGAGCCACGTGGCCAAGGTCAGGGCAATGCCGGCAAAGAGCAGTAAGCGCGTGGCGCTCGGCAGCAGGCCTGCCCAGCCTCCACCGCGTAACATCACGGCATGGAAGGCGTCCAGTCCCCAGGCCATGGGCGATAGATTTGTCCAAACGCGCATTTCAGCTGGCATGACAAAGCGGGGCACCATGATGCCGCCGATGGCACCCATCAGGATATTGCCCACACCACCCAGCACCGTGGCCTGTTCCGTGGTGCGAACCAACGTTGCCACCAGCAAGGCCCACGACACAGCGGCCAAGGATAGGCACATCGCTACGGCTCCGAGCAACGGCCAAATGGCCCTTGGAATGGAAAGGGCTTCACCGCCGAAGAGCGGCACCAACCAGACGCCGACGCCGAGCATCAATACCGTTTGAATCAAGTTGACGCCGATGAAGGGCACCAGCTTCCCCATCAGTAGCGAGCCATGGCCGATGCCCAGACTGCGCTGGCGCTGCAGGGTGCCGTTCTGGCGTTCGGTGATGAAGATGGCGGTGATGGGCATGACCACGAAGAACATGCCGAAGATCATCCAGGCCGGAACATTCTGCTGCACGGCGGTGGGCGGTGTCGCGATTTCTGCTCGCCCCAGGCTTTCCTCGCTAACTGTGCCTTGCAGGCTTTGGGGATTGAGGGCCGAAGCGGCAGCCCCGCCGAACATGGGATCCATGGTGCGCAGAAAACTCCGCGCTTTCAGGGTGCCCAGGACACCAAGCAAATGTTGGCGAAAGGCCGACCGTGCGAGCACCGCCACCGTGGGATCCAGGCGCAGCGTGACCAGTCCGGTCGCGCCAAGTTCATCGGCTAGACGTTGCTCGAAGCCTTTGGGGAACACCACGGCAAAGGGCAGCTGGCCGTTCGTGATGGCGGCCTGTGCAGCGCCTTCCGTGGTGATCAGCGGATCCGAAATGAAACTCTGAGAAGCGAGCAGTTCCACCGCCTCGCGGCTGGAAACGGAATCATCCAAATCCACCACCGCATAGCGCAACTGAGGCCCGGTACCGCCTGGTTTCAGCGTGTCGCGCAGAGCCAGGGACATGATCAAGATG